>CAMERU010000207.1 GCA_945935925.1 uncultured Clostridia bacterium | reverse complement strand
ATAAGGTGCATTCGGATACGCAGGCAGTCAGCAGACTTGCGGTATTCGGCTCGACGCAGCTTTCAAACAGCACCTTCATGTCGCTCAGCAATGCGAACAACCAAGACTTCTTCATCAATATGTTCAACTACATCACGGGCAAGGAGGACTCCATAACCATCAAGACAAAGTCCTTCTCCAACGTAACGTTCGATATGAACGCGCAGACGGCTAACGTCCTTGCGGTAGTGCTCTGCATCGTTATCCCCGTTGTTGTTATCGTGCTCGGCATTGTTATCTGGGTGCGCAGGAGGCACAGATAAATGGCAAAGCTTTCTAAAACCACAAAAACCGTTATTATCGCGGCGGCAGTTCTGCTCGTTCTGGGGGCAGTTATGCTGGTGCTCTTGCTGACGAAGCCTGCGGGGGAGGAAGAAACCTTTTCCGCCGACAGCTCCTCCGAGGCTTCCACCTCGGTAACCGTGACCGATCATCAGCGCGACGAGGTGACCTCTCTAACCGTCCGCAACGAAACGGGAGGATTCACGTTCGTAAGAAACGAGCGCATTGTATCCACGACGGACGACGACGGCAACGTATCCTCGTCCTCGGAGTATTACTGGACGAGCGCGGAAATGAAGGGGCTTTCCCCGAACGAAACGACAGTCAATTCATTCATAGGCAACATGGCGTCGTTCAGCACAAAGAGCCTTGTTGAAGAAAACGCGCAGGATCTCGAAAAATACGGGCTGAAGGACCCGCTTGCTTCCGTAACGGTAAATTTTGAGGACGGGAGCAAGGCGGAGCTCTGCTTCGGCATAAAAAACCCCGCAAGCACCGGCTCCGTATATTTCCGCTTTAACGACAGCAGCGATGTTCACCTTGTGAGCAATTACACCGTGGGCAGCGCATATTATGACATAAAGGATTTCGTCGGTCTGCTGATGACGGACGCATATAACTCTGACTCCCCGCTTGAGCTTGATTATCTGATAATCGAGCGCAAGGATATGGAAGAGCCTGTTGAGATACGCTATATGTACGATGTTGCGGAGGAATCACAGAAAGAGGACTCCGTGCTGACGACGTTCAACTCTCACCGCTTCATCACGCCGATATCCGCAGAGGTAGACTCCACCAAGGGACAGACGCTCTGCTACGGGCTGTACGGGCTTTCGATGTCGTCCTGCGAATATCTGGAGCAGACGGAGGAAAATCTTGCTGCGACAGGTCTTGACGACCCGTTTGTGAGAATAACCTTCAAGTACGGCTCAAAGCGCAGGGTGCTTCTTCTGGGTGACGAGATAGTCGAGATAACGGAAACGGACAGCGCCGACACACCGTCGCTAAGGACCGTTACGGGCTATTATGCGATGTTTGAGGGAGAGGGCGGTATTTATTCCATTGCCAAGGACAAGGCGCCGTGGTACACGTTCACGGTTCAGAGCGTGATGTCGCGCAGACCGATCTCGCCGTATATCTACACTGTCGACACCGTAACGATAAAGACCGCCGACAATGAATATGTGTTCAAGATAGAGGGCGTAGCGGGGGACAACACTATTTCCTGCAACGGCGAGGAAGTCGTCGGCGACAGGTTCCGCGAGCTTTATCAGCACCTTATCGCGTCAGTCGGCGAGGAGCTGTATTTTGACGAGCCCGAGGGCGATCTTGTCGTTTCCGTTACATTCAAGTACAGGGACGAGTATGTTGACCTGTACGGCACGGACAAGGACGTGTTGGAGTATTACAGCTCCGATGACCGCAAGAATATCGTCAAGGTCAACGGCACGGTATTGTTCAAGGTGCGCGATATTTACACCGAGCGCCTGCTCAGCAATGTTGAGGCAGTGCTTGAAAACGGCAAGGTAGAGCTTAACTGGTAATAAGCAGCGCTGCGGTGGGCCTGTGCTCCGCGGCGCGACCGCGGCTCATGCCGCATTGAAGTTTCACAGGGCTTTCGGCAGCACCATGCACTCGCGCCGCCATTTACGGTGGGCGGGCAGGGTATTGCCCTTCGAACGGAGGTATTGAAATGGCTGACAACAAATTATTCTATTACAGGGGTTATCCGCTTATCCGCAGCGGCGACACGATATTCTACGGAAGCGGCGGCGACGCGTTTGCGGCAAAGCTTACCATAAGGGATACCAAGAAAGTTAACGACACAGAAATACCCAACAAGATCCTCGTTCAGCTCATTCCTCGCAGCATGGAGGATGTTGCCAAGGGCAGAAAGGGCGAGTTCACGGGACTGTACGAATCGCTTGACACGGCGTTCGTATGGCTCAACGAGGCGCTTTTCGGCTGATATAAAAAATTGCTCCCGCCAACAAAGCGGGAGCTTCAGTCTGTCGAAAAAGCCCTGTCGGGCTTTTCCGACAGGATCTCCGCTGACGCGGAGGTCGGCACGGCTAACGCCCTGCCGAGCCGTCCCGCCTGCGCGCAAAGCCGCTGCGCGGCTTCACACTTGTCGGGACAGAGGTATTTTTGGGGCGGGAAACCCGCCCCAAAAATCAGTCTGTCGAAAAAGCCCTGTCGGGCTTTTCCGACAGGATCTCCGCTGACGCG
>CAMERU010000206.1 GCA_945935925.1 uncultured Clostridia bacterium | reverse complement strand
CCCCTTGATTGGTGGAACGCTTCGGTAAACGGTATCAAGGACGTTATAGATCAGAGCGGAGTGCCTGCGGACGAGATAAAGGGCGTTGGTCTTTCGGGGCAGATGCACGGTCTTGTAATGCTTGACGCCGATAATAAACCTATAAGAAAATCTATCATATGGTGCGATCAGAGAACAGCGCACGAAGTCGTTGAGATAACCGACAAGGTAGGCAGGGACAGGCTTGTCGAGATAACCGCAAACCCCGCTATCACAGGCTTTACGGCTGCAAAGATAATGTGGGTCAAGAACAACGAGCCCGAGAATTACGAGCGCTGCCGCCATATCCTCCTCCCGAAGGATTACATCAGATTCATGCTGACGGGCGAATATGCTACCGAGGTGTCCGACGCGTCGGGTATGCAGCTGCTTGACATCCCGAACCGCTGCTGGAGTGACGAGGTGCTGACAAAGCTCGGTATCGACAAGGCGCTCCTCGCAAAGGTCTACGAATCTCCCGAAATAACAGGCAGGATCACCCACAAGGCGGCGGAGCTGACCGGTCTTAAAGAGGGAACCCCCGTTGTGGGCGGCGCGGGCGATAATGCAGCGGCCGCCGTCGGAACGGGCGTTGTTGAGGACGGAAAGGCGTTCACAACGATAGGCTCGTCGGGCGTTGTTTTTGCGCACACCTCCGATATCGCAATAGACAAGCAGGGCAGGGTGCATACCTTCTGCTGCGCAGTACCGGGCTGCTGGCACGTTATGGGCGTTACACAATCCGCAGGTCTGTCGCTCAAATGGTTCAGGGATAATTTCGCATGGGCTGAAATGGAAACCGCAATGTCAATGGGAGTTGACCCGTATTACCTTATGGATAAGGAAGCGGGCAGCGTTCCTATCGGTGCGAACCGACTGATATATATGCCTTATCTCAACGGCGAAAGAACGCCTCACCTTGACCCCAACGCAAGAGGCGTGTTCTTCGGACTGTCCTCCATGCACAAGAAAAAGGATATGCTTCGAGCTGTAATGGAGGGTGTTTCCTATTCTCTGCGCGACTGCGTTGAGGTTATGCGCGAGATGAATATTAATGTAAGCGATATGATGGCTTGCGGCGGCGGCGGAACTTCTCCGCTGTGGCGTCAGATGCTTGCTGACCTTTATGGGTGCAGCGTTAAGACAACGCTCAACAAGGAGGGTCCCGCTCTGGGCGTTGCATTGCTGGCGGCTGTCGGCGCGGGGATTTACAAATCCGTTCCCGAGGCTTGCTCGGCGGTCATCAAGCCCGAAAAGATACAGGAGCCTGTCGCGGAGAATATCGGCGAGTATGAGCGCGTATATCGTATGTATCGCAGGCTTTATCCCGCAATGAAGAAAAGCTTTGAGGAGCTTTCAAGACTTTGATTGATTATGCAGGGACAGGGATCACCTTGTCCCTGTTTTTTGCGCATTTGCAGTCGATTATCCTTGAAATTTGCCGAAAAATATGTTATAATAAGGTCATATAATAGTAAAGGAAGCTGTTTTAGGTGAACGCGGAAAAGGTCGTCAGAAATTTTAGAACGGGCATTAAATTTTTTATTATTGCGTCGGTTGTCGTTACATTTGTGAATAATTTCATTCCAAGGACAGCCGACACCATCGTCATCGGCACCTCCGAACAGTTCCATGCGTCAGAGCTGTCCGAGCGGACAGAGCAGGCTGTCGTTCAGGTGAATAACGACGAAACGCCCGCAGATACGTCCGTCGCTGTCGTAAGTTCCGCCGAATCTATGACAGCGGTAACTTCTTCCACCGCCGTGAAAAATGTTACGACCACACCCGCGGCGGAGCCTGTAACAATTAGTGACAAAACTTCGGGAGAATATGCCCCCGTCGAATCGGAAACGACTCACGCGACGGTACGCGAGCAGACCTCTCCCGTAAATTCCGAACAGACCGAACAGACCAAACAAACCGAACCGATCGAACAGGCACAGCCCGACCTCATAAACGTCAACACCGCGACCGCGGAGGCACTTATGATGCTGAACGGTATCGGCGAGGTAAAAGCGCAGGCAATAATCGACTACCGCGAGGAACACGGCGGTTTTTCCAATGTCGACGAGTTAATTAATGTTAAAGGTATTGGCGAAAAGACCCTTGAAAAAATCCGGAGCAGTGTCACTGTATGAAATTATTCGACTCCAATGCAGGCTTTTTGGTTAAAGCGGGAATAAAGACAGCAATAGTGCTTATACTGGCAGGAATGGTTTTCTATAATGCGCTTCCCGATTATTATTTTTATGGCGACGTGTTAAGCGAGGACGCATTCGGCGCGGAGTCAACGGTGTCAACCTCCGAAACGGAAACTGTTATCAATATCAACACCGCATCGTCGCTCACACTTCAGAAGCTGAACGGTATCGGATTGGTAAAGGCGAGGGCTATCATTGAATATCGCGAGAAAAACGGCGCGTTTTCCAGCGTTGACGAGCTTATTAACGTAAAGGGAATAGGCAAAGCAACTCTCGATAAGATCAGAAACGATATTACGGTCTGATATCCACGAATCTAAGGCAACACCGCACAAAGATTGTGCGCATATTGCGCCGTCAGATTTTTCGTCAGATTGTACAAAAGCGACGCAGGCGGGCTGACGCCCGTCA
>CAMERU010000205.1 GCA_945935925.1 uncultured Clostridia bacterium | reverse complement strand
CGTTATTTCCCCGAGCATTCCCACCATGGAAAGCGGATTGCTCATTGCGGAAACGAAGTTGCCGAGGCAGTAGAAAACGAACGCGTCCGTGCCGCGCGCGGTGCGGAAATACTCCATGGGCTGAACGGTGTGCGGCTGCGTTCCTATGATGATATCCGCGCCCCAGTCGCCGAGCAGCTGCGTTATGTAAAGCTGCGACTGCGTGACCTCTCCCGAAACCTCGATGCCGTAATGCGGGCTGACGATAACGCAGTCGGCAAGCTCGTCGGCGAGCCTTACCTGCCGCTCCACCTCATCAAGCTCCGAAAGGTATGTGATGGAGCATTCGCTGCCGCTCGGCAGGGAGAGCCCGTTGGTGTGCTCCATAAACCCGACGAACGCGAAGGTTATGCCGTTCACCTCAAGCGTCGGTATCTGCGTTTCGCCCGCGAATGCGCCGTAAAGGGCTATTTCGGGGTGATTTGTGTGCCAGTAATCCAGCGTTGAAAACAGCCCCTTTTCGCCCTTGTCGAGCAGGTGGTTGTTGCTGATGGATACCGCGTCGAAGCCGAGCGCCGCGATTTCCTCGCCCATTTCGGTAGGAGTGCAGAAGCATGGGTAGGTCGACGGCTCGAAGTCGTCCGAGATTATCGTTTCCTGATTGAGTACCGCAAGGTCAGCCGAGGAAATTATCTCGCTTACGTCCTCGTAAACGGGGCTGAAATCGTAGCCCTCCTCCGCCCGTCTTGCCGCCTGCGCGTAAATGGGGCTGTGAATGAGGTTATCGCCCGCGCAGACAAGCCTTACGGAAAGTATCTCCTCCGTTTCGGGGGCTTGCTCCTCCGTTTCCTCGGGGGGAATTTCGGCGCTTTCCGTTTCGGCGGGCGAGGTCTGCGGTTCGGTCGAGGAAGTCGCGGCGGGCGTGCTTTCGGGGAGCACTACCGGCTTTGGCGGAGCCTCGTTTGCGGCGCAGCCGCTAAGCAATATAAGCGAGAACGCGAGCGATATGGTGAGAAGTCTGTGTTTCATGTTTTTGTCCGTCCTGTCGCAAGAATTTTGTCGTAATTTGTAATCTAATAATACATCATACGGGGCGGCTTGTCAATAGCCTTGCACAAAAAAAGGGGGAGAACCTCCGGTCTTTAGTCAGGAGTTAGAAGTTAGGAGTTATTTTTCACTCCTCACTCCTAACTCCTCACTGTTTACTCCTCACTCATTCCACGTCAAGATCCTCAAGCAGCCGCGCCGCCTCGGTCATGCCGCGTATTCGTATTCCTTTCAGTATAAGCTCCGCGTCGGCGGGGTTTATCTGCGTTATCGGCGTGGAATAAACCGCCGCGGGCTGTTCCTCGCCCTCGCGGAAAAGCGCGACTTTTCCGTTATATTCGCCGATGACATAGCAGGCGCATTCGTCCGCGAGCGACTCTGCCCGAGCAAGCACGGCGGCGCTTTCCGAAAGTACTCCCGCCGCCGCTGTGCCTATCACCGCCGCGGCGCATAAAGCGCCCGTAAGTTTTCCATAAAACGTCATAATATTACCCCCTTTGTAATGGTAGTGTTGCCGTTTTTTCGGGGTTAATTCATTTTCGGGGCAGGCTTTTATGAGGCGGGGATAATTTCCCGGATTTTTCATGGTTGACCGCAAAAACATAGCCGGGCGGCGGCTTGCGGTATTATCGGGTAATTTCACACCTGTTCATAATTTCGCACAGAACATTGCCCGAAAGCGTGCTGTTTTTGTATATTTTGCAAGAAAAACTCCCTGCGATAATAATTGTGCAACAGATACGGGGCGTATTGTCCCTTTAGGGACGGTACGTTGAATATTGTCCATTGAAAAAAAGCGCGGCGGAGTTTATAATTATAAGTGTGCCTAAAGGAGCGTGATATATTGAAAAAGAGAAGCCCCCTGAAACAGTCGCTCTGGGGCAGGGTCTTTCAGATGCTGATAACATGGACGGTGTATTTCCTTTTCAGACCGAAGGTCGAGTTTGAGGACAAGGCGCTCAAAAAGGCGCTCAAGGGCAGACCCGCCGTCTTTGTTTTTAACCATACACACCACTTCGACGGCGCTTTCGTCGGCGCTGTGCTGCATTCCTACAAGCCGTATGTCCTTGTCAAGAACACATGGTATGAAAAGAAAGCGGTCGGTACTATGATAAGCTGGTGCCGCTGCATACCGATAAACCTTGACGAGGCGGACGGGGCGTGGTTCTCCCTTGCGGAGGAGATCGTGTCGAACGGCGGCACTATGGCGATATTCCCCGAGGGCGGTATCGCGCGCGAGGGACACATGGAGCCTTTCCGTCCGGGAGCGGCTCTGCTGAGCGCGAAAACGGGCGTTCCTATCGTCCCCTGCGCTATTTACGGGACATATTCCCCCGTTTTCGGAATGCGGCAGAAGCTGCTTGTCGGCAGACCCGTAGAGAGCAACTGCCCCGAGGATATGCGCCACAGCAAATACGCGCGCATTATCATGAAGCAGGCGGAGGACGAGGTAGCGCGGCTTTACTCCGATATGGAGAAAAAATACGGTGACTGCGGCACCTATTCCGCAAAGAAAACGGTAAACGCCGGCAGCAATGCCGCAGAATAAATTAATGTGAGGTAAATATCATGAACACAGAAATCGCTGAAAAGATCAAGGGAATGTTAG
>CAMERU010000204.1 GCA_945935925.1 uncultured Clostridia bacterium | reverse complement strand
GCGTTTCCTTTGTCGACCTGCTTACCGTCACAAGAACGCTTACCGCCTCGCTGAGCGACAACAATGCGTATTTCGCGGACAAATTTTCCGAAATACTGCCCTTCTGCGGCGGGCTTGACGGACTGCCGAACTTCATGTACGGAAGCTACACGGGTATCGCTATGTCGCTTTTCATGCTTATCCCCTCGTTTGCGGGAATGACCGAAAAAACTTCTTCGCCCGCTATCGCCGCCGCATGGGAGAAAAATGGCCCTGAAATGCTTTCCGAAAGCATTTTCACACAGCTGCGCGCCTGCTCGCTTATCGGCTGCCCCGCCTGCTTCGGAGCCGCCGCGCTCGCGGAGCCGATACTGCGTATGCTTTACAGCAGCCGCGCCGCCGAGGTAACGGTCTGCCTGCGTTCCTTCGTTATCCTCTGCCTCGGGGGTATCTTCATGGTGCTTTCGGGGGCAATGTTCGGAATATTTCAGGCAATAGGCCGTTCTTATATCCCGCTTGTGCTCATGATATGCTCGGTCGCGGTAAAGCTGCTGCTCAACCCGCTGCTTATATCCCTGCCGCGCCTTAATATCGCCGGGGCGGCGCTGTCAAGTATCATCGGCTATTTCATCATGACGGCAGGCGGCTGTGCTGCGCTGAAACGAATTATTCCATCGGGAACGGGTGTCCTGCGCGCCGTTCTGCCGCCCGCATTGTGCGGGGCAGCCTGCGCCGCGGCGGCGTTATTTTGCAGCAAGGCGCTGTTTTCATCAATAAACAATTCGTTGAATGTCATTTTATCGGTCACAACAGGTGTATTTATTTATGGAATATTACTAATAATTACAGGAAATTTTCGTATATGTGGCATAATAAAGCGAAAAATCAAAAAAAATTTTAAAAACCCCTTGAAAAATAAATGAAAATAGGGTAATATATAAAAGGTATCGTCAAAAAGCAAAAGGAGTTAATGATCGTATGTTTGAATTTAAGGAAAGGTATGATATTAACGACTTGCTGGAAATTATGAAGCTTCTCCGTTCGGAAAACGGCTGCCCTTGGGATAAGGTGCAGACGCACGAGAGCATTCGCACCGACCTTATCGAAGAAACCTATGAGGTCTGCGAGGGTATCGACTGCGGCAGTTCAGAAATGCTGCGCGAAGAGCTCGGCGACCTGCTTTTGCAGATTGTTTTCCATGCTCAGATAGAAAACGAACAGAGTAATTTCAGCTTTGATGATGTCTGCAATGATATTTGTCAGAAGCTCGTTTACCGCCACCCCCATGTTTTCGGCGAGGTAAAGGTCAACGGCAGCGACGACGTGTTAAAAAACTGGGACGCCCTCAAAAAAGAGAGCAAGCATCAGGATACTTATTCGGATACGCTGGAAAGCGTGCCAAAAACCTTCCCCGCCCTCCTCAGAGGAGAGAAGGTCTGCAAGCGCGCCGCAAGAGCCGGGCTTCCGATAAACGACGCAAAGGTATTTGCAGACAGGATACGTCTTTCTCTGGACGAGTTGGAAAAAACAGGATTTACTGCCGAAAATGCACACAATTCGGAGCTTTTGGGCAATATTCTGCTGTCATTTTGTAATTTAGACAGAATTATGAAAACAGACGGCGAAAAAGCCTTGACATATTCCACAAACAGAGTTATAATGGCTTTCAGAGCCATTGAGGACGAAATTCGCGCCGACGGAAGAAAGCTTGAGGATCTTTCTGATGAAGAGCTTGCCCGTATGGCTGAAAATGTTTTTAGCGGTCGCTGACCGTTATATAGATTATTTTGGAGGTTTAAAACAACATGACAAAGGCAGAATTAATTACAGAAGTTGCAGCTAAGTCCGGTCTTTCCAAGAAGGACACCGAAAAGGCTATCGCAGGTGTTATAGACACCATAACCGAAACTCTCGCTAAGGGCGATTCTATCCAGCTGGTAGGCTTTGGTACCTTTGAGGTTCGTGAGCGCGCTGCAAGAACAGGTATCAACCCCCGCACAAAGGAAAAGATCAGCATCGAGGCTACAAAGGTTCCCGCTTTCAAGGCAGGCAGAGCTCTCAAGGACGCAGTTGCTGAATAATTCTACCTGAATTTATTCTGTTTTCCCGTGTTACAGGGTTCTCCCCTGTTATCGGATAACGGCTTTACACGAACGGCGGCGGGTATTTCCTGCCGCTTTTTGTCGTTATCAGATACCCCTGTTCACCGAAAACCAATGCTGTCCCCCCACCGAAAGGAGAAATCATGAGATTAGACAAGTATCTTAAGGTATCGCGCCTTATCAAGCGCAGAACCGTTGCAAACGAGGCTTGCGACGCGGAAAAGGTATCCGTCAACGGAAAGCCCGCGCGTGCTTCATATGAGGTAAAAACAGGCGATATAATCGAGATAAACATAGGCGCAAAGCCCCTCAGGGTGCGCGTTATCGACGTTAAGGAATATACAAAAAAGGACGACGCGGCAGCGCTTTACGAGGTCGTCTGAACGCATATTTATCCCCTGCTGTGAATATTATGTTATTGTATAAACCATACACAGTAAGGAGTAATTTTTATGCAGAAACAAACAACCACCGTCCCGCATAACATTATTATGGAAAACCGTAAATGCCTTCGTATATCGGGCGTAAAGGATATTGACAGCTTTACGGAAAGCCGCGTCGTTCTGAGCACGGTCATGGGGGAA
>CAMERU010000203.1 GCA_945935925.1 uncultured Clostridia bacterium | reverse complement strand
CCGTAATACTTTCGTCGCATATCCTCTCCGAGGTGCAGGCGGTATGCGACCGCGTTGTCGTTATCGACAAGGGAAAGCTTGTCGCGAACGACACCGCCGACAATCTCTCGCGCAGCCTCTCCGCCGACCATAAGCTGACCGTGCAGATAGAAGGCCCCGCGAAGGAGGTAAAGGCGCTGCTTGAAGCCATACCCGAAATGGTGGAGGTGCACGTAAACAGGAACGTCGACAAGACTGTCACCGAGTACGAGCTCAACGCCAAAGAGGGCGCGGATATCCGCCGCGAGGTGTTCAAGCGCATGTCGGCGAGAAATTACGCGATACTTCTCATGCGCAGCAGCGAGCTTACTCTTGAGGAAATATTCCTCAAGCTCACCACCGGCGATTTCTACGGTAATACCGATAATGGAGGGACAAAATAATGCTTGCAATTTTAAAGCGCGAATTTGCGTCCTATTTCACGTCGCCGCTGGGCTATGTTTACCTTGCCGTTTTCTACGGCTTCTCGGGTCTGTTTTTATGGCTGACCTGCCTCTCGTCCGGCTCTGCCAGTATGTCCAGCACATTCCTGTGGATGTTCTTCATAATGATGATACTTATCCCCGTGCTCACCATGAGAACCATGGCGGACGACAAGCGCCAGAAAACCGACCAGCTCACTCTTACAAGCCCCGTCAGCCTTTTCGGGCTGGTTATGGGCAAATTCCTCGCGGCGTTTCTGATATTCCTCATCGGCTGCGTCGTTCTGCTTGTCTATGCGGTGTTTATCTCCGCTGCGGTGCAGAGCTCGGGCAATGAGTTCGGCTGGGCGTCGTTCTGGGGCAATTTTGTGGGAATAATACTCATGGGTGCCGTTTTTATTTCCGCGGGAATATTCATCTCGGGTCTTACCGAGAATCAGATGATCGCTGCGATCGGAAGCATCGGCGCGAATATCGTGCTGTGTATGTTCGACATCATATCGAGCTATGTTCCCGTTGAGTCGATAAGCAATGTCATCAATTCGCTGTCGGTATTCTATAAATATCAGGAATTTACCTATGGCATTTTCAGCCTGAAGAATATTCTGTTCTTCCTGAGCCTGACAGTAATATTCAACTTCCTGACGATGCGCGTTATCGAACGCCGCCGCTGGAGCTGAGAAAGGAGGAGCAGAAATGGATAACGAAGAAAACAAGACCACAGACGTTTCCGAGGAGTTGACCGAAACCAACGAAACGGCGGATACTGCCGAAACCGCGGAAGCGGCGGGCTCGGACGAAAAGCCCGCAAAGGCAAAAAAGGCAAAGAAGAAATTCAACGTCCGCTCCTTCAAGCATGGCACTTTGTCAGCCGTACTGACCGTTGTGTTCATCGCGGCGGTGGTGCTGGTGAATGTCATCGTGGCGCTTATTTCGGAGCGCTTCGACACGACCGCCGACCTTACCGATACGGGGATATACTCGCTTTCCGAAAGCACCGAAAAGTATGTCACCGAGCAGCTGGCGGGCGATGTTACCGTGACTGTCCTCAAGCCGGAAAAGGAGTTTGAGGAGAAGGGAACGGACTACAAGCAGATTAACGAGATACTAAAGAAAATGAGCATGGCTTCTAGCCACATCACGCTCAATTATCTCGACCTCGACCAGAACCCGAACTACACCTCGAAATTCACCGGAGAAAAGCTTGACGAGGATTATATCGTCGTTGAGAGCGAGGCAACGGGGCGTCACCGCATAATATCCCCGTATGATTATTTCAGCTTCAACGAGCAGTATCTTCAGTATTACAACTACTATGTCGTTGAGGGCTCCAATATCGAGCAGGAAGCAGTCGCGGCGATGATGTATGTGTCCAACGACGACCTTATCCGTGTCGCGTTCACCGAGGGCTACGGCGAGGAGGACAGCTCCGCGCTCCGGGAACTGCTCACCAAGAACGGATATTCCGTTGAAACGGTAAATCTTGTCAATGTTTCGGAGATCGACCCCGACATTGATATCGTTGTTATGTACGCGCCGAGCATGGACGTTGACAACGAAAACATCACCAAGCTTGACAGATTCCTTGACAACAACGCAGCGTTCGGCAAGAATCTGATGTACTTTGCGTCCGCCCAGCAGCCGCAGACTCCCAACATAGAGAGCTTTCTGGCAGAGTGGGGGCTGTCTGTCGGTTATTCCGTTGTCGGTCAGAGCGATGAGAATTACCTCATCAGCAACTACACCTCTTACGCGCATCTTCAGCAGATATGCGATACCGAATATGCGGGGACGGCTTACGGCTCGTCGCTTTACACATTCGGCGCAGATATCCGCCCCGTTATACAGATATGGGACGGCGGCTCACGCGGCGGCGTTGAAACTCAGGTGCTCATGCAGACCTACGACAAGGCGTTCCTCTACCCGCTCGACCTCGGCGAGGACGAGAAGTTTGAGTATGACGAGGCGGAGAGCGGCATCTTCAACGACGCAGTTGTGGCATATAAGATACATTCCGATACGCAGGCGATGAGCAGGCTTGCCGTGTTCGGCTCGACCCAGCTTTCAAACAGCACCTTCATGTCGCTCAGCAATGCTAACAATCAGGACTTCTTCATCAATATGTTCAACTACATCACGGGCAAGGAGGACTCCATCACCATCAAGACAAAGGCTTTCACAAACGTAACGTTCGACATGAACGCGCAGACAGCCAATGTCCTTGCGGTGGTACTCTGTATAGTTATCCCCGTTGTTGTTATCGTGCTCGGCATTGTTATCTGGGTGCGCAGGA
>CAMERU010000202.1 GCA_945935925.1 uncultured Clostridia bacterium | reverse complement strand
ATGCGTACAAAATCCAAAAAATGGTCTTTGTGCGGTGTTGCCTTTACTCTTCCGTTTCAACGGGTATATAAAAGCTTATTTCGGACGATGGATCCTCGAAAGAAACTCCGTCCTCCTTTTCCTTTTCGCGCATTTCCTTGTATGCCTGTGCAAGCGGAATAAGAATGCAAACGACAAGCGTAATTACCGCAGCGACTGCAATAACGACGATCTTCTGCTTTCTTGTCCAGCTGTGAACGGGGTGAGCATCCTGCTTTACCGCAAACTCCCTTCCCCCGCTGCTGCACGCACGCAGGGCGTACTGCTTCAGCTTATCATCAGCGGAGATTTTAATGCATATCTCCTTGTAATGTTCCTCCAGCGCCGCCCTGAGCGGTTCCGAAAGCTGCTCGAGCTGCGCGCGGACAAATCGCTCGCTCTCCCCTGTCACAGCGGAGATCTGCTCGGGGGTAAAGTCGTTCTCATAGCTCATGTGAATGATAGCGCGGACGATCTGCGGCTTCGCAAAGACCTCGCCGAGCAGCGCTTCCTGCTTCTGATTAAGCATTATCTCCGTCAGGGTCTGCGCTTCCTCGTTGCAGTCCGCCTCGCGGATAAGCGGGAATGCAGCTTTTGCCACGTCGCATAGCATTGGCTCGGTATCCTTAACGGCAAGCATTGTCTTAACAAAGACCTCGGACGCCGCGTCGGGATTTTTTGTAACGCACAATGCCAGCGCGTACAGATCGTCACCGTACTCGCTGACCGTTTTCATGATATTCATATCAGGTATTATGGTCGGAAACGTGGAACTGCTTGAGGTTGCCGATCTTCTTGCTGCGCTCGCGCATGATATCCTCGATCTCGTCAACCGTAACACCGCGTTCTACCATAAGCACAGCCATATGATACAGCAGATCGTTTATCTCGTTCGCAAGCTCCTCGTTATCGGCGTTCTTCGCGGCAATGACCATTTCGGTGCATTCCTCGCCGCATTTCTTAAGTATCTTGTCCAGTCCCTTGTCGAAAAGGTAGCAGGTGTAGCTCCCCTCCTGCGGATTTTCGCGGCGGTTCGCCACTACCTCGTACATTTCTCTGAATGCGTCGCTCATAATAATAACTCCTTTTCCCTATTATTTAATTTTATTAAAGAAGCAGGTTCGGTTTCCCGTGTGGCAGGCTGCACCCGTCTGAATTACCTTGACGAGCAGCGTATCGTCATCGCAGTCGCCGTAAATCTCAACGACCTTCTGTAAATGTCCCGAAGTTGCTCCCTTGTTCCAAAGCTCCTGCCGCGAGCGGCTCCAGAACCATGTGTACCCTGTTTCGAGCGTCTTAGCCATGCTTTCCTCGTTCATGTATGCGAGCATGAGCACTTCGCCGTTTTCAGCGTCCTGAACTATCGCAGGAATAAGCTCGGATTTCTTGAAATATTTCTTTAAGTCCATATTTTTCTCCGTTCGTTTTGAGATGCTTTATTGATTATAGCACAAAACGTGCCGTAATGCAATAGCCTTTCAATCCCACCAGAAATACCACACCGACGATTGCATAAGAATACCCGCGAGCCGTCCCACAGTATCCGTTCCCTGATAAATTATATCGCCGCAGAACGCGAACTGTTCCAGCGCAAGCCCGAGCGCCGCGCTTTTGTCCTTGACGGGAAGCGCCGCAAATTCAAGCGTGTCATGTGATATCACTGCGGGGACAGCCTTGTATCTCTGATACCAATATTTCCCGATAACAAGCATTTCCTCGGGAGAGGGACATTCGTTCCAACCGCCGAACGGTACCCACGCGAATACCTCCCACGGATTTTCGACAGGAATTTTTGCAAGAACTGCCTCGCAGGTTTTTCCGCTTTCAAAGTCGACATAGCCGCTGAAGTGCGTGTTGTTTTCACCCTTGGCGCACTCTGTAACGCTGCCGATAAGCTGCTCCCAATCCTGCTGCCCGTACTGCTCCTTCATTTCGGAAAGCCGCTTTGTGAACCATGCTTCGGCAAAGCCCTCCGCCCGAGCAATCAGTTTCTTTCTTCTGTCCGAAAGAGTTTCACCCGATTCAAGCTCCTCCTCAAACATTTCGAGCGTTTCCGCAAGAATATCGTCCACATGAATGATAACCGGGATATAAGGCTCGTTCTTGACCTCGGCGAGCGAATGCTCATACGCTGCCTGAATATGCGCTGGATTTTTCCCTGCGGGGAAATACTCGCAGGGGCAGCCAAGATGTTCCATTATTCTGCGGGCATTTTCGCTTGGTTTGCTACCGATTCCGAACATTAATTCTCCTTTAACCTATCTTTTTTCTGACAGGAATATTGTGCTCCGAAAGGTGCTGCTTTACCTCGTCGACGGTCAGCTCGCCGAAATGGAACAGCGATGCCGCAAGCGCCGCTGAGGAATTTGTTCGCTCGAACACCTCGGAAAAATGATTGATAGAGCCGCAGCCGCCGCTTGCAATAACGGGTATCTTCACCCTGTCGCATACAAAATTCAGCATATCAATGTCAAATCCGCCGCGCACACCGTCGGTGTCGATGGAATTAAGGCAAATCTCGCCCGCGCCGCGCTCCTCTATTTCCTTTACCCAGTCGCCGAGGTCAAGGTTCATGTCAACGCGCCCGCCGTTTATGAAAACGGAATAGCCGCCCTTGCCGTTTCGTTTCGCGTCAATGCCGACCACGACGCACTGGCTGCCGAATATCTCCGCGGCGTCGCTGATAAGCTGCGGATTTTTCACCGCCTGCGAATTTACCGAAACCTTGTCCGCGCCCGCGCGCA
>CAMERU010000201.1 GCA_945935925.1 uncultured Clostridia bacterium | reverse complement strand
ATGACCGCTGTCGTTGTTCTTTCCTCGGGAAAAATTGATCTTGAAACCGGCATGATGGCAGAGGGCACTAACGATGCGACACTTGTTGCGGACGCGTTCGGAGGTGTTTTCGGACCTGTGGGTACGGTATTCGTTTCCGTTGCGATACTGCTGTTTGCGTTCACGACTGTTGTCGGCTGGTCGCATTACGGCTCCAAGTCCTTTGAATACCTCTTTGGCGAAAAGGCTGCAAAGGGCTACAAGATCTTCTTCGTTCTCATGATGATCTCCGGCGCGATAATGACATCTTCTATCGCATGGGATATCTCCGACACCTTCAACGGACTCATGATGATCCCGAACCTTATCGGCGTTATCTCGCTTTCTCCTCTGGTGGTAAAGATAACCAAGAACTATGTTGACCGCCGAATAAAGAAGAAGAACGTAGAGCCCATGCTGTCCTTTGACCCCGATATTCAGGCGGAACACGCCCGCGACGTCGAGGAAGAGATCCGTCAGGAGGAAGAACTTGCAAAGGCGCCCGTTAAGTAATTCGGAGCATATCGGCTTTGCAGGGGCTTGCAATTGCTCCCGTCAATCTGCACAAAATAACACCGCCCGCGGCAGAAATGCTGCGGGTGTTTTTGCTGTAATCATTTTGTAACTGAACTGTAATCATATTGTAGTTGCAATCGGCGCAGGTTGTGATATAATTATTTGTGGAAAGCATTATATTTACCCAACACCATAATATTCTATTCTGCACCGAAAGGAAACTGACATGAAAAGGAAAAGAAAGCTGTTCTGCGAGATATCTCCTATGTGCTACAAGATATCTCTGAAAAAGGAATATCTCCTCCGCGACATACACGACATGACGAGCAAGGAGCAATTCGCGGCGGAGATAAACACCGTACCGCTGCCCGTGATCGTCAAGGGTCACACCTCTACAATACTGCGCAGGCTTGAGGGCGTGGATATGGAGCTTCAGCAGAACAAGCGCACCAATCTGAAGCTTGCGGCGGCTTGCATTAACGGCATAGTGATACGCCCCGGGGAGACCTTTTCATTCTGGCGGCTGGTAGGCGAGCCGACCGCAAAGCGCGGCTACCTTGACGGACTGGTGATAAACAAGGGAAAGCTGGATAGGGGCGTTGGCGGCGGGCTTTGTCAGCTCGCAAATCTTATACACTGGCTTGTGCTTAACAGTCCGCTCACCGTGACGGAGCTTACGCATCATTCCGACGCACTTTTCCCCGATTCGGGCAGGCGGGTTCCTTTCGGAACGGGTACAAGCGTATTCTATAAAAATGTGGATTACCGCTTCAAAAACACGACCGACCGTCCCGTGCAGCTTATGATATGGCTGAACGACAACGAGCTCTGCGGAGAACTGCGCTCGACAGCGGCGTTTCCGTACATATACAGGATAACCGAGGAAAATCAGGGCTACATCGAGGAGGACGGCGTATTTTACCGCGTGAGCAAGGTGTACCGCATAACGCTGGACAGAGAGCGGCGCATAATGAGGCGAGAGCTTATTCTTGACAACCATTCAAAGGTCATGTACGACTACTCGCTGATACCCGACAATCAGATAATAACGCCCTGCCTGCGGAGGCTGACATGAATATTTATTTCAGCGGGAGCGGCTGTCTTACCGCAGAGGAACTCGATAATTATTCCCGCAGCATTGCGGCGTATCTTGAGGAGGAAAACGTCCGTACCGCCGCGATAATTACGGGAAAATCGCCGTTCGTTTTTGCGGCGATAAGGGCTTGCCTTATGGCAGGGGTTTGTTATATCCCCGTGGACGAGAGCCTGCCTGCGGAGCGGTGTGACGCCATAACGCGCGGCGCGGATATCTTGCTGTGTGACGGTGATGTCGTTGGAATGACCGATATACGGAGCGTTGCTGGGCAGGGTGTGAATTTCAAGCCTGTCACCCGTGACCCGTCGCTTCCCGCGTACCGGATCTACACCTCGGGGACGACGGGCGAGCCCAAGGGGATAGAGGTGTCGCGCGGGAATATCGGGAGCTTTCTGCGGTGGTTTTGCGGAATACCGGCGATAGCGGAAACGAAGCCGCGCTCCGTGCTGGGTCAGGCAAGGTTTTCGTTTGACCTTTCGGTCGCGGATATTTATTATTCCCTTTATACGGGGGCAAGGCTCACCGTTATCGAGCGGGAACTGACGGAGGACTGCGCGGCGCTGTTCGGAAGAATGAGGGAGAGCGGCGCGGAGCTTGCGGTACTCACTCCGTCCTTTGCGGAGCTGTGCCTGTGCGACAGCGCTTTCTCGGAGCGGCTCATGCCGAGGCTGCGTGTTATGTTTTTCTGCGGGGAAGTGCTCAAGCCCGCAACGGCGGAAAAGCTTTTCAGGCGCTTTCCGCGCGTAAGGATCGTCAACGCATACGGACCGTCGGAGTGCTGCTGCGCGGTCACGGCGGCGGAAATAACGCCGGATATGACGAGCGGCGCGCTTCCGATAGGCAATATGGCACATACAGCCTGCGGCGTGGACATTACCGACGGCGGGGAGATAGTTATTTACGGCGGGAGCGTCGCGCGATATACCGACGGGCAGGGCGGCTTCGGGACGTATTGCGGGGAGCGCTGCTTTTACACGGGCGACAGCGGTCAGATAAGGGACGGTATGCTGTATTTCGGCGGACGCCGCGACAGGCAGGTCAAAATAATGGGCTGCCGCGTCGAGCCGGAGGACGTTGAAAACAATATACTCAAAACGGGGCTTGCGGAGCAGGCGGCGGTGTCTGCCGAGCGCCTC
>CAMERU010000200.1 GCA_945935925.1 uncultured Clostridia bacterium | reverse complement strand
CACCAATAGGGGTATAGTTCAGTTGGTAGAACGACGGTCTCCAAAACCGTATGTCATGGGTTCAAGTCCTATTGCCCCTGCCATTCCGGTGCCTCGACACGCTTTTTCGCGCGTAGAGGCGCTTTTTTATTTTTTAGGTTTTCACCCGCGTTAAAAATCTGTTTTGCATAACATAGCCATCAGATCCGCTCGGAGTTTTCGGGCGGGTTTTGCTTTTCCTTTTCGTATCCCCCGTCAGCCTGTCGCAAGGCGCGGGGGATTTTTTTGTCGCGGCGGCAGTAACCCCGAAACGGCGCGGTGTTTTCAGGGAGCAGCGGCGGCATATTCTCCCTTTGTGACATTATACCCCCGCGCGGGCTGAAATTTTCTGCACAGATGGATTTTGCAGTTTTTTGCAGTTGCTCCCATAGTAGAATAAGGTGCAGAAAGGAAGTGTTGCTATGAACAACAACGGCTTTATCAAGCTTTCCCGCCGCATTCGCGAGTGGACTTGGTACCGCAGCCTTAACACACGCGCGCTGTTTTTGCATATCCTGCTCGGCGCTTCGTGGGAGAGCGAAACGGTGCGCGGCATTCCGCTGAAACGCGGTCAGTTCGCCACGACCGTCCCCGAGTTAGCCGCGGAAAATCAGCTTACAGTTCAACAGGTCAAAACAGCGCTTGCTCACCTGAAATCAACCGACGATATAACCGTTGAGGTGAAGTCGAAAATCAGCATAATAACCGTGAAAAACTATGATTTGCTTCTTGACGGTAACTCGAAGGATAACCCGTTGACAACCGATACATCAACCAGTTATCCACCCGTTGACCCACAGGATAACAACCCGCCTACATTATTAAATAATAATACAAGAAAAGAAGAAGCTGAAGAAACCCGCGCGGCGGCGGCGTCAGATCAGCTGGTTGCTTATGTTGTCGGCTTATACAACAAGACCTGCAAAAGCCTGCCCGATATTCGGGCGAATATTGCGGTGCGGCATAAGGCGCAGCTTATTCACAGGGCGCAGGATATCATGGGAGAAGCAACGTTTGAGCAGCTGTTCAGGCTGGTGGAGCAGTCGGATTTCTTAACAAGGCGGGGAAGCGACAGCGGCTTTCGGGCGGACTTTGAGTGGATAATGAAGCCCGATAATCTTGCCAAGATACTATCGGGAGCCTATTCGGAGAATTATAACGCGGCGGAAAAGAATAATGCGGCGCAGTATGTGCCGTGCGCGGCGGATTACGACGTTCCGCTGTTTGATTGAGGTGAAGAATATGGGTGCATTGGATTCGATTTTGTTGGAGCTTGCAAAGAACTCCATGAATAACCTTGTGGTCGCCGAGGGAGATCATGTCGGCGAGGACGGGCTTTTATACTGCGGCAAATGCAATACCCCGCGGCAGAAGCGCATTGAAATAGGCGGTCAGAGCGTTGTTGTCGGCTGTATTTGCAGGTGCGAGGTCGAAAAGCGGGAGCGCGAGGAAGCGGCGAAAAAGGAAGAACAGCAGCGGCAGATAATCGAGTATCGCAGGGAGAAATGCATTTCCGACCCCGCTTACAGGCGGCTGAATTTCGCGGCGGACAACGGCTCCTGCCCCAAGGCTGTCGAAGCGGCGCGGTGGTATTCGGAGAATTTCGGGCAGCTTAAAGCCGAGAATAAGGGCTTGATGTTTATGGGGACAGTCGGCACGGGCAAGACGTTCGCTTCCTGCTGTATCGCAAACGAGCTTATCGACCGCGGCTATGACGTGTGGCTCACCACCATGCTGCCGCTGCTGCGGAGCGCGGGCAATTTTTCCCAGTGCGACAGCGTGTTCGAGCGGATACAGAGGGTCGACCTGCTCGTGCTGGACGATTTCGGCACGACAAAGAACTCCGAGCGCAATATGGAGCTGCTGTTCGAGATAGTCGACGCGCGTGCGCGCTCCGGAAAGCCGCTCATCATCACCACCAACCTTATCCCCGCGCAGCTTAAAGACCCCGCCGACCTCTCCCTCGCGCGTATTTACGACAGGGTGATCGCAATGTGCAGCTGTGAGAGGTCGCCCGTGGTGCTTAACGGAAATTCGATCAGAGGGCAGATCGCGCGGGGAAAGCACAGAGCGCCGTGATTTAAGGCGCGCTTTCCTGCCGTTTTGGGGACAATTATTCGGGGTGATACTCCCCATGACAGCGCGCTTTCCCGCCGTTTTGGGGGCAATTATTCGGGGTGATACTCCCCGTGACAGCGCGGCATTCTTGTTTTCTTGGCGGAAATTATTCAAGCCGCCGCAGTTCTTCCGCAAAAAAAGCGGCTCTCAAACGAAAGCCGCTCAATCTGTCAAAATAGTTAGGAGTTAGGAGTAAATAGTGCGGAGTGAGGAGTAAAAAACAACTCCCAACTCCAAATCACCGCAGCGGCTTGCTCCCCTCGCGGAAGCGGAAAACCGTTTCGGCGCCCAGCCTTGCATACCAATCGCACAGGTGGGTCTGATGGATAAGGCAGCTTTGGCAGCCGCGCCCGCTTAGCTCACGGAGCGCGAGCGACACTGTTTTCAGCCCTATGCCCCGCCCGCGCGCGGAGGGTATCGTCCCGACGCAGCCGACGCTGCCCATTCTCCCCGAGCCGCCGAGCGCGCACACAACGTTGTCCTCGGCAATGCAGAAGCTGACCAGTCTGCCGCCGACAAACCCGCAGAAAATATCGCTGCCGAAATACTGAACCCAATCCTCGTCGACGCTTTTCACCGCGGCGGCAAGCTCGTCGGTCACGCCCGAAAGGAAACGAAAATCCGCGCCCACGTCGGGCAGCGGGTCGGAGTAACCCCCGATATCAACGCGCATTTCGCAGAACTCGCCGCCGAGGGAGTAACCCCGCCTGCGGAAAAATTCGTAGCTGCCC
>CAMERU010000199.1 GCA_945935925.1 uncultured Clostridia bacterium | reverse complement strand
TTCGTCGACGGGACCGAGCCCGAAACGGGCGGCGCTTCCTCCGCGCAGCCGCATACCGACAGTACCATGCCCGCGCACAGCACCGCCGCAGCAGTTCTTCTTAAAATGTTCATATGATCTCCTCCCATAATTTCCGCCGTTATTATATGTCGTCAGCCGCGATCCCTATCTGTGGCTCGGCTCGGCACTTCCCCCGGAACGGCGGTACAGCCGCAAACCAAATGCAAACGTTTACAGCTTTCCTCTATATATAATATCACAAATTGAATTTATCGTCAATTCGTAAAATTTACTAACAGAAATGATGAATTTTATTGGAAATGCACAAAGGCTCGTATGAAACAACATATGAATTGGAGATAAAGGACGGAAAGCTTATCGGTAGCCGTGAAACATCGGGAGAATATTTTCAATTATAAAATAACCCGGGAGGCACCTGCTGTCCTCCCGGGCTTTTTCATATTTCACCATAATTATTTTCGGGCGAGCTGCACCAGCCTGCCGCAGACCTCAAACCCGTTATTTCTGTAAAATGGTATCAGTTTATCCTCGCAAAGAATGAATACTTCGCTGTCTGAAAGCTCCGCGCAAGCAGCCGACAGCAGCCGTGACGCAAACCCCCTGCCCCTTTGCCCGGGGAGCGTTGCGACCTGCGAAATAAGCGCCTCGCCGTTTATTTCGTGCTGAATGACGAGTGCGCTCCCCTCAAGCCTGCGGCAGCGCGAAACGCCGTGCCTTATCCTGTGCGACATATCAAGATACCACGGCTCAAATTCAAAGCCAAACACATTTCCGACTATCGCGTAGACCTCAGAGAGCGGCGGGTCGCGCCCGATATCGGCGGGGACAGCCCGCCCGCTGAAGCGCATTACGTTTATCTCCGTCCGCTCCGCGCCGAGGAAGCGGTCGATACCCCCCCCGATATCAAAGCCGCAAAGAAGCTCCGCGCAGCCGTTGAACATAAGAAACCGCGCCAGCTCCTCGGGGTCGGCGTTTTCGCCCGCGGACAGCACAAAGCTGCCCCCCATGTCCGCGAGGAACGAATTTTCGTTATGCGAAAAAAAGCGGCAGAAATCATAGGAAACGCCGTATGCCGTGAGCAGCGCGCGTATCTTCTGCGCTTCCGTTCCCTTTTCGGGGAGAGCAGCAAGCTGCTCCGCCGAGGTCAGCCGCGTTATCACAGCTCCGCCGCCTCCGAAAGCATTGCGGCGGCAAGCTTTTCCGCGGCATAAAAATCGCTCTCTTTAATCACGCAAACGGGGGAATGGAGATATCTGCACGGGAGCGACATTGCGCAGGTGCGTACCCCTCCGCGGCTGACATGGATAGCGCCGCTGTCGTTCCCGCCCGCAATGAGCGTCTTTGTCTGCGCGGGAATACCGAGCTTTTCCGCCGCCGCGAACGCGAGGTCGTACAGTTCCCTGTCATATATCGTCGCACAATCCATATACGACACGACAACGCCGCTGCCGAGCTCGCAGACGCGCTTCCCGCCGCTCACCGACGGGATATCGCAGGCGGTCGTTGTTTCCAGCACGAACGCTATATCGGGCGCAACGGTGAACGCAGCCGTTTTTGCACCGCGGGTGCCTATCTCCTCCTGAACGGTGAACGCGTACCATGCGTCATACTCGGGCTCGCCGTTTATCATATCCATCATGATAAGGCAGCCCGCGCGGTCGTCTATTGCCTTGCCGCATACAAAGCCGTCGCCGAACGGGAAAAATTCGGCGTCAAAGTAAGCCATGCTCCCGCGCTTTGCGTATTTCTCCGCCTCGGCGCGGTCCTTTGCTCCTATGTCAAGCGTCAGCGCGTCGAAATCGGGCGCAGACTTGCGCTCGTCCGCCGTCTGCTGATGAACAGCCTTTGTTCCGACCGCGCCGACAGCGCCGCTTTCAAGGATAAGCCGCCTGCCGATGACTACGCGCGGGTCAATGCCCCCGACGGCGCCGAAGCGCAGAAAACCGTCCTCGGTTATGTCCGTCACCATAAAGCCTACCTCGTCCATGTGCGCAGCAAACATTATCCTGTTCTTCGGCGTTTTTCTGCCCTTTTTGAACACTATGAGATTTCCGAGCGCGTCGGTGAACACCTCGTCCGCGCTGATATGCGAGCGGATATATTCGCGCACGCGGCTCTCGCCGCCCGATGTTCCGTTAAGCCTGCAAAGCTCCTCAAGACCCTTTATCATGCTTCGACACCTCCCGCGGCATATTCGCAGATAAGCCTTGCGGCAGCCTCTGCGTCGCATATATCAGCCGTTTCGCACGGCGTGTGCATATAGCGTATCGGAATGGATACCGTCGCGCATTTAACGCCCTTTCCGCTGACGGCAATGCTGTCGGCATTTGTCCCCGTCGTCGACGGCATGACCTCCGACGTGTGCGGGATTCCCGCCCTCTCCGCTGTTTTCGTCAGCTCGTCCGACATCTCGCGGTCAAGCGCCGCGGAATAGCCGATCATCGCACCGCTGCCAAGCTCCGCCGTTTCCCATGGCCTGCTGTCGGGCGTTGTCCCGAACGATACGTCAACTGCTATCGCCTTATCGGGGGCAATGCGGAACGCAGCCTGCTTCACACCGCGCTCGCCCGTTTCCTCCTGCGCGGAAAAGCACACCGCAAGGTTATATTTAAGTTCACGCCCTTTCAGCAGCTCCAGTGCGTAAAGCACCGCACACACGCCTATCCTGTCGTCAAGCGCGTCCGCGCAGACCCTTGTCCCGCAAAGCCCGGCGAAGCCGCCGCCTATGACTACCCTGTCGCCGGGAGAAATTATCTCCTGCGCCTGCTCGCGCGTCATTCCCACATCAACGGCGATCTCGCCCACCTCGGGAACCTTTGTATGATCCGACGAAACGTGCGGCGGGAGCGCCGAAATAACGCCGCGAACCGTTTCTTTTCCATATACGGTTACGGGCTGAGCCGCGAGCACCTTCATATCCGG
>CAMERU010000198.1 GCA_945935925.1 uncultured Clostridia bacterium | reverse complement strand
ATCCGCGGCGAAGCTTCCCTCGTCGGAAGCTCAGCATCCGCATATACGCGGTAGGAGGATAAAAACATGTACTGCCCGCAGGATTTCAGCAGCAGCTCAAACCGCTCGGCAAGCTGCGCGGTGGAATAGGTCATGAAATCGACAATCGCGTCATAGTGCCGCCCGGAAAGAAACTGTTTGAGCGTGCGAAGGTCCATGAAGTTCTGCCTATAGTAACGCAGCGCAGCGTTTTCGCTTTTCACATCGTCGAGCGTTGCCGCGTCCACACGCACCCCGCGCAAAAGAAGTTTTTCTACCAGAAATTTTCCCATCACGCCCGTGCCGCCGATGACAAAGACCGATTTTTGCATGTCCCGCGCCTCCTATTGCCCGCAGAGCTCCAAAAGCAGCTTTTGCAGCCCGTATTCATACTCCGCCGTCCACGGGTTTTCCAGTTCTCCGCGCGCCATTGCCGCAAAATCGAGGAACATCGCGTCGTAGCGCCCCGGAAGAAAGCCCGGGAAAACGCCGGTGCTGTAATCGTAATAGGGATTGGCTTCTCCGTCCTTTGCCCAGGAAACACGCATCACGGTCGGCGTTTCGAGCGGCTGGATTTTGACCGTGCCTTTCGTGCCGACGACCTTGAGCATCCGGTCCGCGTAGCCGTTTGGCTCAACGCCGCTCGAGCGGATCGTCGCCGCGCCGTTGGGATAATCCAGAACGGCAAGGCAGGAGTCAAACGCGCCGCCGTCTTCAAAACCGGACGAGCGGTTCCATGCATGCGCCGAAAGAGGCTGCCCCAGCAGCTGATAGATCATATCGAGACTGTGACAGCCGAGGAAGAACAGCATTCCGCCCGGAAACTGCCGCAGCCAGTTCTTTTTTTCTTCATTATATTGGACGCTGAACGTTGCATCGATGCCAGTGATTGTGCCGAGCGCCCCGGACCGGACCGCGCGCCGGACATACTGCATCGCCGGGTTCCAGCGGTACATGTAGCCCATCTGAAAGGTCAGCTTTTTTTCTGTTGCTGTGTCCAGAAGCCGCCGGAACGCGGCATGATCGGTGCCGCCAGGCTTGTCGAGATGCACGTGAAGTCCCCGGTCCAGTCGCCGTCGGGGAAGCCCGACAGGGCGATAAGCCCCCCGCAGTATCGGCGGAGCGTTTCCTCGTCGCAGCGGGGAACGCCGCCGAACCCCGAAACGGACGCGTCGGTGACAAGGCGGCAGAGGTTTTTGTAGCCCTCCTCGTTTTCGCACAGGAGCGTCATTCGGAACGGCTTCTCGCCGTGCGTGCGGCGCAGCCTGCTCCCGCGGGCGACATAGACCTCGCAGCCGATTATCGGCTTAACGCCGCGCTTTCTGCATTCCTCTGCGAACTCCACCGCGCCGTACAGCACGCCGCTGTCGGTTATCGCGGCGGCGGGCTGACCCAGCTCGCTCACGCGCTGCGCAAGCGCTTGCAGGCGGCAGGCGCCCTCCAGCAGGCTGTATTCCGTATGGATATTAAGATGTACAAAGTCGTCCATATGCCGAAGCCTCCCCCGCCGCGCTCATGACGAGCCGAACTGACCCTAATTGACCCTAACTGACCCTAACTGACCCGAAAAATAAAACAGGCTCAGCGAAAACGCCGAGCCTGTCCTCGTAAACATAAGTTTAGTTATACGGAAAAGATCATGCTTCCTTAGCGATAACAACCTTATCCTTGTAATAACCGCAATTTCCGCAAACTCTGTGAGCGAGCTTCAGCTCACCGCACTGCTTGCAGCGTGAGAAAGCAGGTGCGGATAACTTCCAAACCTGTGAACGTCTTTTGTCACGTCTTGCGCGAGATACTTTTCTCTTCGGAACTGCCATTATTGCACCCCCCTCAATGTGGAATAAACTCTTTAAGGACCCGCTTATCGGATTCTTTTATAGGCACGTTTAGTATTATACCACACAAAAAGAGGTTTGTCAAGCGTTTTCCCTTAAATTAAACAATAAATTTTTTGATATTGTCGGAAAGCTCGGAATTATCCGCCGAGATCGTGCAGGTAACGGTGGTGTCGGTAGCTATCTTGTCCAGCTTCTCGAACATTTCGCCGACCTTGGGGTAATCCCTGCCGGTTATCTTCAGCGTCGCGTCAACGAAGATATCGGTGCAGTCGTGGTCGGAGGACAGAATGCCCGCGATGAAGCCGTAGAAAGCGTCTGTGCCGTCGATCGCGTAGTCCTCGATGTTGATAAGGCGAACCTTATAGGTGATGTCGGTGTTGAGGGAGCTGCCCTTCTGGATAGCTACAACGTTGCCCTTGGAGCTCTTTTCAGCCTCGTGGATAGCGTCGATGAGAATCTTGGTCTTGCCCGTTCCTCTTTTTCCTGTGATTAATTTGATCATAGTGGTGACCTCCGTATATTTTTACAACGTTCCGAACGTTGTCCGCGCGGAACGATAGCTGCCATGGGGGATTATCCGCCTATGCCGAGCTTTGCCTCCAGCGCCGCCCTTGCGGACTCGTAGCCGGGCTTGCCGAGCAGTGCGAACATATTCTTCTTGTAGCTTTCAACGCCGGGCTGATCGAACGGATTTACGCCGAGCATATAGCCGCTTATCGCGCACGCCTTCTCGAAGAAGTAGATGATATATCCGAGCTCGTACTCGTTAAGCTCGGGGACTTCAAGGACGATGTTGGGAACGCCGCCCTCGGTATGAGCGATGACCGTGCCCTCGAAAGCCTTTCTGTTTACGATGGACATATCCTGACCCGACAGGAAATTCAGCCCGTCGATGTTGTCGGGGTCGTCCTTCAGGAAGAGCTCCTTCTGCGGCTTTTCGAACTGTACGACGGTTTCAAACATAACTCTGGAGCCGTCCTGAATGAACTGACCGAGAGAGTGCAGGTCGGTGGAGAACACCGCCGAGGAGGGGTAAAGACCCTTGTTGTCCTTGCCCTCGCTCTCGCCGAACAGCTGCTTGAACCATTCCGCCATCATTGCGAAGGAGTTTTCGTAGCTGATGAGCA
>CAMERU010000197.1 GCA_945935925.1 uncultured Clostridia bacterium | reverse complement strand
CGAGCAGCTTCGGACTTCTTCTTACGTTTTACCGAAGGCTTTTCGTAATGCTCTCTTTTACGAACTTCAGCAAGAACGCCGTCCCTTGCGCATGAACGCTTGAAACGCTTGAGCGCGGTATCAAGAGATTCATTTTTGCCAAGACGAATTTCTGCCATCTATATTTCCCTCCCTTTGCCATCGGGCATAGGTTATCTACAAAAAAGTAGTTATACAAAAAGTATATATTAGATTATACACCATATATACTGTTTTGTCAAGTAGTATTCAAGAAATTTTTTGAAATTTTTTTCAATCCGTGACAAGACCCGAGATATCAACTTCCTCGCCGTCTGTCCAGAGGTGCTCCAGATTGTAGAAATCCCTTGTTTCCTCAAGGAAAACGTGGACGATAACGTCGATATAGTCGAGCACGATCCAGTTGCTGCTCTGAATGCCCTCAACGCTTTTCGGGTGCACGCCCTTTAACCCGAGCTGATATTCCACCTCGTCGGCGAGCGCCTTGACGTGCGTCACGCTTGACGCGGAGGCGATAACGAAATAATTCGCGAGGATAGTTATATCCCCTACTTTAAGCACCTTTATCTTCTCGGCTTTCTTGGAATCAAGCGCCTTAACGGCTGTTTCAAATTCTTCTCTGTCGGTCATAAACTCTCCTTGTTCTTATTGTATTTAAGGTAATAATTATACGCAGAAACCGTGTACCTCGGGAGCATTCCACACTTCGCGCACACGCTCTTTATCTGATAGATAAGCGCGACTGACATTGCCTTGTTCACATCCTCAAAGCAGATCTTACGGAATTTGTCGACGTCCTTGTAATCGCGCTCCGCCGAAATCATATCCCCGAGATAGACTATCTTCTCGATAAGAGTCATCTTCGCGCAGCCCACCGTGTGGAAGCGTATCGCGCCGATTATCTCCTCGTCGTCTATATTAAGCTTTTCGCGGACGTAATACCCGCCCGCCACCGCGTGCCACAGCGCGGGGGTATTCACCTCGGCGGGGTCGGGCGACAGCCCGCTGTCGACGGTGTACTGCTTCTGCCGCTCGGGGAGATCCTCCTTCATTATATCATGGAGCATTCCCGCAAGATAGCTGCGCTTTTCGTCTGCGCCGAAGCGCTCCGCGAGAGCGTAGCACGCCTCCGCGACATTCATGCTGTGGGTAAATCGCTTTTTGGAAAGCCGCTCTTTTATCAGCTTTTCGTATTTGTCATATTCCTCGTATCTGCTCAAGAAAACATTTCCTCCGTAAAAACATTCAGCGGTAAAGACCGTGCTGCGCGATATATTCCGCCGCGCCCTCGGGGACAAGCCCCGAAATATCCCCGCCCGCCGAAATTTTCTCTCTTATTTCGGTGGAGCTGATATCGACTGCCTGCGTCGGGAGCACGCGTATTTTGCCAAGCTCGTTTGCAAATTCAAGCATATCGGAATAGCTGTCCCCGCCGCGCGCGACCGCGCATACCCTGACCTCGTTTAGTATCGCCTCATACTTGAACCATTGGTCAAAGCTGAACAGCATATCGCCGCCGATGAGCAGGAAAAACTGCTCGTCGGGGAACTGCCTTTTAAGCTCGCGGACGGTGTTTATCGTGAAGCTGGTGCCGCCGAGCCTGCGCTCGACGTCGGACACCTCCGCGCCCGCGATATGCCCGAAAGCAAGACGGCACATCTCCGCCCTGTCGTCGAACGGCGCGAGCTTTGTCGCCTTGTGCGGCGACTCGAACGTGGGGATAATAAGCAGCTTTTTCAGCTTCAGCTGTTTCACGGCTTCCTCGGCGAGCCTTACATGACCGTTGTGAACGGGGTTGAACGCTCCGCCGAAAATTCCTGTCTTAATCAAGCTCGATCACCCTCTTTTTCGGGTCCCTGCTTCTGCGCCACAGCACGAATTTCCGCCCGATGACCTGAACCACGTCCGCGCCGAGCTGCTCCGCGATGGTATCCGCCGCCTCGCGCGCTGTGTAGTCGCAGTTCTCCTGCACGCCGACCTTGATGAGCTCGCGCGCGTTTATTGCGTCGTCGAGCTGCTTTATGAGCTCGTCGCCTATCCCCTGTTTCCCCACAAAGAAAATGCAGTTATAGCTCTGTGCGACAGAACGCAGGTGGGCTCTCTGTTTACTTGTAAGCATTAAGAAAATTTCTCCTTTAATATTTCCGTGAGCTGTTCAAACGCCTTGGCGCGGTGGGAGATCCTGTTCTTCTCCTCCGCGTCGACGGTAGCCATGCTCTCGTCCTCGTCGAGCATAAAAATGGGGTCGTAGCCGAAGCCGTTCTTTCCCACCATTTCATTGCCTATGTACCCCTCAACGACGCCGTTTACGGAATACTCGTCGTCCTCGTCGTAGATGAAGTATATCGAGCATACGAAGCGCGCGTCGCGCAAGGGGCGCGCAACGCCGTGCATTTCCTCCAGCACCTTTTCGCAGCGTTCCTTATCGGTCGCGCCCTCGCCCGCATAGCGCGCGGAATAGACGCCCGGCGCTCCGTCGAGGAAGTCTATCTCAAGACCGCTGTCGTCCGCAATGGTGGGCATATTTGTCGCCTCAAAGACAGCGCGCGCTTTTATATGCGCGTTCTCCTCGAAGGTCTCTCCGTCCTCGATTATCTCGCCTGTAAAGCCTGCCTCGCGCATGGACACCGCCTCGAAGCCGTAGGGTCTCAGAAGCTCCCTGAACTCCTTTATTTTGCCCTGATTGTCGGACGCTATCACTATCCGCTGTCGGACAGGCGTGTTGGCGGCAGGTTTATCTTCTCCCGATTTGTGATGATGTCTCATTTTTAATCCTTTCAATCTGCGGCGTTTAACGCCGTATCATTCAAATAATGCCTCAACATAATCCGCCGGTACGAACGGCTGAAGATCGTCTATCTTCTCGCCTACACCCACCAGCTTTACGGGTATGCCGAGTTCGTTCTTTATAGGTATTATTATACCACCTTTTGCCGTTCCGTCAAGCTTTGTGAGAACAATTCCTGTAATTTCGGCACTTTCACTGAAAAG
>CAMERU010000196.1 GCA_945935925.1 uncultured Clostridia bacterium | reverse complement strand
CGCTGGAAAAGATAACCGGCGTCAGCGGGCGGCTCGAAACGCTGTACAGCGGCGATTTTACGGTAATAAGGGATTACGCCCACACCGACGACGGGCTGGATAAGGTTCTGGCGGGATTAAGACCGCTCGCAAGTGGCAGGCTCATCTGCCTTTTCGGGGCGGCGGGCGAGCGCGACGCGGGAAAGCGCCCCGATATGGGACGGGCGGCGGCGCGCTACGCGGACTATATTTTTGTTACGGCGGATAATCCGCGGTTCGAGCCTGTCCGTCAGACGATAGACGGCGTTGCCGCGGGGATACCCGACAGCGTTCCCCACGAGGAATACGAGGACAGGCGCGAGGCGATACACGCGGCGCTTTCCATGGCGAAAAAGGGCGATGTTATCGCGCTGTGCGGAAAGGGTCACGAGGATTATCAGGCGGTGAACGGCGTTGACATACCGTTCGACGAAAAGGAGATCGTACTGGAATGGCTGAAGAAAAACAGATGAATTATATGTTCACCACCGAGGAGATCGCTAAGGTAACGGGCGGAGTGCTGCGCGGCGGTAATGTCGGCGTTAACGGCGTTTCTACCGACACGCGCACGATAGAAAAGGGCTGCCTTTTCGTTGCGGTGCGCGGCGAGCGCTTCGACGGGAACGATTTTATCCCCGCGGCTGCGGAAAAGGGCGCGGCGGCGGCTCTCTCCGATATTTTTGAGGAGGTAGTCCATGTAAATATCCCGGTGATATGCGTTCGCGATACGCGTGCGGCGCAGCTGAAGCTGGCACGGTATCACCGCGACAAATTCGGCGTAAAGCTCTGCGGAGTTACGGGCAGCGTCGGCAAGACCTCCACAAAAGACATGATATACGCCGTTCTTTCCGCGAAATACAAGACGCTCAGAACGCAAGGCAATTTCAACAACGACATAGGACTGCCGCGAACGCTGTTCGGGCTGAACGAAAGCTACGGCGCGGCGGTAATTGAAATGGGAATGAGCGCGCTCGGAGAGATAAGCGCGCTGTCGCAGGCGGCTCACCCCGACTGCGCGGTGATAACCAATATTGGTTGGTGCCACATCGAAAACCTCAAGACCCGCAGGAATATCCTCCGTGCAAAGCTTGAGATACTCGACGGCGCCTCGGAGGACGCTCCGCTGATACTCTGCGGCGACGATGAATACCTCCGCGAGGTCAACGAAAAAATGACAGGCGGGCGCAGGATAATAAGCTACGGCATGGGCGAGGGCTGCGACGTCCGCGCGGAGAATGTCGTTCACACCGAAAACGGCGAGAGCTTTGACATAATTGCGGACGGTAAGCGTTACGCGGCGGCTGTCCCCGTTATGGGAGAGCACCATGTGCTGAACGCGCTCGCGGCGTTTGCCGTGGGGAGAGAGTTCGGAATGAGCGCGGAGGAGATAGTTCCCGCGCTGATGGACTACGAAGCGAGCGGAATGCGTCAGCGGATAGAAAAGCGCGGCGGCGTTACGGTCATACTCGACTGCTACAACGCAAGCCCTACTTCAATGAAAACCTCCCTCTCCGTCCTCGGCGGAATGAAATGCGCGGGACGAAAGATAGCTGTGCTCGGCGATATGCTGGAGCTCGGCGAGATGTCCCATAAGCTTCATGCGGGGACAGCCGACGCGGTATGCGAGAACGCGGACGAATGCTTCCTTTACGGGCATGAGATGGCGTATTGCAAGGACGAGCTTGAAAAACGCGGGTTCACCGTTTTCCACAGCGAGGACAAGGCGGCGCTTGCCAGAACGCTGAGGTCACATATAAAGGACGGCGATATCCTTTTGTTCAAGGGCAGCCGCGGCATGAAAATGGAAGAGATAGCGGAGACTATTCGATAAAAAGGGGACGGAAAGATGCAGATCTGGACAAGTGTGATAGCTGCGGCAGCGGCGTTCATTCTTACATGGATAGCGGGGTATTGGTTCATACCGCTGCTTCACAGGCTGAAATACGGTCAGACGATACTTGATATCGGTCCTAAGTGGCACAAGGAGAAAAAACAGGGAACGCCGACAATGGGCGGCATAATGTTCATTATTGCCGTCGTGCTTTGCTTCGCGGTCGGAATGATAATTACGGGCTTTGCCGGTAATGCCGACAAGCAGGAGATGATCCGCTCGTCGGCGGGGCTCGTCATGGCGGTGCTGCTCGGGTTCATGGGCTTTCTGGACGACTTCATAAAGGTCAAGAAAAAGCATAACGAGGGTCTTAGCGTTATGCAGAAGATAGTTATTCAGGTGCTTATCATCGCGGCTTACTTCGCGACGCTTTATATAAGCGGCGTTACCCGCACGGCGATAACCTTTCCGTGGGGCTGGCAGCTTGACATGGGGCTGCTGTATTACCCCATAATGGGCGTTGTGATACTGTACCTTGTGAACGCGGTAAATCTCACCGACGGCATAGACGGGCTTTGTTCCTCGGTCACGGTGGTCTACATGGCGGCGTTTGCGGCTATATCGGGAATACTCGGAATGTTCGGAGAAACGCTGCTCGCGCTATGCACGGCAGGCGGCTGCATTGGCTTTCTTATGTGGAATTTCCCGCCTGCAAAGGTATTCATGGGGGACACCGGCTCGATGTTCCTCGGCGGCATTGTGTGCGCGCTCGGTATAGGCTGCGGGTGCGAGGTGCTGATGATAATAGCGGCGATGGTTTACATTCTCGAGGCGCTGTCGGTGGTAATTCAGGTCACGGTATTCAAGATAACCAAGAAGATATACCACACGAAAGAGGGAAAGCGGCTGTTCAAAATGACCCCTATTCATCATCATTTTGAGCTCAGCGGCTGGAGCGAGATAAAGATAGATGTTGTATTCTCGGCTATCACGGCGGTGCTAGGTGCGGCGGCTGTGATGTTCGCACATAATATGTTCGGCAGATAAAATGACCAAGGAGGTGCGATATGGCTAATGCGGCGGCACGCCCTGCGGCAAAACGGGACGTAAATGCCCGTAAACAGAAGAAAAAGGATCCGAATAGGGTAAGGTTTTTTGACATTTCGGGAAGAGTTGACATACCCATGCTCATC
>CAMERU010000195.1 GCA_945935925.1 uncultured Clostridia bacterium | reverse complement strand
TCGGGACTTAAGTTCACAACAAACGATACGAATAACCCGACAGATCTTTCGCTTAAATTCAAGTCAAAATATGCAGGCAAGTTTGCGAACCTCTACGTTTTTGATGACGGCAAACTCAAGTTCCTGACCTGCGCTAAGCTCGACAATGACGGCAATGTAATCCTGGACAACGTTGTTTACAAGGGCGACTATGTAGCAATGCTCTGCGAATACAGCGACAGACCCGGCGACATTGACAACGACGGCGTTCTTAACGCTTTCGACGCGTCTGCGGTACTCAGGGATATCGTAGGCAAGGAAAGCGGCAAGAATGCGCTTATGGCGGACTACAACGGCGACGGTTATGTAAACGCTAAGGACGCAGCGTCAATTCTGAAAAGAATTGTTGGCTTGTCATAAGCAAAACCGGTAATCACACGGCAATAAAATTCCCCCATGGAGTAAAATCCATGGGGGAACTTAGTCTGTCGGAAATGCCCTGACGAGTCGTCCCGCCTGCGCGGGCAAAACTTAATTATTCGACAAACAAAGCGGCAGCTTTTTGGCTGCCGCTTCGTTTATTTCTTCGCCGCTCTCAAAAGGATCGATATCGGCATGAGCAAAATATACAGAAGCTGAAGCATGATACCACCTCCTCGGAATACTTCCTTTCTTTGGCTATATCATACATCATTCCCGCATAAAAAGCAAGCGGTTATTATCCCTTTTCGGGGACACTTTCCCCGCCGCTTCCGCCGTATGCTGCGCGGATTATGTCGTCTATGCTTGCTTCTTCAAGGCGTATATCCTTTATCTTAGCCTGCTTACCGATGTCCTCAATAAGCTTTGCTGCGGAAACGTCGTTCTTCATGAACCGATAAACGGTGCGGGAACCCTCGCCGCCGACTATCTCCGCCTTGGGGTGCTCTATGTGCTGCTCTGTGTAGAAATCAATGACGAGCTGACGGTAGGGCGCTATCCTGTCGACAAGCTCGTCAAGCGAGCCGTCCTCAATAACAACACCTTTATTGATAATGATTATCCTCCTGCAAAGCTCCTGTATATCGCCGAGGTCGTGCGTCGTAAGGATTATGGTCGTCTTTCGTGTTTCATTTATCTCCTTGATGAACCTGCGTATCGCGTGCTTCGCGTCGACGTCAAGACCGATGGTCGGCTCGTCAAGGAACAGCACGTCGGGCGAATGCAGCATCGCCGCCGCAAGGTCGCCGCGCATACGCTGACCGAGCGAAAGCTGTCTTACGGGCGTGTCAATTATGCTTTTGAGGTCAAGGATCTCGTCCATCATCGACATATTTTCGTTATACACCTCATCGGGAACATCGTAGATCCGCTTCAGAAGCTCGAAGCTCTCGCCGAGGCGCAGATCCCAGTAAAGCTGCGTTCTCTGCCCGAAAACAACGCCGAGGTGCTTCACAACGGATTTTCTGTCCTTAACGGGGGATATACCGTTTACAAGTATCTCGCCCGAGGTGGGACGGAGTATTCCCGACATCATTTTGACCGTCGTGCTTTTGCCTGCGCCGTTGGGTCCTATGTAACCCACTATCTCTCCGCGCTCTATCGAAAAGCTGATGTCGTCGACGGCGGTCACTATCTTCTTTTCGGGTCGGAAAAGCCCCTTTATAGCGCCCTTGAGCCCCTTCTGCTTTCTGACCGACTTAAACTGCTTTTTAAGATTTCTAACTTCTATAACAGGCATATTCTGCCTCCCTTTCCTTTATTATTAAATTATGAGCCCGCGCTCTCGTATTGCGCAAAACCCGCGCTGAACACCCTGCAGGACAGCAGGAAAAGCCCTATACCCAGACCCAGCGTAATAAATGCCATTCCGAACGGAAGAGTTATCATCGAATCCTTGCCCATAAACTCCGCCGCGGGGTAAAACGCGACCCAGCTCATCGGCATGATGAACGTGAAAACGAACTGCACCGCGCGCGGGTACATAGAAAGCGGATACATATTCGTTCGGTTGAACAGCTCCTGAAAGAAGCCCGAGATGTGGAGCGGACTTTTCGTCCAGAACGTCGTAGAGCCGAACGCGAGATAGATAGCGCCGCGAATGAGCGTGCCGCCGATGATCGCGCAGAGCATACATACCGTGTTGGAAAATGTCCACTGAAATTCAACCGAAATGCAGCCGTAAACGAACAATATCAGCCCCGGTATAAGGTCGGTTATTCCGTAGAAATTAAGGTGACCCGAAAGGAACTGAAACAGCGTGTTCAGCGGGCGGAGCCGCATTCTGTCAAGCTCGCCGTGGATAATGTCCCAGCCCATGAACCATGTCCTCGTGAAAAATATGACCGACAGCCCGTGCGTCAGCACTGCCATTCCGTAAAGGAATGCAAGCTCCTTAAAGTTCCAGTCGGCGAGCGTTTCAAACTCCTCGACGACGAATTTTATCGTCGCAAACCCGACAAGGAACTGAATAGGATTTGATATCAGCCAGCCGATGAACGCCGCGGGGTATTCCATGCAGGACTGAAACGACAGCCTGAACGAAAGCGCCGCCACCGACATATAGTGTCTGAACTTCTTCAAATGATCAACCTCCCTGAACCATTACCCTGCGCGTCGCCCTGTTCTGCGCGAACGCGAACAGGATCGCAAGACCAACGAGCCACGCCGCCTGAATGCCTGTCTTCATAAGGCATTCTTCCGGGGCGTATTTGCCGATGTACATACTCAGCGGTTCCTGATACATATACACGAACGGCAGGCAGTACAACGCATTCCTTAACCACTCGGGGAAAAACCACAGCGGTATCATCGCACCCGAGAGCATATTAACAAAATGATACTTGATAGAAAAAACGGGACCCAAGTCTATCGCCGAGAACGAAAACATCGCGAATGTCGCGGAGAAAAGCCAGTTTATCGCGTAGCCGAGAATAAAGCTGACAAAGAAAAGCAGGAAATGCAGCGGCGACGCAGGCACGGGCAGCCCGAAAATTATAACCGCGACAATAAACATCGGTATCGTGTTAAAGAACAGGTTAAAGACGATGTTCCCGATATCCTCGGCAAAATAAAGCGAGAAAAGGTTTATCGG
>CAMERU010000194.1 GCA_945935925.1 uncultured Clostridia bacterium | reverse complement strand
TCCCTTTATGTAAAGAGGATTTGATGAATTTTTAAAAAAAGAAAGGAGCCGCGGACGGCTCCGTAATATTCAATTGTGCACAGTCGCGCCGTATTCCTTAACGACATCAAGGATATTGTAGATCAGTATTGCCGCCAGAAAGACATTGAACGCGTTTGAAATACCGATATATGTGAGGCGGGTGCGGCGGCTTTTCAGCAGGTTAGACACGAAGCCTATCCATGCGCAGGATATCGCAACGGCAGCCATTAGCGCAAACACGCCCCAATAAATGCTTACCGACATCTCAAAGACATCGACAAACAGCACCACCATCACAAATTCCGTAAACGGAACGAGCGTCAGCGGCAGTGTTGCGAACGCCCATTCCTTATGCTTTGTTTTGAAAAAAGTTATCGAAAAAGCGATCAGAATGCCTGTAATAACGCCGCATTCAATTGCCATCATCTCACCTCATTCCAATACCACGAAATGTCAGCCGAGAATATCCGCCGCCGCGGAATTGTCCGCGCATATCGCATAAATGACCGTTGTTCCCTTTTGGGTAACAAAGCAGTCGTCAAACTTGTACATCTCGTCGGGCTTATAGTCGGCGTAGCTGTCGCGCTGCTTTTTCACGCGCTCGTCAAGCGAGGTCTTTATTGCCGCGGCGGTATCGCTGTCGGCTGCCTCGAACACGCCGAACTCATCGGGCATTGCGCCCGAGCCGCAGATGTACGCGGAAAAGGCGGTGAGCTTGTCAGCCTCGATATCATAACGCGCGGAAAGGTCATCGGCGGTCAGCTCGACCATTGACGGGAACTCGACCGCGGCAAGTAACTCGGTAGTTTTCTCCGCAGGCGTCTTTGAATTGCTCTCGCTCGCGGAAGAACCGTCGCTGCCGGAGACGGTATTGCCGCCGCAGCCCGCAAGCAGTGCGCAGGAAATAATTCCCGCCATGATAAGTGTTATCTTCTTCATAATATATCATCCTTTCTCTGTTTATGCCAGCTCGTTCTGAATGAACGAAAGCATCACATCATATGTTGTCCCCAGAAAATGCATACCGTCGACTTCTGCGTAATCGCTGCTGAAGTAACCCGTGCTGTCGCAAAGCTTTGAATAAAGGTCAAAATATTTTATCCCATACTCGCTGCATATTCCCTTAACGGCGCTGTTGAAGTCCTTGATAATTTCGTTGGTCACGCCGCTGTATTCCGCCGCAGAGCTGTTTTTGGTTATCGGAGATACCGATATGCAATACAACGTGCTGTCGGGGCAGGCAGCGTTCAGCTTGTCGATAAGCGTGCGGTAGGAGTTTTCCAGCGCGCTGAAATCCCCGCTGCCGGTAAGCCCGTTTGATCCCAGCATAATAAATATCCGCTTGGGCTGCATTGCGGTCGCATATTCAAGCGCGCTTCTGCCCGAGCCGTCGTACAGATCCGCCGCCTCGGTATATGCCTTGTAGGGCGTATAGCCTATTGCCGCGGCAACATTTTTCTGATCCAGCTTGCCGTAAAGATACAGTCCCGTTGAAATACTGTCGCCGATAAACAGATCGTCGGCGAAAAATTCCTTGTTATAAAAACCGATCTCAACCGGGTCGTCGGGCGCGGCGGACGAGGTGTCCTCCGTTGTGAATACAATAGGCTCGGTCGTGTCCTGCGTCTGCTTTGTCATGGAAACGGGCGGCGTTGCGGCAGTGGTGGTGGTCGCCGAGGTAGTGCCTGCGGCGGGCGCGTCGGTAACGGGCGGCGCGTCGGCAGTTTCAACGTAATAAGGCTCCGAGCTGCTTTCGTCTGCGGAATTTATCACCGAAAACGCAAGGCTGAACGCAAGAGCGCATATCGCGAGGATTATCACGATCATTAATATATTAAGTACGATTATATATTTCGGAAGCTTCGGACGGCGGTCAGACATGGCTGCGACCTCCGTTCATTATGTCATATTTCATTCTGATTATCCTTTCACATTAATGCTTAATCAATTATAACCCATAAATTAAAAAAATGCAATATCTAAATCAGGATTTTCACACATTTTTCGGTTACATTTTTGTAACAATTATCAAAGTTATCAGACAAATTCATTCCCGTCCGAGCAGAAAATATGCGTTCTGACGATGCGCAGGCGCGGCAGCGCTTCACCCGAAAACGCCGCATACGCGTCCAGCAGCAGCGCGGGGTTGATGTTGAACTCGTTGCCCGCGGGCAGGCGCAGCGTTATCTTTCCGTCGGAAAGGGTCACGTCGGAAACCAAAGGCTTCAGGTCTATCTCCGAAACTCCCTTTTTGGTTTTCTTTTCAACGGTTATTTTTTCCTGCGCAAGGAATACCCCGAATTTTTCGGTATCTATCGCGCCGAAGATATCGTACTCGGCAGAAGCGATATCGGTGTTCTTATATTTCGGCACGGAAACCTCCGTAACGCGGATATCTGCGGGTAACGCTTCATTCAGCCGCCGCGCCGTTTCCTCGGGCGGAATGTCCTCAAGCAGGCGGAAATCCACCGCCTCGCGCAGCCCCTCCTGCCCAAGAGAAAGCGGCAGCATGAACTGAACATAGGTGTGCGGGTTGAAGCCCTCGGTGCGCCACACGGGCAGCCCGCTCCGCCTTATCGCGCGCTGCATTACGCTGTTGAGGTCAAGGTGCGAGATATATTTCGCGCGGTCGGTTTTGGAGAAAAAGGCGCGTGTATTAACGGATGGCACGGCAGATGTCACCTCCCACATTTTTTATAACGCCGCAGTTTGAACACTTTTCGCGGCAGTTCGGCGTGCATACTCCCTCGTGGGCGCGCTTGTTTTCCTCAACGAAAAACTCATGGCTCACAAGAAGGTTCATGTGGCTCCACGGCGCAACCTCGTCATAGGGACGGCGGCGGTTTGCGTAAAAGCTCATGTCAAGCCCGCATTCGTCAAAAGCCTCTTTCCACTTTTCAAAGTCGAAATGCTCCTCCCAGCCGTCCAGCTTGCAGCCCTTTTTCCATGCGAGATAAATCGCCTTTCCTACGCGGCGGTCGCCTCTCGCGAGGACTGCCTCCATAAGCGACACGTTATATTTCGAGCGCGAA
>CAMERU010000193.1 GCA_945935925.1 uncultured Clostridia bacterium | reverse complement strand
ACGGTATCGCGCGTACATTCCAGAATATCCGCCTGTTCAAGAATATGAGCGTTCTTGACAACGTTAAGGCAGGTCTGCATAACCACACGAAATACACCGCGATAGAGGGTGTTCTGCGCCTGCCGCGTTATTTCAGCGAGGAAAAGCGCGTGACCGCGAAAGCGATGGAGCTTCTCAAGGTGTTCGAGCTTGACGGAGAGGCGGAGCAGCTTGCCGCAAATCTTCCCTACGGAAAGCAGAGGAAGCTTGAGATCGCGCGTGCGCTCGCGACCGACCCGAAGCTGCTGCTGCTTGACGAGCCCGCTGCGGGTATGAACCCGAACGAAACGGCGGAGCTTATGCAGACGATACATTTCGTCCGCGATTCGTTCAACATGACTATCCTGCTTATCGAGCATGATATGAAGCTCGTTTCGGGAATATGCGAGGAACTGACGGTGCTCAATTTCGGTCAGGAGCTTGCGCAGGGCGAAACCTCCGCAGTGCTGAACGACCCGAAGGTCATCACCGCGTATCTCGGAGAATAAGGAGGAAACGCTCATGGCAATGCTGTCAATTGAAAATCTTCAGGTATATTACGGCGCCATCAACGCTATCAAGGGCATTTCCTTTGATGTTGAGCAGGGCGAGATAATCGCGCTTATCGGCGCGAACGGCGCGGGAAAGACAACGATACTCCACACGATAACCGGTCTTGTCGGCGCGAAGCACGGCTCGATAATGTTCGGCGGAAAGGACCTCACAAAGACGCCTGCGCACAAGATTGTGTCCATGGGAATGGCTCACGTCCCCGAGGGACGGCGCGTTTTCTCGCAGCTTTCGGTTTACGAAAACCTCATGCTCGGCGCATTTACGAGAAAGGATAAAAAGGAGATAGAGGAATCACTTGCGAACGTGTTCAAGCGCTTTCCGAGACTTGAGGAGCGCCGCAATCAGTCGGCGGGAACTCTTTCGGGCGGCGAGCAGCAGATGCTTGCAATGGGCAGAGCGCTCATGTCGAAGCCGTCGATAATCCTCATGGACGAGCCGTCGATGGGTCTGTCGCCGCTTTATGTAAGCGAAATATTCGACATTATTCAGGAGATAAACAAGAGCGGAACGACTGTTCTGTTGGTTGAACAGAACGCGAAAAAGGCGCTTTCCATCGCTAACAGGGCTTATGTTCTCGAAACGGGTAAGATAGTGCTTTCGGGCGACGCTATGGATCTTATGAATGACGATTCGGTAAAGAAAGCATATCTTGGCGAATAAATAAACTTGCAGCGCTTCGGCGCTGCTTTTTGCTGCGTTTGTTGTATATTTTATACAAAAACACTTGACAAACAAGAAGAAATATGTTAATCTTATAATAAGACAGGAGGGATCGCAATGGATAAGTTTATTATTACCATAGCCCGCGGCTACGGCAGCGGCGGAAGAACTATCGGGAAAATGCTCGCCGAAAAGCTTGGCGCGCAGTTTTACGATAAGGACCTTATACGACTTGCGTCCGATGTCAGCGGTATCAACGAGGCGCTTTTCGGTGTGAATGACGAAAAAACCACGTCTGGTGTTTTTAACAAACCGAGGATATATAAGGGAGATGTTATTTCTCCGGGTCAGAGCGGCTTTACGTCCGAGGAAAATCTCTTCAACTATCAGGCGATGGTGATAAAGCAGCTTGCCGCGGAGGGCTCCTGCGTTATCGTCGGGCGGTGCGCCGATTATATACTGCGCGGCGATCCGTCGGTGGTTCGCGTTTTCATTTACGCCGACGAGGAGGACTGTATAAGGAATGTCGCGGAGGTGTGCGGGATAACCGACCGCAGGGAAGCGATAAAGCGCATAACCCAGACCGATAAGGAACGCGCTGCCTATTACAGAACGCATACCGGCAGGGAATGGATAGACGCGCGGAATTACGACCTGTGCCTTAACAGCGGCGATCTTGGTTTTGAAAAGTGCGTTGAAATAATATCTGACTTTATTTCGATAAAGCTTGGCTGAACCGAAAGATTATAGATCAATGAGGAGCGCTTCGGCGCTCCTTTTTTTCACCAAAAATGAATATTGCCAAAATAAAATATTCAAAACAGGAATATACATTTTTGTGCTATCGCACAAGACATGCGGTGCAAGGCATTGAAATTCCGGCACATATGTTGTGCTTCGGTTTTTCAATGTGTGCAAAACATATATTTTCAACTCTTAAAATAGGTGAAATTAACGTCAAATCGACAGTATTTACCTGTCGGCACTGAGTTCTATTGACTTTTATTTAGGCTTTGGTATAATAAGCACATAAAGAAGTTGCAAGAAAAGAAATTGATAAATCCATTTTAAGGAAAGTGGACAAGGGAGTCTGAAAGGGTTCTCTGTCCGCTTTTTTATTTGCAATTCGGTTATCTTATCGCGGTGATAGCGACGGTGTTCTCCAAATGGGGCGCGGGCGGACTTACGATAGTTTCCGCGTTTAACGCAATACCGCTCGTAGCGCTGGCTCCGGTCATCAATAACTGGACAAGAGATCTCAGCAGCGACGTCAGCGTCAGAAGCACGGTCGCGAAGATCATCGTCGTCACGATATCCTGGTGGACGCGGAGGGCAAGCTGGTTCTCCCAGGAGCAATCGACGCGCATACTCACCTTGCAATGCCTTTCGGCGGCACGATATCCTCCGACGATTATTTCGCGGGAACAAGAGCGGCTGCCTGCGGCGGCACTACAACGGTGTTCGACTTCGCGCTTCAGAATTTCGACGAAACAATGCCCGATACATTTAAGCACAGGAACGCGCTGGCGGCTCCCGACGCGGCTGTCGATTATTCCTTCCATATCGGAGTTAAGGATATCCACGGCGAACTGCTCGATTCCATCGGCGAGGCGTGCGACATGGGCATTACCTCCTACAAGGTATTCATGGTTTATGATTTCGGCGTTAAGGACGGCGTTTTCTATCAGCTTCTTAGCAAGTCCAAGGACTTCGGCGCGCTCATTGCGGTGCATGCCGAGAACAACGAGCTGGTTAACACTCTGACCGAGAAATATATCGGCGAGGGCAAGACCGACGCGTGGTATCACTA
>CAMERU010000192.1 GCA_945935925.1 uncultured Clostridia bacterium | reverse complement strand
TCCATAAAAGAACGGAGGAATACTGTGAAACATTATGTAAAAAACGCGCTTTTATGCGGCGCAGCGGCAATTTCCGTGCTTTCGGTCAGCGGCTGTGATTCGGCGCTGCCGTTTGCGGGTAACGCCGTCAACTTCAACAAGACCTACACGACAAGCGCGGACATAAGCTGCGAAAATGTTAAGGCAAAGGCAGAGATAAAGCGGCTCGGCGGCGGTGAGTGGGAATTTGCTTTCTCGGAACCGAAGTCACTTGCGGGCATGACGCTTTCTCTCAACGAAAACGGCTACACGGCAAGCCTTGGCGGACTTTCGTTCTCCGCGGAAAACGGCGGAGGGTATTCCACCGCCGCAGACATCATCGCGTCAACGGCGGACAGCCTTGCGGAGGACAGCGGCGAGGGCTCGGCGAACGACGGGGTGATTTCCTACGGGACGGAATACAACGGCAAGACCGTGACAATGAATGTTTCGGAGGAAACGGGCGAGCTGATATCGCTCAAGTGCCCGTATTACAAGCTCGCCGTCTATTTCAGCGGGCAGACCGACTTCACCCCCGAAAGCACCGAGGAATGCGGGCTTGTTGAGGAATAAAACAATAACGCACCCATCACATATGACGGGTGCGTTTTTTATTAATGGTGGAACAGGCGTATCTTTGTGAACGCCATTGCGATGTTGTACTTGTCGCAGGTTTCGATAACGTTGTCGTCGCGAATGGAGCCGCCGGGCTGCGCGATAAATTCAACGCCGCTCTTATGCGCTCTTTCGATATTGTCGCCGAACGGGAAGAACGCGTCCGAACCGAGCGAAACGCCTTTCATCGTGTCGAGCCATGCGCGCTTTTCCTCGCGGGTAAACACCTCGGGCTTTTCCTTGAAGAACTTCTGCCACTCGCCCTCTGCAAGAACGTCCATGTAATCCTCGCCGATGTACAGGTCGATGGTGTTGTCGCGGTCGGCGCGGCGGATATCGTCAACAAACTTAAGCCCCATTACCTTGGGCGACTGGCGCAGATACCAGTTGTCCGCTTTCTGACCTGCAAGGCGCGTGCAGTGTATTCTCGACTGCTGACCCGCACCGATACCGATAGCCTGACCGCCGCAGGCATACGCTACGGAGTTGGACTGGGTGTATTTCAGCGTGATGAGCGCGATCGCGAGGTCGTGCTTTGCGCTCTCGGGGATATCCTTGTTCTTTGTGGGACGTTCTGCGAACAGCTCGTCATTGATGACAAGCTCGTTTCTACCCTGCTCGAAGGTAATTCCGAACACCTGCTTGCGCTCGATGGGGTCGGGAACATAATCGGGATCGATCTTGATGATATTGTATGTGCCCTTGCGCTTGGACTTGAGGATCTCAAGCGCCTCGTCGTCATAGCCGGGGGCTATAACGCCGTCGGAAACCTCGCGCTGTATTATCCTTGCGGTGGAAACGTCGCAGACGTCGGACAGCGCAATAAAGTCGCCGTAGGAGGACATTCTGTCCGCGCCGCGCGCTCTTGCGTATGCGCAGGCGAGCGGAGAAAGCTCGCCGAGGTCGTCCACCCAGTATATCTTAGCAAGCGTTTCGGTGAGGGGCAGACCGATCGCCGCGCCTGCGGGGGAAACGTGCTTGAAGGAAGTTGCGGCGGGGTAGCCTGTCGCAGCCTTAAGCTCCTTTACGAGCTGCCAGCCGTTGAAGGCGTCCATGAAGTTGATGTAGCCGGGACGACCGTTGAGCACCTCGATAGGCAGGTCCGCGCCGTTTTCCATGAAAATGCGCGAGGGCTTCTGATTGGGGTTGCAGCCGTACTTTAACTCTAACTCGTTCATAAAAAGCTCCTTTTACTTATTCTTATTGACTATACGGGATTCGTACTTGCCTGTTTCGATGTCAATGTATCTTGTGAAAAGAGATACCTTGTTGTCCGCGTTGAGGTTCTCCCATACAAACGCGGTGAACGCGTCAATATCCATATCGGGAATGAGCACGTTCTTCGGCTCGCCCTCGAAGCTCGGAAGTCTGCGCACGCCCTCTGCGGTGGTTATCTCGTCGCCCGCGTAGGTGTGGATAAAGCTGCCCTTTCCGCTGAGCGGGTCGCTGTATGCGTAGGTGTATCTGCGGCAGGAGGAACCGTCGCCGTCCGCGCTCTTGAGTATTGACATTGCGTAATTCATGCCGCCGTTTTCAGTGTGGATTATTCCCGAGATACGGGGCGTGAAGTTGGGCTTGTCGTCCTCGAACTCGCGCGTGCGGAGCGACTGCTCGAACGTCATCTGCTTGTCCATCAGCTCATAGATAGTGTCGGTCTGGTCGCCGTTGGTGACGATAGTCTTGTTCCCGAGAACGCGAACGGGAGCGTAAATGATGAGGTGCGGGTCGACCATCTTTGAGGGGTCGAACGCCTGCGTGCGTATGCCCTCGCCGTCCTCTACGAAAACGCGGTTGCGGCTGTTCTCGCTTCTGCCCATGATGAAGTAGGCTGTAACAGCCTTTTTTCCGTCGGCAGACTTGCCGATGATTATTCCCCTGCCGTGATATGCAAGGGAGTTGAGTTCCTTGTCAAGTGCGATGTAGTCCATTGTTTCCTCCTGAATTATACTGTTCCCGAATAACACCTTGTGATATTCGTTTTTTCTCGCAATAAAATACTGTCTGCCCACAAACCGCCGCTCAGATCCTGTTAAGATAATTCCACTCTTTCGACCTTATCTTCTCGTTCCACGGCGACACCTCGCGGTATTCCCCGACATAAACGGCTGTATCGCCGCGCACCGCCCATTCTACATATTCATCGGAAACGGGGGTGAACATCATCTTCATGCCGAACGCGGGCGGAGCGTCCTCCTCGGCAAGCAGCTCATGCGGCGCCGCGATAAGCTGAACGGGAATAAGCAGCGACAGCACGTTTTCCTCCGTGACCTCAAGCCCGCCCACGTCAAGCTCACCCTCGTGTTCCTCAAGGAAATCGGACAGATAAGCCGCCGAAGCGGTTTTCAGCGTTTCAAGGAGATTATCGGGCAGCGCTTCGAAATGCTCCGCGCAGCGAATGAGGTATTCCTCGCCGATTTTCCGACCCAAAAGATG
>CAMERU010000191.1 GCA_945935925.1 uncultured Clostridia bacterium | reverse complement strand
CATTTTCTATTATAACAAATCCGACAGGCAATTGTAAAGTGTTTTTCGCAAATTGTAACCGAATTTTAATTATTTGGGCGGAGGTTTTTCGATGATATACATAACGGGCGATATTCACGCGGATATTTCGCGCTTCAAAAATCCCGCGCTGCGGAAGCTGCGCAAGCAGGACGCGCTTATAATCTGCGGTGATTTCGGCTTTATATGGGACGGGAGCAAGAAAGAAAAGAAGCTCCTCAGAAAAATCGGAAAGCTCCCCTACAACGTCCTGTTCGTGGAAGGCTCTCACGAAAACTACGACCTGCTGGAGGAATACGAGGTAAGCGAGTGGTGCGGCGGTAAGACGCGGCAGATAAGCGGACGGCTGCGGCAGCTTATGCGCGGGCAAATATACGAGATTGCGGAAAAGACGGTGTTCACATTCGGCGGAGGTCAGAGCGACGACACATACGAGCTTGTCGAGGGACAGAACTGGTGGCAGCGCGAGATACCGAACGAGGAGGAGCTCGCCGAGGGGTTGGAAAATCTCGAAAAAGCGGGTAACACCGTCGATTTTGTGGTGACCTACGAGCCGCCGTCAAGCCTGCGGGATTTCCTCATCACCGACAAGACCGACCGCAACCACATAAACACCTACCTCAACGGAATATTTGAAAAGCTGACATTCAAGGGCTGGTTTTTCGGAAAGCTTCACATAAACAAGCTTATCCCGCCAAAATATTACGCTGTCTACGACGGGATAGTCGTTGCGGACAGCACCAGGATCAAAAAGAAAAAGGAGCCGAAACGCCGCGCCAAAGCTGCGGAGGAAATCGCTCCCGAAGAAGAAAAGGAGAATTGACATGGCAGAAATAACATTTGAGATCACAAAGGAACTCGGCGTTATCTCCGAGACCGCCCGCGGCTGGACCCGCGAGCTGAACCTCGTCAGCTGGAACGATCGCGAGCCGAAGTACGATATCCGCGACTGGTCGCCCGATCACACCCGCATGAGCAAGGGCGTTTCCCTCACCGAGGAGGAAATGCAGAAGCTCGTCGAGCTTTTCGCGGCGCGCGACGAGGAGGACTCGTTCGAGTAATTCGCGTCAAAACGGCATAAATAACGCCCCTGCGGGATAACGCGGGGGCGCTTTTGTGTTACTTTTTAATAAGCTTAACCACGCATTCAACGTGCGTTGTCCTCGGAAACAGGTCGAACGCCCGCACCGTTTCCGCAATATAACCAAGCTCGGAAAGCCGCTTGCAGTCGCGCGCCGCCGTCGCGGGGTTGCAGGATATCATAACGATCCGCCCGGGCGACATCTCCGCGCAGGCGGACAGCGTTTTCTCGTCGCAGCCCTTTCTCGGCGGGTCAAGGATTATCACGTCGGGACTTGTTCCCTTTTTCGCGAGCGCTTCCGCCGCCTCGCCCGCGTCCGCGCAGATGAACTCCGCGTTGGAAAAGCCGCTCCGCAGCGCGTTCTGTCTTGCGTTCTCGACTGCCGCGGGAACAATTTCCGCGCCGATCACCCGCGCGGCTTCTCCCGCCATGGAAAGCCCTATCGTGCCAGCGCCGCAGTACAGGTCGAGCAGGGTCTTCCCTTTCGGCTCGGCAAACTCGCGCGCCTGCGCGTACAGCCTTTCGGCGGCGGGGGTATTCACCTGATAAAACGCCTGGGGCGATATCTCCACCTTCACCCCGCACATTATATCGGATACAGTTGCCTTGCCCCGCAGGACTATCCCCTTATCCCCGAGAATAACATTGGTTTTTTCATGGTTAATGTTGAGGACGACGCCCGTTATCTGCGGAAATTTCCCGCATACCTCCTCGGCAAGCCGCGACAACTCGGGGACTTTCCTCCTTACGACAAGGCACAGGCATATTTCCCCGCTGTAATGCCCTTTTCGCAGGAAAATGTGCCGAAGCACGCCCTCGTGCTTTTCCTCGTTGTAAATGCTTATGTGAAGCCGCTCTGCGGCGCGCATAATATACGCGGTGATCTCCGAAAACAGCTCCGGCTGGAGCAGGCAGCGCTCAACGGGCACCACACGGTGGCTCCGCGCGGAATAGAACCCGCACACCGCCGCGCCGTTTTCGTCCCTCGCGACCGGCATTTGAAGCTTGTTACGGTAGCCGGCGACGCTGTCGCTGCCGCAGATATCCATAAAAACAGGGCTAAGACCGCCTATCCGCCCGAAAGCGTCGCGGACAAAGCCCTCCTTGGCGCGCAGCTCCGCGCCGTATGAGATATGCCTGAACGAGCAGCCGCCGCATTTCGCATAAACGGGGCAGTCATTGTCAACACGGTCGGGCGAGGGAGTTATTATCTCCTCCGCCCTTGCGTAAGCGTAGCTTTTAAGCACCTTTACAATGCGGCAGGATACAACGTCCCCCGCCGCCGTCATCGGAACGAACACCGCCATTCCCTCATGGCGCGCAACGCCGTTCCCCTCGTTGGTGAGGGCGGTTATCTCAAGCGTTACGATGTCGTTTTTCTTCATCATATGTTACCGAGGCTCTTTGCCTTGAGGAAGGCGTTGATAAAGCCGTCAATATCTCCGTCCATGACCGCCTGAATATTGCCGCTCTCGAAGCCCGTTCTGTGATCCTTCGCGAGGGTGTACGGCATGAATACATAGGAGCGTATCTGGCTGCCCCACTCTATCTTCAGCTGCTCACCCTTGATATCGCTTATCTTGTCAAGGTGCTCGCGCTCCTTTATCTCAACGAGCTTTGACATCAGCATTTTCATAGCGAAGTCGCGGTTCTGCACCTGACTTCTCTGCGTCTGGCAGGCAACTACTATGCCCGTCGGCTTGTGGATAAGTCTTACGGCAGAGGAGGTCTTGTTGATGTGCTGACCGCCCGCGCCGCTCGCTCTGAACACTTCCATTTCAACGTCCTCGGGGCGGATATCGACGTTGACATCCTTTTCTATCTCCGGCATTACCTCAACGCTGGCAAAGCTGGTCTGACGTCTGCCGGAGGCGTCGAACGGAGAAATGCGCACAAGTCTGTGAACGCCGTGCTCGGATTTCAGAAAGCCGTATGCGTTAAAGCCCTGAATATGGATAGACGCGCTCTTGATTCCTGCCGCCTCGCCGTCAAGGATATCAAGTATCTCGGTTTTGAAGCCGTGTCTGTCCGCCCATT
>CAMERU010000190.1 GCA_945935925.1 uncultured Clostridia bacterium | reverse complement strand
CTTATAACGAACAGAATGGGGATTTGTTTAATATGATAGACTCCATGCTTCGCAACAATGCATCAGCAGATGAAATTCTAGATGTAACAGATGAAGTAATTTTGCACCAGCGAATGCATTTTTCAAAAGAGCAAGTATTTTTCGGATATAGCTTGAATTAGTTCCAACGCTTTCAGCCATACTATCGGAATTTATAGGGCTTTGAGATTCCGAAATAAGGATCAGGATATGTATTGCAACAGAAAATTTTGTATCCATTTTTCCCTCCTTGTGGTATTGCGGCGGTTGTGAGAATGGTTCGGTACCTGTATCTGATACAGGTGCATTGTACAATATTTAAAGCATGTTGTCAAGAAAACTTAGGCAGCAGAGCGCCGAAAAAAACAACCGGAGAATATCAATTTCCCCGGTCGTTTTTACATGTCAATCATTTTTTAGCTGCTCCATCAGCTCCTCGCCGTAGGAGCCCGCGAAGTAATCATACACTCCGACAGTTGCTTCCCTGAACTCTTTTAAGTCGGGGTAGGTGATGGTCATGCCCTTTTCCTCAAGCATATCGATGTATTGCATGGTTTGTGTTTGTATCAGCTCTCTATCCTGCTTCTGCGCTTCCGCCGCCGCCGCGCGGAGTATCTCCCGATCCTGCTCCGAAAGGCTTTCCCATATGTCGTCGCGAATGACGAAAAGCATCATGTCATAGCTGTGATTTGTTATCGCAAGGCAGGACTGCACCTCATACAAACGGCTGTTGTATATTATCGGGACGGGGTTTTCCTGCGCGTCAAATTCTCCGTTTTTCAGGGCGTCGTATAATTTCGTGAAATCCATCACATACGGTTTTGCGCCCAAAGCGGACAAGGTTTCCATAACCATCTGATTCTGCGGGGTGCGTATTCTGATCCCCTCCATATCCGAAACGGTATTGACGGGACCCACGCTCTCGGAGGTCGTAACGCAGCGGAAGCCGTTGTCAAAATGTGCTAGCACCCTTATGTTGTATTCCGTCAGCTTTTCCTCTATCTGACGCTCCGTTTCGCCGTCGACAAACTTCCATGCTTCCTCAAAATCCGAGAACAGGAACGGGAGCGCGGAAGCCCCCACCTCGGGAACATAATCCGCAAAATTTCCCGCGCTGGAAACTGTCATATCAACATCGCCGTTTATTACGCCCTTGATAAGCTCCGCGTCGGAGCCAAGCTTGCCGTCGGGATATAATTCCACCGTGATACGCCCCTGCGTCTGTTCCTCAACGGTTTTCTTGAATGTTTCCGATACCTGAACGCGCGGGTCGGAGCTTTTTGTGGAGAAACCGATCTTTAATGTGATGTTCTCCTTTATTTCAACGTCCGTCGCTTCGGTTTGGCGTGATAACTCTCCCGTACTGTCGGATACCGAGGTATTTTCCGCGCTTGTGCAGGATGTCAGTGAAAAAATAATAATGCAGGACAATATAGCCGCTATATGTTTTTTCATTCCCGTGTTCCTCCTTCCGCTTCCGATACCGTTTGATCCGTATAGAAACCAAACCTGTTTTTGCCGGATTTTTTAACCCTGTACAATGCCTCGTCCGCGCGTTTGTACAGCTGATCGTAGGTCGCGTCGTGCTTTGTGTCGAGGGCTATTCCTATACTGCAGGAAACATTGACGCCCTGCTCCGGATCATCGGTGAGTTCCCTTATTTTCCTGCACAGCAGTTCCGCCCTTGACCTGATGATCTCATACCGTTCGTCCGCCTCTTGTCTGCTGCCGAATTTCATGTAAACCGCAAATTCATCTCCGCCGATACGCCCCAGCAGGTCCTGCTGCCTGAACGTTTCCCGTATTTTATCCGCAACACCGGATAATACCCGATCTCCCGTCATGTGCCCGAGAGTATCGTTGACCGCCTTGAAATTGTCAAGATCTATTATCAGCAGTGCGCCTACCTCATTTGCGGAATTATCTGACAGCATACTCTCCACGTCGGATTCAAAGGTTTTTTTGTTGAGCAGGTCTGTCAGCAGATCTCGCTCCGCCTTTGTCCTCATGCGGGTCGCCCAAGCCTGCACACGGAAAAGCACCGCAATGACGGCGCACACGCTTACCAATACCGCCAGCAGCAGTATAAGCACGGAATTTGATATGCGGGTACTCTGAGAATTTATAAACAGCGCGTCGACCTGTAAAATATGGCTCCACCCGTTAAAATCGACGTTGTTCCGGATAATGATATAATTCGAGCCGCCTATATCTGCGCGGTAAACGTTTGCGGAGTCTTCCGTCTGCCCGAATATGCCGTCGGCGTTTGCGGCGGCGAAATAATCCCGATAATTGGTCATATTCCCGACCATTTCCGCGCCGTTGCAGCTTGATAATATAATGTTGCCCTCGCTGTCTGTTATAAAGCTTGCCCCGAGCCCGCCGAAGCTGTCCGTCATAAGATAGTCGTTAACGTCCGACCGAAGCTCCGAGCCGACAAGAACGCCGTTGACAGCCTCGCCCTGATATATGGGCACGGCATAAATTAATTCAATAATCTCATTTCCGTCATCGGAATACTTCAAACCTATCGCCGCGTTGCCGCTTATCGCGTCCTTATAATACTGCTTTAGCAAAATATTTCCCGCTGCGGTGTTGTTATTGCTTATCAGCCTGCCCGTGTCGTCCGCTATGGAGATGGTATGGAAGCTCCCCGCTCCCTCCGTGACGTTTATCAGCTCTTTTACGGCGTTGTAGTCGTTCATGTCGACCTTTTCATAGCTTCGCGCATAGAGCTGCAGCTGGTTCAGCTGACCCTGTATTTTCGTTTCGAAATTGAAAAGCTGCTGCCTTGCAATTTCCTGCATTATCTCATAATTGATACGGCTGACGTTTTCTTTTAGCGAGCCCTGAAACCATGAAAATGCGGAAAGCAGGATAAGTACGCATATAATGACCAATATAAGCAAGAAAAACTTGGATTCCAATTTTTCCTTTTTCATATGTTATCCCCCTCTTCCCAGATATACAATGTGGGAATGCTTTCTCTTCAGAGGTGACCTTTATAAAAAGCACGAGAAATTTCCTGCGATATGACATGAAATAATATAACTTAAAAACATTATATTATATAATTGGCATTTTGTCAATAGATTATATACGGGGGAAAAGGGGGACGGGGGGGTGATTATTACGCTG
>CAMERU010000189.1 GCA_945935925.1 uncultured Clostridia bacterium | reverse complement strand
AGGAGGCTTACAACATGGCTAACTTTAATGTAAAACGGCTCAACGAGGATATAAAGCGCGAGATCTCCGCCGCGATAAGCGGCGTAAAGGATCCGCGCGTGGCAAAGAATTTCGTTACGGTCACTCACTGCGAGGTGACGAGCGATCTGTCCTACTGCAAGGTGATGATCGCCTGCATGGGCGGAGAGGGGCGCACAGCAAAGGCAGTCGAGGGAATGACCGCCGCAGCGGGCTATTTCAAGAAGTGCATAAGCTCGCGCATACGCGTGAGGAAGATCCCCGAGCTGATATTCCTGCCCGATAATTCTCTGGAATACAGTATGCATATCGAGGAGATAATCGCAAATCTCCCCAAGCCTGTCCGGCAGGACGGGGAGGACGAGGATAAGGAGGAGTCAGATGAAAATTGACGCTTACGAGGCGGCAGAGTTTCTCAGGACTCATGATGACTTCCTTATATTAATGCACGGGAGCCCCGACGGGGACACGCTCGGCTGCGGCTTCGCACTCTGCGGTATCCTCCAGAGAATGGGCAAGCGCGCGAAGGCGGTCTGCCCCGACCCTATCCCGCACCGCTTCGACTATATGTACGAGGCGGTTAAGGAGCAGGAATTTGAACCGGTGACGATAGTCTGCGTTGATGTTGCCGACACAAAGCTGCTCGGCGACCTCAAGGAAACGGGCGACAGGGCGGCGCTCTGTATCGACCACCACGTTTCCAACACCGACTATGCCGAGCGGGTGTATCTTCATCCCGAATACGCTGCGGCGGCGGAGTGCGTCTATGACGTAATCTGCGCGCTTGGCGAGGAGATCGACGCGGAGATAGCAAACTGCATTTACACGGGAATAGCGACCGACACGGGCTGCTTCCGTTTCAGCAATACAACGCCGCAGTCGCACATGATAGCGGCGGTAATGATAAAATGCGGCGCAAAAATCGCCCCGATAAACTATGCGATGTTCGACATGAAAACGCAGGGCAGGATAAAGCTCGAGCAGGAAGTGCTGAAAAATATCCGCTATTATTCCGGCGGTCACATCGCGCTGATAACCGTCACGCTTGATATGCTGGATAAAATAACCGACATCGACAGCGACGACGTAGGCGCGCTTTCCGCGATACCGCGCCAGATAGAGGGCGTGGACATCGGGATCTGCATGAAAGAAAAGAAGCCGGGCGTGTTCAAGGCTTCGCTGCGTTCAAGCGAGCGCATTGATGTTTCGCAGATCTGCATGGGCTTCGGCGGCGGAGGTCACGCCAGAGCGGCGGGCTGCTCGTTCGGCGGTACTATCGAGGACGCGGAAAAGCAGATAGTTGACGCCTGCTGCAAGGCTGTCCGCGAGGCGGGTATCGAATGACGGGCGTTATCGTGGTGAACAAGCCGCAGGACTTCACGTCGTTCGACGTTGTTGCGGTAATGCGCGGCTGCTTCGGGACAAAAAAGGTGGGTCACGGCGGAACGCTCGACCCGATGGCACAGGGCGTGCTTCCGATTTTCGTCGGGGGCGCGACCAAGGCAGCCGACCTTGTTCCCGACAGCGACAAAAGCTACCGCGCGGGCTTTCGGCTCGGATTAACGAGCGATACGCTGGATATCTGGGGGCAGTGCTCCGAGGAAAAGGCGGTAAACCTGTCCGCGGAGGAGCTTGAGGGCGCATTGGCGCGGTTCAGGGGTGACATCATGCAGGTGCCGCCGATGTATTCCGCGCTCAAAATAAACGGGCAGAAGCTTTGCGACCTTGCCCGCAAGGGTATCGTTGTGGAGCGCAAGCCGCGTCCCATAACCGTTTCGCGCCTTGAATCGATACAGTTTGACGGGCGCGACGGCGTTATTGAGGTTGACTGTTCCTCGGGGACTTATATCCGCTCGCTGATAGATGATATCGGCGCGGCTCTTGGTACGGGCGCGGTGATGACCAGCCTTGTCCGCACGAGAAGCTGCGGCTATACGCTTGAGGAAAGCTATCCCCTTGCCGAACTGAAGGCAATGGACAGGGAAACGCTGTGCGGGCTGCTGAAGCCCGTGGAGAGCGTGTTCGCTCCGCTGCCCGAGATAAGGCTCGACGAGGTTCAGCGGCGGCTGTACATGAACGGTGTGCGGCTGGACGCCGACCGCCTTGCCTTCCGTCCCGAAACGGACAGACTGTGCAGGGTGAGCGGCGCGGAGGGCTTTATCGGCGTCGCGAGGGTGAACGATGCGGGCGAGCTTGTTCCTGTAAAAAGATTTATGGACTAACAGGCTCATTTTCGAGCCGTTGATACGGTGATAAAGATTGATCGATATTACTTACGGCGGGAACGCGGCGGCAAAGACCGCCGTTGCTCTCGGATACTTTGACGGGCTGCATCTCGGTCATGTCGGGGTCATCGGCGCCGCTCTGGCGCAGAAAGGACTGTGCTCCGCGGTGTTCACATTCAACTGTGACACCACGCTGCCGAAATTTCAGCGGCGCGAGGACATCATCTCCTTTGAAAACAAGGTGGAGCTGCTGGACAAAATGGGCGTTGAATACCTTTATGCGCCCGATTTTGCGGACGTATGCGGCTGTACGGACGAGGAGTTCGTGCGGGATATCCTTGTCGGGCGGCTTAACGCGGGCTTCGCCTGCTGCGGCGGAAATTTCCGCTTCGGAAAGGGCGGCTGCGGCACCCCCGAGCGCCTTGCGGAGCTTGGAGCGAAATACGGAATGCGCGCGCAGACCGTTGCAGACGTCTGCTGCGACGGCGTTCCGATAAGCTCGACGCATATCCGCGAGCTGATACGAAACGGGCAGATCGCCGAGGCGAACAGGCTTCTCGGCTACGAGCTTTGGTACAGGCTGCCCGTTGTAAAAGGAAACGAGATAGGCAGAACGCTGTCGTTCCCGACGATAAATCAGATAATCCCCGAAACCAATGTTATACCGCGCTTCGGGGTGTACAGAAGCTATGCGGAGATACGCGGCATAAATTACCGCTCCGTGACCAACATCGGCATAAAGCCGACCGTCGCTGACCGTCATGACGGCACCGGCGCGGTTATGGAAACATATATTATTGATTTCAGCGGCGACCTCTACGGCGAGATGGCGGCAGTGTCGCTGTGTGAATTTATCCGTCCCGAGCGGAAATTCTCGGGGATGGACGAGCTGAAGGCGCAGATAGCCGCCGACAAGGAAGCGGCGCTGCGCGGCTTCGGGCTTGA
>CAMERU010000188.1 GCA_945935925.1 uncultured Clostridia bacterium | reverse complement strand
TCTATTTCCGAATCAATGTACACAGCATCAGTTGGATAATCATTAACCACCTTTATCTTTTCTTTGCCACAAGTGTATAATTGAATTCGACTATCATCGACATCATGCAACGATAAACCTTTGCTGATGTTCGGAATTCGTGTTTCGAGTGCACGGCGGGTAGAAAAGAAAATCCTTTCACAAAAAGAATCACAAATTGTATAACTAAACATTGTGCTCTACTTTCAATCAGGAATTGAGAACTTATCATTGACTTTCTTGTTAGCCTTTTGAGCAGAAGCTCCTTACGGGTCTGCCGCTAAAAATTATACGGTCATTCTACCCTGATACCGCCGCCCGAAGTATCGGGGACCTCCGTCGTCGCGTCGGACGGCTCCGACGTATCCGGCGAGGAGGTTTCCCCCGTCGGTTCGGAGGTGTCGGCAGTGTCGGAAGTGTCGGAGTTTTCGTTGCTCTCTGTTGTACCCGTCGTATCGGACGGCTCCGATGTATCCGGCGTTTCCGTGGAATCGCCCGTGCCGGTCGTCTCTCCCGTATCACTCGTGTCGGGATTATCGGGCGTTGGAGTATTATCCGCGGTGTCGCTTCCGCTGCCGCTGTATGAAAGCCCGCTGCGCGCGAAGTACGCATATACGCCGTTCGCGATAGCGTTCGCCATTCCCTTTTGGTGAGTGCTGTCAGCCATTGCCATACACTCGCGCTCGTTTGAGATAAAGCCCATTTCAACAAGCACCGACGGGAAGTCCTGCTGGAGCGTTACCCAGTAATAGCTGTATTTCGCGCCGCGGCTGCTGCTCGTGCCGTCGGCATAGACATTGTTGTCAAAATAACCCGAAAGGCTGTTGTTTATCGCGCTGGCAAGCGGCTGAGAGAACGGCGTGAAATAGTACACCTCGACGCCGTGCGCGGTCGTGCTCAGCGCGCTGTTGCAGTGGAGCGAGATAAACATATCCGCGCCGTAACTGCGGGCAAGCGTGGGACGGGTCTGGGTGAGGATAAACTCGCTTTCGGTTTTCAGGCGGACAACTGTCGCGCCCATTTCGGTGAGCCTGCTTTCAAGCTCCTTTGCCACTGCGAGATTTACCGACTGCTCGGTGACGTTGCCAATAGCGCCGGGGTCAAGCTTTTCGGCGGTCTTTCCGTAGCCGTGACCGGGATCTATAACAATGACCTTACCCGAAAGCGAAGCCGTTGGTATATTGAAGGTCAGCATAAGGTCGCCGTTTTCGTCGTAATATGCTCCGCAGCCGCTGTAAATACCCGACTGTCGCAGCGTAAGCGCAAGGCGGAATTTCGGCACGCCGTTCTCCTCGACGGTCTCCCATTTACCCGCGCTGAACAGAGTGCAGTATTCAAAGCCGGGCAGACCGGTAACGCTTGTGATGTTGTCAAAGGTTATATATACCGTATCCGCGTTGAAATCGGCAACACCGTAGGGTCCGTCGTTAGCCTCAAAAAAAGAAACAGGCGCGGTGACGTTGAAGCCAGACTTATAATCAATGTGCAGTTTTATGAAGCTCTTTCCGCCGCTGTTTCCTATTGCTTTGACGGAAAGCGCGTTGTAGCCGAGCCCCGTATCGCTGAACGTCGTAACTTCATCTGCCGAGAAGCGCTTGCCCGAGGTCGTGGTAACATACCCGTCCGAGGAGGAGCGGTAATAATCGAGCGTACCCGCGGGGAGCTGCGAAAACAGCGGCGAAGGGATAGCGCCCGTCGTCTTGCCGTCATATACCTTGGTGTAGTTGTTCAGCACCTTGACATAGGTGACGGTCTGTTCCGAGGTCACTGCGGGAGCCATTGTACCGACTATTTCGCCCGAGCCGACGCTCTGCTGATCGTCGGTGAAATCAACGATTATTTCCTTGGGCGGCTCCGGTTCAGCCTCAATAACGACGCTGCCGCCCGTCATATATTCCTCCGAGCCCTTGTAGGACGCATAGAAGGATATGCTGCCGAGATCCTGCTCCTGCCCGATGATACCCTCGCCGACCTTGTAATAGCCGACGAATTTCGCATAGGAGCTGTTCGCGTCGAGTTCCTCGCCGCTGCCCTCGCGCTCCTTGAGCTTTATCGTCTTGCCGCCTATCGTGGCGGTAACCTTTGCGCCGCTGTACGCAACGGCAACCAGCGATATCTTCGTCCCGCCCTCGACTCTTACGTCCTTGTCGGATTCAATTGATTTGAGAACGTCGACGCGGCGCTCGATTGAATAATTGTACTGCCTTCCCTTATGCTCGACAGTAAAGCTGTTGTGACCGACATTCAGATCCTTAACAAAATAGAAATTGCCCGCCTCGTTGAGCTTTATCTTACTGCCGTCAAACAAAACGTCAAAGTTCTCATCGAACGTTCCCATGAATTTAACGGTGCTGTCGTAGGTCACAAAGCTGAGCGACGACGGCGATATCATGGTGAGATCCTCAAAAATGGTGTCGGTGTTTATCTGCTCGTCAAAGAATTTCTTCAGCGTGTCTGTCGTGCCGAGAGGGTTTTCGCGCAGCGACGAAAGCGACGAAAACGCGCTGCCGCTTATCGCGGGGATATCCTCCATAACGGACAGCTGCCGCAGCAGCTGATCCTCATACCAGCCGCTGTATTTGCCTATTTTCTCGTTAAGGTGCATTATGTAGGTCTTAGCGCCCGCGCTTTCGGTGAGATCCGACCACCACCTCGCGACGTTCTCAAAATTGAGCGCCCCGTCGCTCGTCGAGCCGTATGCCTTGACGACAACGAAATCTGCATAGCCCTTCTCGACGTATTTTTTCGTATCGCAGAAGCCGTCGGTGAGCGCCTCAACGCTGTCGGCGGTCACGGAGCCCTCCTCGCGCGTGGTATAGTTAGCCCACATATCGCTTATCAGCAGACCGACGGCTGTCGTGCTGCTTGTCCCGCGGACTGCCTCGGCGGCTGTTCTTATCATGTATTCGTTCGTTTCATAGAGCCAGTTTGTGTAGCCTATCCCCGAGCCGCTGCGGAGATATTCCGCATACATTGCGGGCGTGTCGGCGGTGTAATAATTCGTGAGGATAATGCCCTCGCAGGCGTACTTCATCGCGAACCTGTGTATCGCGGCAGCGAACCCTTCCTTAAGCCCGCCGCCCTCGTCGGCAATGTCCGAAACCAATGCGCCTATGTCAAGCGCCGCGTAGGCATACAGACCCGCGTTGTGCGCCGCGTCTATCGCCGAGCCGAGCGCGCCGCCGTCCGCCGTGTTAATTTCAAGGCTGAAG
>CAMERU010000187.1 GCA_945935925.1 uncultured Clostridia bacterium | reverse complement strand
CGGGCTTCCTCGGAATTTCCGGTCTTTCCAGCGACCACCGCGACATCAGCGACGCTGCGGAGCACGGCGACAAGAAGGCAAAGCTTGCGGGCGAGATGCTGCGCTATGAGATAAAGAAGTACATCGGCTCCTATGCGGCGGTAATGAACGGACTTGACGCTGTTCTTTTCACAGGCGGTATCGGCGAGAACTCCGACGACGTTCGCGCAGACGTATGCCATAATATGGAATACCTCGGTATCAAGCTTGACGACTCCGTAAACAAGGGTCTGCGCGGCAAGCTTGCGAGAATTTCCGCTCCCGACAGCAAGGTAGAGGTATGGGTCGTTCCCACCAACGAGGAGCTGCTTATCGCGCGCGACACAAAGGCGCTCGTTGAGTCCCTCGGCAAGTAAAACGCTCCTTGTTTTTGCCGGTAAGAACGGATAAAAACACAATGGCAGCTCCGGTATCACCGCAATGGTCGTATCTTTTGCGGTGATATCCCTGCTGCCTTTTTGGTTACGGCATTAACGTGCGGCAAATGCATAATACTGCGGTAAACCGCTGCATAAACATTTCAGGAATATTCCCGCATAAATACGGGGTGATCGGAGGAAATTATGGTAAAAATTGCGGCAATGCTGCTTTCCTTTATAGTCATGCTGACAGGCTGCATGGACGTACTGGACGGCGACAACATGGAGAACACCACGGGCGGGGATAATACGTCCTCCTCACAGACGGAGCAGGTATCGGAGCCCGACGACGAAACGGACGATCCCGAGGACGGCGACCCTGCCGTTTCAGCGGGATTTTCCGTAGACGGGACAAGGCTTCTCGACGCGAACGGAAACGAGTTCGTTATGCGCGGCATTAATCACCCGCACAGCTGGTACGCCTCGCAGGACGACGCCGCGCTCAAAGCAATCGCGCAGACGGGCTCCAACACCGTGCGAATAGTGTGCAGCGACGGGCAGCAGTACACCCGCGACAGCGCCGACACGCTGAAGGCGCTTGTCGACAAGTGCAAGGAACTGAAGATGATTGCCGTACTCGAGGTGCACGACATTACGGGTAATAACGACATTGCCTTGCTTGAAAAGACGGTTGATTATTGGATAGACGTAAAGGACGCGCTGATCGGAAACGAGGCTTATGTTATACTTAACATAGCTAACGAATGGGTCGGCGACTGGAACGGCGCGACATGGCGCGACGGCTACACCGCGGCTATCCCGAAGCTTCGCGCGGCGGGAATAAAGAATACGATCCTCATTGACTCGGCGGGCTGGGGGCAGTATGGTCAGAGCATTGCAGACTACGGCACGGAGGTGTTCAACTCCGACCCCGACAAGAACACGATGTTCGCGATACATATGTACGGCACGGCGGGAAAGAATAAGGCCTCGATAACCCGCAACCTCACCGGCGTCACCGATAAAGGACTGTGCGTTATCGTCGGAGAGTTCGGATATAACCACACGGACGGCGACGTTGACGAGCAGTACATCATGGAATACTGCACGGAAAACAATATCGGCTACCTCGGCTGGAGCTGGAAGGGCAACAGCGGCGGCGTTGAATATCTCGATATCGCCAACCAATGGGACGGCTCCGTGCTTTCGGCGGATTGGGGCGAGCCGCTTATAAACGGCGAAAACGGCATAAGGGCGACCTCGAAGCCCTGCACTGTCTTTGATTAAGGAGAAAATATGTATTTACCTGACGAAAACAGATACAACGGCATGGTCTATAACCGCGCGGGGAAAAGCGGGCTGAAGCTGCCTGCGGTTTCTCTCGGGCTCTGGCAGAATTTCGGCTATCAGGGCTGCTTTGAGAATATGGAGAAAATGGTGCACACCGCGTTTGACCTCGGTATAACCCATTTCGATATCGCGAACAACTACGGCCACCCGTTCAACGGCAGCGCCGAGGAGAATTTCGGGCGTATTCTCGACAGGGGAATGCGCGCCTACCGCGACGAGCTCTGCATTTCCACAAAGGCGGGCTATGATATGTGGCCGGGACCCTACGGCGACCGAAACGGCTCCCGCAAATACCTCACGGCGTCGCTTGATCAGAGCCTGAGGCGCATGAAGCTTGATTATGTCGACATATTCTACCACCATGTATTCGACCCGAACACGCCGCTTGAGGAAACTGCGCTGGCGCTTGACAACGCGGTTAAGCAGGGCAAGGCGCTGTATGTGGGTATCTCCAACTACAACGCAAAGCAGACCGAGGAGATAAGCCGCATTTTCAGGGAGCTGCACACCCCGTTCATCTTAAATCAGCCGTCCTATTCCATGCTCAACCGCTGGATAGAGGACGATGGTCTTGACCGCTGGGCGGAGGAGAACGGCGTAGGGCTTGCGGTATTTTCGCCGCTTTATCAGGGCTTTCTGACAAATAGGTATCTTAACGGTATCCCCGCCGATTCAAGGGTAGGCAAGGGCGCGACTTGGATAGGAAATCAGCTTGACGACAAGATGATCGCTAAGCTGAACAAGCTCAACGGCATTGCCGCGGAGCGCGGACAGTCGCTGTCGCAGATGGCGCTTTCGTGGGTGCTCAACAATAAGGCGGTATCGACCGTGCTTATCGGCGCGAGCCGTCCCGAGCAGATAGCGGAAAACGCCGCCTGCATTGACCGCCTTGATTTTTCGGGGGAGGAGCTTTCGGCTATTGAAAGCGTGCTTTCCGAATGAGTGCGGCGAGCGGGTGCTGTTGAATAAATAATTGGTGCCCGCTCCGACGGCTGTGATGACCCCGTTCGGAGCGGGCAGCTTTGTTAACCGAATTATCCTATGACGGGCGCTTTGCGGAAAGATCCCATTTTTCAGGAAATATTTCTTTTTTCGGCGGCGGGCTTGACAATTATAAAAAAATGTTATATAATATTACTATTCACATATGTGTACTAAAACACACTTCGGCGTTAATTAATGTATTATCGAAAGGAAATGCCTCATATGACAAACACTGCGCGCCACGATTCGGACAAAAGAGTTATCCGCACGAAGAAGGCAATCAAAGAAGCGCTTTTCGGGATAATGGAGGAAAAGGACATTTCCGCCATATCCATAAGCGAGCTCACCGCAGCGGCGAACGTTAACCGAAGGACTTTCTACACTCACTACCGTAATCTTACGGATATCCTAAACGAAATTGAGGGCGACCTTGTTGCCGCGCTTATGAAGCTTGTGGAACTGTATGACAGGGATGATGTTGAAAAGAGCACCTATAATCTCTTTATGGGGCTGGACAAGCTGAT
>CAMERU010000186.1 GCA_945935925.1 uncultured Clostridia bacterium | reverse complement strand
AAATTCAGCCGCGCGAGTATGCGGGTTTGAGCGGGGCGAATTTGGTTTAATCAGCATTTCCCTATAACATATTCATCATTTTTAACTCACGCCGATTGCTTCTTGATACGCTTTTTATTCACCGAATTCTATGGCTCAACAATATTAAACGGACTGATCCCCTCCATTGGGATCTCATTCATGTTATCCGCCAGCAGCGTCAGCAGCGTCGTATCACCGTCCGCCTTAATAGCTTTTGCTATATTGTCCTTATCGTTGGAGATAATGAGGAACAGGGCGTTTTTCGGACAGGTAACGGACAGGTCGGCGGCGTCCGACAGGGTATCATTATATGTCAGCAGCACACCGTTCTTTATCCGCAGCATATACTTTTCGTTTGTATCCGTCAGCGTCACATTTACGGTGAAATCATACTCCGCCAATGCTTGCTTGTTGAGAAGTATTGCCATGTAATCAAACATCATTTGCGCGGTCATTTCTCGTATCATTGCGCCGTTGTTCTTTGCCTGCGGCGCTTCCTGCGCACTGTTCCCGTTTCGCAGCTCCAAAGCAGCTGTAAGATAAGCGTTTCTCCACGTTCCCGACTCAGCCTGATATCCAAGCTGCTCCAGCGCGTCGGCACAAAGCAGTCGTGCGTCGGTATTATCCGGGTCTGCAAAAACGATAGTGTTTGTTATCTCCGCGACCCACTGATATTCGCCGTTTTCGTAATCCTTCTTAGCCATACGCAGCACCTCGTCAACATCTCCGAGATACTCCACCCACTTCTTTGCACTTTCAGTAGGCATAAGCGGGTCAAGATGAACGGGATTTGCGTCATACCACCCCATGTACTTCTGATATACCGCCTTTGAATCGTGCGCAACGGTACCGTAATACTGCCTTGTGTACCAAACCTTTTCAAGTGCGTCGGGCAGCTTTATCATATTGGATATCTCGTCTGAGGTATAGCCCTGATTGATGTATGTCAGGGTCTGGTCGTTGATGAATTTATACACAGCCGCGGTATTAACAAGGTACTCATTGACTGTCTCGTTATCCCAGTGAGGCCAGTTGTGCGACTGGAATGTTATCTCGACATCTTTGCCATAGCGTGTGATCGCTTCGGTGATATAGCTTGCCCACGCAGCGCCGTCACGCACCTGTGCACCGCGGAGAGTATACAGGTTATGCAATGTGCCTGTGCAGTTTTCCGCGACCCACAAAGCCTTGTACTGCGGGAACCATGTATTCATTTCCGCAGGAGCCTCGGTGCCGGGGGTCAGCTGAAACTCCATTTCAACGCCGTCGATAATGATCTTTTCGCCCGTTTCCTTAACCTCGTAGGTCGGCGCAAGATATGTTACCGTGCCTGTGGATTGTCCCATTCCTATACCCATTGCCAGCTTGCCAGAAACGCCCGGCTCCAGCAAAACGCCGTACTGGTAATTGGCGCGGCGCCCCATTGCCTTGCCTGCATACACGTTCTCCGCAATAGCGTGCTCGGCGAAACCCTCGGGCACTATGATCGGTATCTTGCCGCTTGCCAGCTGCCTGTCAAGTGACAGAGAACCGTCTGCTGCGTCCTCGGCGCTCATTGCACCCAATATACCGCCGAAATGGTCAACGTGAGGGTGGGAGATTATGACCGCTTTAACGGGGTAGCTGCCAAGATTTTTCTCAATAAGCTGCATAGCCGCCCGGGTACATTCGCTGCTCATCAGCGGGTCAAACACAATCCAGCCCGTGTCGCCCTTGATGACCGTAAGGTTCGCCATGTCATAGCCACGCACCTGATAGATGCCCTCACAAACCTCAAACAGCCCGTACGCGTGATTGTTCTTTGTGTTCTCCCAAAGGCTGGGATTAACCGTATCGGGCGCTTGCTCATACTCGTCAATGAAACTGTATGCTTCCTGACTCCATATAATACCGCCGTTCTCATCGGTCAGCACAAGCTTTTCGGGCGCGTCAATAAGTCCGCGTACCGCAAACTCCGCCTCCCGCTTATCGCTGAAATCAAGCTCGGAATATACATCGGCATTTAGTTTTGCGGTGTATTCGCTTGCAGGTTTTTGCTCGGCTGTCAGACCCAAATCGGATTTGATATCGCCGCTGCGCTCAACGACGGGCGGCTGCCAGCTTTTCAGCGCAGCCATATCGGGAGTGTATATTCGCATATACAGATGAAATTCATCGTCCGAAACAGGCAGCCAATTTGAAGCGTCCGCAGGCTGCTCCTTTGACAGAATAATGTCAAGTGAGCCGTCGCCGTTCAGCTTAAAATCAGAGCGGTCGTTGAGACAATATCGGTCAATGGGGTTGTCTATGAGGAAATCGTCGCTGCCGTATGCTGTAACCGACCAGACCCCTCCCTCTAAAAGCGGAGGCATTGTATCAAAATGCATTACATAGCTGTTCTCGCCTGTCAGCTTAGCGCCCGTGCTGTCAACATCGGTCTTAGGGTATATTGCGACGTCAACAGTATTTGCGCCAAGACCAGCAAGCGCAACAAGGGCACGGTAGTTGTACTCCGTTCCGAAGTTACCGATAGGTTCGTCAAAATACTGCCACTGACCAAGCTTTACACAGTATTTCTCTGTATCAGCAAGTAAAGTATTACGCTGATTCTCCAGCATTTCCTTCCAGCGAGCGGAAATATCGCCGTCAAGCACGCTCGTATTGAACTCCATTCCGGGACCAACATTTATAGCTTTAATCGCATTTAGTATCTCACTGTCCTCGGCTGCGGGCGGGTTGGTCTGCATGAGCCTATTCGCCGTATCAAAGAAGGTCTTTGGATCCATTGAAAGCACCTTGTCCACGGGAACAAAGTCGTTTTCGGCGGTGTATGTACCCTTCGGCGCAGCATAATCTGTGCTCATATAATATGCGCTAAGCGGGAAAAGTCTCATCTCATTTTGTATTGCATATACATTCGTAAGGTCGTCCTGACCCGAAAGCAAAATGCGCGCGATAAGCCAAACTGTCGAAGTAGGTACGTCTACCCTAACCACGCCGTCGGGAAGCTCACCCTTCCAATCCGTCCTTGTAAATGCGTATATTCCTGCTTTTTCAAGCACCGCGGCGGTGTTTGTCCATGCGTCGAGAACCTGCACCTTAAAAAAGCGGTCGGCTTCGGGCATAACAAAAATCATCGGCTCTTCGCTCAAATCAAGCCATGCTTGGGTATAGATAGTATCAACATTTGGTGTAACGACCATCTTGGACTCAGCGTCCGCAAGCTTCTGCGAATGAATAAGCTGATTTACCGGCGCTCTTCCC
>CAMERU010000185.1 GCA_945935925.1 uncultured Clostridia bacterium | reverse complement strand
ATCCCGGGTCCATTACAAGGAATGTAAGCTCGAACGGAAATTTGTTGTACCGGCGCAGCTCCTGAAACAGCTTCGCCATGAGCATTGAATCCTTTCCGCCCGAAATGCAAACGGCTATCCTGTCATTGGGCTGAATAAGCTGATAATCGCTGACCGCCTTTGTGAAGCGGCTGAGTATCGTCTTGTGGTAGGTTTTCCGCAGACTGCGCTCCACCGCGTCGGCGCGGCTTTCGGCGGCAAGATGTTTTTTCAGCCAGTCGGCATAGCCGCCCGTCAGGTTGTACGCGTCATAGCCGTCGTCGCGCATTTTTTCGGCTATTTCGCGGCTGATAATGCCGCTTCGGCAGCATATGACAAGCTTCCTCCCGCGGTATGGCGCGGCGCTTTCGGCAGAAAATTCCGCCTGCGGTATATTTATCGCATGGTCAATGTGACCGTACTCAAAAGCATACCTGTCGCGTATGTCAATAAGCGCATATTCATCGGCAGAAAGCCGCAAAAGTTCGTCAACGGATATCTCCATATTTCATATCTCCTTTTGTTAATCTATTATAACATAAAACCCCTGCAATGTCTATCGAAAAAACACAAAAAACCCCGCAAAAGCAGGGTGAAAAAATTGAATATGTCAAAAAACCAAATCCCCCGTCCCACCAAAACCAGAACGCGCCGCCAAAATGAGCGCCCACCAAGGCGAGAGTACATTCAATCAAGTGAAAAGCTATCCGTACTCTACCGGAGGAAAAACCGAAAATAACCGCTTCAGCGAGAATTTCCTCCGCGGGAGAAAGCGCCAAATATAAGGAAAAGGGAGAGGGAGAGGGGAAGGGGGTGCGGGGGAGACCCGTAGGGAGAGGGGAAAACCACGTTTTCCCGCTCTCCCGAAGGGTTTCCCCCGATTCCCGTGTGACAACACGAAAAGAAAAATTAATCAAATAAACAACAAAACGACCCATAAAAAACGATATGAACCAAAGGATTTAGTTCACCTTTGCAAAGGGGGGCTTCAAGGCAGCAGCCTTAAAGCCCCCAAGGGGTCAGAGGGGCAAAGCCCCCGCATAATTTTGCAATAAAAAGCTCACACCGCTATGTAGGTCCCTTCGGTAACGACCGGAGCGACGTCAAGCGTAAAGTCCCTCTCAACGACAAGCCCGCGCTTTGCGAGCAGCTCCGAAACGCAGCCGAAAGCGGTGTCGGGAGTGTTGTTCTCCTTGCTTAGGTGCCCGAGGATAAGGTGCTTTGTGCCGCCGCGGACGAGCCTCTCCGCAAATTCCGCGCAGTCGCGGTTGGAAAGATGACCTATATTGCTTGAAATGCGCCGCTTCAGATCGAAGCTGTACCGCATATTCCTGCGCAGCATATCGGGGTCATAATTGCTCTCGAGAAGCACTGTTTCGCAGCCCGCAAGCGCCTTTTCCGCCGCCTCGGTGACAACTCCGGTATCGGTGCAGACAGCAAAACTGCGCCCATTGAAGTCAATGCGGTATCCGACGCTCTCCGCCGCGTCATGCGATGTGCCGAACGCCCTGACCTCGAAAGACGCGCTCTTGTAGCCCGTTTCGTTTATGTTGTAAACCGCCCTTCCGTCGGGAATGCGCCCCGCCGCAGCCATTGCCGCAATGGTCCCCCCCGAGGCAAAAACAGGCAGCGCCGTGTGCTTGAAAAGCTGCTCCATGCCCTTTATGTGGTCGTAGTGCTCGTGTGTAATGAAAACCGCCTCAATGCCGCCGAGATCGGTGTCGATAAGCGACAGCGCGTTTTTCAGCGCGCGGAACGAGCATCCCGCGTCTACAAGTATGCCGTGACCGCGCGTGCCGATAAAGGTGCAGTTTCCCTCGCTTGAGGAGCATATCGGAAATACCCGCGCCATTATATCGCCTTTTTCGCGGGAGCGTCGGCAGCAGGGTCGGGCTCGTTAACCTTAACGATGTCGGCGCCAAGACTGCGCAGCTTTATCTCCATGTTCTCATACCCGCGCTCAACGTGGAATATGTCATATATTTCGGTAACACCCTCCGCGCTCAGCGCCGCGATGATAAGCGCAGCACCCGCACGAAGGTCGGTCGCCTTTACCGGCGCGCCCTTGAGTCGCTCAACCCCCTCGATAACGGCAACTCTGCCCTCAACGGAGATGTTTGCGCCCATGCGGCGAAGCTCGTCCACATAGCGGAAGCGGTTGTCGAATATGCTCTCGGTGACCATGCTCGTGCCCTTTGCGCAGGTGAGCACAGCAGCCATCTGCGGCTGCATATCGGTCGGGAAGCCAGGGTGCGGCTGCGTCTTTATGCTGGTGCCGACATACTCGCTGCCGCCGAGAACGCGCACCGCGTCGTCGTACTGCTCAACCTGAACGCCTATCTTGATAAGCTTGTTGGTTATCGGCTCGAGGTGCTTCGGGATAACGTTCTTTATCAGCAGCTCGCTGCGAGTCGCCGCCGCGACTGCCATGAACGTGCCCGCCTCTATCTGGTCGGGAATAACACTGTATGTCGTGCCGTGGAGGTACTTCACGCCGCGGATCTTTATAACGTCCGTGCCCGCGCCGAGAATGTCCGCGCCCATTGAGTTCAGACAGTTCGCAAGGTCAACGACGTGCGGCTCCTTTGCCGCGTTTTCGATTATAGTCAGTCCGTCAGCCTTGACCGCCGCCATAATGCCGTTTATGGTAGCGCCGACGGAGTTCTTGTCAAAGAATATCTGGCTGCCCGTGAGCTTGTCCGCGCGGAGGTTAACCATGCCGCCGTCGATGTCATAGGTCGCGCCGAGCGCGGAAAAGCACTTCAGGTGCTGGTCGATAGGCCTGTCGCCGAGGTTGCAGCCGCCTGGCATGGAAACGTGCGCCTCATGGAAGCGCCCGAGCAGCGTTCCGAGAAAATAGGTGGTGGCTCTCATGAGCTTTGCCTTTTCGTATGGAACGGGCAGATTTTTCAGCGGCCGCGAGTCTATCTCAACAGTCGTCTTGTTGAGCATACGGATATTCGCGCCCATTTCGGACATTATCTGTAACGTGATGTTCACGTCGCTTATATTCGGTATATTTTCAATTATGCAAGGCTCATCGGAAAGAATTACTGCGGGCAGTATCGCAGCAACGGCGTTCTTTGCGCCGCTGATAACGACCTCGCCGCTCAGCTTCTTTCCGCCCTTTATAACATATTTCTCCAAAAAAACACTTCCCCTCGCCCCTCGATACAGGGGCTCTGTATTTATTTGTATGTATATCTATAAAAGCGGCAATATGGAATGCTAAGCCGCATTTGTAAATTCATAACAGTAAGTCCGTATTTTCACGCTATGGTTAC
>CAMERU010000184.1 GCA_945935925.1 uncultured Clostridia bacterium | reverse complement strand
AAGAAAATTACAGAAATAAAGCCGCGGTGCTGCATTAAATCAGCCCGTGGAACGATGTGATAAACGAAAGGAAACGGCAAATGCCTTTTTTACCCGTATCGCGCGAGGATATGAAAGAGCGCGGCATTGAACAGCTTGACTTTATCTGCTTTACAGGCGACGCGTATATCGACCACCCGACCTTCGGCATAGCGATAATCTCGCGAATGATCGAGGCGGCGGGCTTTTCCGTCGGGGTCATTGCGCAGCCTGTGTGCGACGCCGATTACAAAAAGCTCGGCAGACCTAAATACTGCTTTATGGTGACCGGCGGCAACATTGACAGCATGGTGTCGAATTACACCGTAGCGCTGAGAAAGCGCAACGACGACGCCTATTCCCCCGGAGGAAAAGGCGGCAGGCGCCCCGACCGCGCAGTGATAACCTATTGCAGGGCGCTGAAACGTCTGTTTCCCGATGTGGAAATATCTATCGGCGGGCTGGAGGCTTCGCTGCGCCGCTTCGCGCATTATGATTACTGGAGCGACAGCGTTATGCCGTCTATCCTTGTGGACAGCGGTGCGGACTACCTCATGTACGGCATGGGCGAGGTCACGCTCACGCAGATGCTGAATAATTTCAAGGCGGGGCTGAAGCTTGCCGATATGCACGACCTGCGCGGTATATGCTATCTCACAAAGCCCGAGAACACCCCTCTCGGTGCGGTGCAGTGCGACAGCTTCGAAATGGTGCGCGACAGCAAGAAGGCGTATGCGAAAGCCTGCCGCAAGCAGTACGACGAGCAGGACGAGGTTTACGGCAGGACAATAATTCAGCGCCACGGCGACATGATGCTCGTTCAGAACCCGCCGCAGCGCTCCGTAACGCAGGAGGAGTTTGACTACGCCTACGAGCTGCCCTATATGCGCGCGTACCACCCGATGTATGAAAAGGAGGGCGGCGTGCCCGCGATAGAGGAAGTCGAGTTTTCGATAACTCATAACCGCGGCTGCTTCGGCTTCTGTAACTTCTGCTCAATTGCGCTTCATCAGGGAAGAAAGGTGCAGACCCGCAGCGAGGACTCCGTTTATAACGAGGCGGTGATGCTGTCCGAAAAGCCGAATTTCAAGGGGTATATCCACGATGTAGGCGGTCCCACCGCGAATTTCCGCCACCCGTCCTGCGAAAAGCAGGAGGAGCACGGTCTGTGCAGGGGCAGGAAGTGCCTTGCTCCGACCCCCTGTAAGAACATCAACGCCGACCACAGCGATTATATAAGGCTGCTCCGCAGGCTGCGCGGTATCAAAAAGGTCAAAAAGGTGTTCATTCGTTCGGGGATAAGATACGACTACATGATGCTGGAAAAGAACAACGCGTTCCTTGACGAGCTTGTCGAGTTTCATGTCAGCGGTCAGCTCAAGGTAGCGCCCGAGCACGCGAGCAATAAGGTGCTGGATTACATGGGCAAGCCGCATATCGAGGTCTACGAGGAGTTTGAAAAGCGGTTTTACGCGTCGACGAAAAAGTGCGGCAAGGAGCAGTATCTCGTGCCGTATCTCATGTCGTCGCACCCGGGCTGCACGCTTAACGAGGCGGTGGAGCTTGCATTGTTCCTTAAAAAGCACAATATCCGCCCCGAGCAGGTGCAGGATTTCTACCCGACGCCCGGGACTATTTCCACGGCAATGTTCTACACAGGGCTTGACCCGTACACCATGGAGCCGGTGTTCGTGCCGAGGACTTCCGAGGAAAAGGCAATGCAGCGTGCGCTGCTGCAATATTTCATGCCGAAGAACAGGCAGCTTGTCGAAAAGGCGCTGATAATGGCAAAACGGCGCGACCTTATCGGATATGGCAAGGAGTGCCTTATCGCTCCGTCGGAGAAGCCCGCGGGAAATCCCCCTGCGAAGCGAAAAGCAGAGCAGGCACGCGGCAATAAAGAGAGGAGAGGTGGAGTTGGCAGACAGGCGGAAAAGCAGAAAAAAGGAACGTCGGGACGGCGGAAGGGCTAAGGCATTCCCGCTGACGGCGCTTTTCGTCATACTCGCCGCTTCGGTTTTCCTGTTCCTTAACGAATATTTCCTTCATATCGACGCGGTGCCGTCGGTCCGTGATATGCTAAAGACGGTGGGCGTGCTGCCGAAGCATGTTACTGCGGCTGACGGACAGCTCGCTGTCCATTACATAGATGTCGGGCAGGGCGACTGTCAGCTTATAACCGTCGGGAAAAGCAATGTGCTTATCGACTGCGGCGAAGAGGATTATTACAGCGAAGTCAAGGAGTACCTTGATTCTCTGAAAATCAGCCGCCTTGATCTGGTTATTGCAACTCACCCGCATTCCGACCATATCGGCGGAATGTATCGGCTGCTGTCCGATTTTGAGGTAGGGCAATTTATGATGCCGCGCACGGCGGACAATATGGTGCCGAATACAATGTGCTACGAGCTCATGCTTGATGTCATAGAGGAAAAGGGAATATCTGCCTCATATACGGAGGTGGGCGATGTCATCGGACTTGACTGCGGGGCGGAGCTTGAAATACTCGCGCCGCTTCACGATGACTACGACAACCTGAATAATTACTCCGTGGTGTCAAGGCTTGTTTTCGGGGGTACCTCGTTCCTTTTCACGGGAGACGCAGAGCGCGCTTCGGAGAACGATATCCTTAACAGCGGCGCAGATATCCGGAGCGACGTTATAAAAATAGCTCACCACGGCAGCACAAGCTCCAGCACGGAGGCTTTTCTAAGGGCAGTATCGCCGGATTACGCGATACTTTTCGTTGGCGAGTATAACCCCTACGGTCACCCCAATCCCAATGTCCTGAAAAGGCTTGACGACGTCGGCTGTACATATTATACAACGAGAGACTGCGGGGATATCGTTATCGTTAGCGACGGCGCGGAGCTGAAACTGTATTCATCAAAAAGGGGAGAGATAACCGAATGGTAATTGTTGACAGGATAGAAAACGGAACGGCTGTTGTTTTCTTTGGCAGCGAGCGGCGCGATATCCCGCTTTGTCAGCTTCCCGACGGCGTGCACGAGGGGAGCGTGCTCCGCGAAACGGGAAGCGGGCTCGTAATTGACGCAGAAGCGGAGAATGAACGACGTAAAACGCTTGCGGAGCGGACGAAAAGGCTGTTCGGACGATAAATTTGCAGTGAAAATTAAAAGGCGCCTTGCTTATACGTAGGGCGCCTTAGTTTGTCGAAAAAATACGTTTTGCCCGCGCAGCGGGCTTTTAAATACATTTTTGTGGCGGGTTTCCCGCCACAAAAATACCTCTGTCCCGACAAGTGTGAAGCCGCGCAGCGGCTTTGCGCGCAGG
>CAMERU010000183.1 GCA_945935925.1 uncultured Clostridia bacterium | reverse complement strand
CAACGAAAAAGGTATCGGAAACGGTATTTCGATGATACTTTTCGCAGGTATCGTTGCAAGAATTCCCGAAACAATCAGTTCATTTGTCGGAATTATATCTTCCGATAAGGAACATCTTGGAACAAACATCGTGTTTGTTCTGGTTACTATTGTAATCTTTATTGCGATGATATGGTTCGTTATCTTTATGACGAATGCTGAAAGACGTATTCCCGTTCAGTATGCAAAGCGCGTTGTGGGACGCAAAATGTACGGCGGTCAATCGACGCACATTCCGATTAAAGTCGCAATGAGCGGCGTTATGCCGATTATCTTCGCGATGTCCCTTATGTCGCTTCCCCAGACGATCTGCTACTTCTTCGGAGTAACGGGTCAGGGCGAAGGCTTCTGGAACGGTTTCGTGAGATTTTTCTCACAGACTTCTCCGGCATACGCGATACTCTACTTCCTGCTGATCATAGGCTTCAACTACTTCTATGTAGCAATAACCTATAACCCCGTGGAGATCGCAAACAATCTGAAGAAGAACAACGGCGCAATTCCGGGTTATCGTCCCGGCAAGCCGACTTCGGATTTCATTCATAATTCTCTGAATAAGATAACGCTTATCGGCGCAATCTTCCTCGGTTTTATCGCAATTTTCCCAATCATTCTCTCGTGGATCAACCCCAGCTTCTCGCAGGTATCGCTTGGCGGTACAACAATGCTGATTATTGTCGGTGTTGCGCTTGAAACTGTTCGTTCGCTTGAGAGCCAGATCATGATGCGTCATCACCCGGGCTTCCTTGATTAAGTCCGATGACGCGGTATGTAAAGGAGCATTGCTATGAATATGATATTTTTGGGTGCGCCGGGCGCAGGTAAAGGCACACAGGCAGAGGTTGTCTGCAAGGAATTGAATATTCCCGCTATCTCAACGGGTAATATGCTCCGCGAAGCCGTTAAGAACGGTACTCCCGCGGGACTTGCGGCAAAGAAATATATGGACGCAGGCGATCTTGTTCCCGACGACGTTGTAATAGGCGTTCTTAAGGACAGAATCGCACAGGATGACGCTAAAAACGGCTTTATCCTCGACGGTTTCCCCCGCACTGTTCCGCAGGCGGAGGCACTTGAGGCAATGGGCGTGAATATCGATAAGGTTATCGAGATTGATGTTCCCGATGAGAAAATTACTGCTCGTATGAGTGGAAGACGGGTTTGCGAGAAATGCGGAAATTCGTATCACATTGAATTCAAGCCGACAAAGGTTGAGGGTATCTGCGACGCGTGCGGCGGAAACGTTGTACAGCGCGTTGACGATAAGCCCGAAACGGTTGTTGCGCGTCTGAAAACTTATCACGAAAAGACAGCGCCGCTTAAGGACTTCTACAAGGCTAAGGGCAAGCTGGTATCCGTGAGCGGTCAGGACGAGATTGCCGAAACATCAAAGCTGGTTCTTGCGGCAATAAAAGGCTGACTTTCAGAAAGTGTATTGGCAATGATCCAGATTAAAAATCCAACAGAGCTACAAGGTATGATGAAGGCGGGAGAGCTTGCCGCACAGGCACTTGCACTGGCAGGCAAAAACGCCGTTCCCGGTATTACAACGTGGGAGCTTGACAAGATTGTTGACGATTTCGTCAGATCAAGAGGCGGGCACTCACCGTGCAAGGGATACGGCGGATTTCCGGGGCATAACTGCTACTCGATAAACGAGGAGCTTATCCACGGAATCCCCTCAAAGAGAAGAGTTCTCAAAGAGGGCGACATTATCTCATGCGACATCGTAGCAGAGCTTGACGGCTTTATGGGCGATAACACCGCGACATTTGCGGTCGGCGAAGTGTCCGAGGAAGCAAAGCGCTTAATGAAGTTCACACAGGAGGCGCTTTACAAGGGCATTGAGCAGGCGGTCGCGGGAAACCGTATCGGTGATATTTCCCACGCGATTCAAACGCACGTTGAAAGCGGCGGTTACGCGGTTGCGGAAAAGTTCATCGGACACGGGATAGGTCGTGAAATGCACGAAGATCCCGAAGTCCCGAACGAGGGAAAAGCCGGACACGGTCCAAGGCTTATGCCGGGTATGACAATCGCTATTGAGCCGATGGTAAATTCTCACTCCCGCAGAGTGAACATTCTTGGCGACAAGTGGACGGTGGTAACAACGGACGGAAGTCTTTCCTGCCACTTTGAACACACAGTCGCGATAACCAACGGCGAACCTGTTATTCTGACACTGGAGAGCCATTGATGGAGATAAAAGCGGGAAGTGTGGTCATAAGCTCCGCGGGACACGACAAAGACCGTTTTATGGTCGTTGTGGGAGCTGACGGCGGGAAAATACTTGTCGCCGACGGAAAAGAGCGCAAGCTCGCGTTCCCAAAAAAAAAGAACATTAAGCACGTTCGGAAAACCACGTATCAGATCGATATGGAAGGATTGACGGACAAAAAGCTGCGGCGGACGCTCAGAGAAATGAGCGCGAAAGCCGAAAGCACGTTACAGGAGAGTGAATAGCTTGTCTAAAGAAGATGTACTGGAAGTAGAAGGAACAATCCTGGAAGCACTGCCGAACGCACAGTTCAAGGTGGAGCTTTCCAACGGACATCAAATCTTAGCGCATATAAGCGGCAAGCTGCGTATGAACTACATTCGCATACTGCCGGGCGACAAGGTGACTGTCGAAATGTCACCCTACGACCTTACAAAGGGCAGAATCACGTGGCGTGCCAAGTGATCATTGTCCGCGGCATATTTCAGTAAACGTTGCAGACAGACACGTCAGGGAAACCTGATGAAACACCGGGCGGAATGGTTCGTCCGGCTGTCGGTCAGCAAATAAGATGAGGAGGGTATAACAATGAAAGTAAGACCTTCGGTTAAACCCATGTGCGATAAATGCAAGGTTATCAAGCGCAAGGGAAAAGTTATGGTAATTTGTGTTGAACCCAAGCACAAACAAAGACAGGGTTAATCCCCGATAATAAGGAGGAACGAGTATGGCAAGAATTGCCGGCGTGGATCTGCCCAAGGAGAAGCGCGTAGAAATAGGACTTACCTATGTATACGGCATCGGCAGAAAATCCGCAAATGATATTCTGGCAAAAGCGGGAGTTAATCCCGACACCCGTGTAAAAGACCTTACCGACGAAGAAGAAGCTAAAATTCGTGAAGTCATCGACAAGGACGGTTATATGGTAGAGGGCGACCTCAGAAGAATGGTGGCTCTCAATATCAAGCGTCTGGTTGAGATCAACTGCTATCGCGGTCAGCGTCACCGCAAGGGACTTCCTGTTCGCGGTCAGCGCACAAAGACAAACGCCAGAACACGCAAGGGTCCGAAGAAGACTATT
>CAMERU010000182.1 GCA_945935925.1 uncultured Clostridia bacterium | reverse complement strand
GCAAGTCCGCTGTACAGCGTGAGCCAGCCCGCCTTGTTGCCCATTATTTCGATGACCATTATGCGGCTGTGCGAGTTTGCCGTGGTATGGATACGGTCGATGACCTCCGTGCCGATGTCAACGGCGGTGTGGAAGCCGAAGGTAACGTCCGTGCCGTAGATGTCGTTGTCGATGGTCTTGGGCAGACCGATGACGTTGAGCCCCTCCTCGGAGAGCATATTCGCGGTCTTGTGGGTGCCGTTGCCGCCGAGCGTGAACAGGCAGTCGAGCTTGAGATCCTTGTAGGTCTGCTTCATCTCCTTTACCTTGTCCACCTTGTCGTCCTCGATTATCTGCATCATCTTGAACGGCGTGCGTTTGGTGCCGAGTATAGTGCCGCCCTGCGTGAGTATCCCCGAAAAATCGGAGGGCTCCATTGACTTATATACGCCGTGGATAAGCCCGTGATACCCGTCGTGAATGCCGATTATTTCCACCTTATCCTCGCCGAACGCCTCATAGGTCGCCTTTGCGACGCCTCTTATCGTGGCGTTAAGTCCGGGGCAGTCGCCGCCGCTGGTGAGAATACCTATCTTAAGTTTTCCCATATTTTTTCCTCCTTATCAGTCAGCAGAATGCTGTGTTTTTGTGTTACCGCCAAAATGCCGCCGCGTCAGACAGCGGAGCCCTGCAAGGCTCTCAGCCTGTTATCGCTGCCGCAGAAAACGAGGGTATTCATGCTCATCATTCTTGAAAAGAGCCTGTCCGTGTAGCGCGAGCAAAGCTCCTTTGTGGTGAGATTTGTATTTATTATTATCGGCAGCTGCCTGTTTATCCTTGAGTTTATCAGCTCGTAGACCATAGAAACATTGCGTTCCGAGGCAGCCTCCGCGCCGAGGTCGTCGAGAATGAGCAGGTCGCAGCCTGTGACGAGCGGCATTGTATCCTCTCCGTTTTTGCGGAACTGCTCGCGGTCGAGCGTGCGCAGTATCTCGGGAACGGAAACGTACACCGCGCTGAACCCGCGCTCAATGACCCTTCCCGCGATCGCGAGGGAGAGGTGGGTCTTACCGAGCCCTGTCGCGCCGATCATGACGATACCCCTGCCGCGCCCGTTGAAATCCTCCGCGAAGCGGACGCACTCGTCGTAGTTCATCTGCATGATCTTCCGCGGGCTGGCGCCGAATTTCGGGTCGACAGCCTCGGGGTAGAGGTCGAGGCGGAATGATGAGAAGCTGCAAAGCTTCATGGGCGAGCGCTCGTTGATGTCATTGGTGGCGGCGTTGTAGACGAGCTTGTTGAAGCACTCGCACCACTTGCCGTCCTTGCTGCCGCGGTCGCAGCATATGGGGCAGGTATAAATGGGGTCGAGGTAATGCTTGCCGAAGCCGTGCTGCTCGAGCAGGTCGCTCATACGCTGCTGTATCGCGAGGTTCTCGTCCTTTATTTTGGACAGCTTTTCGGCTGTTTTTTCGTCGCGCGCCATGATAAGGGAGAACGTCTGCGTCATGGTATCGGCGAGCCTTACGGAAAGCTCGGCGTACTCGGGTATCCTTGCGAACACCTCGCGGCGGCGCATATCCGCTTTAAGCTTGTTTTCAGCCCTGCGCGCCTCCAGCGCGGAATGAGCTGCCTCATAATATTTTGCGTTAATGCTCATTTAAATGACCTCAGCTCTGATTGTAACGTTTTTTTATCTGCGACATAACGTCGTCCATATCGAACGAGGAATTTGCGGTGGAAGGCTCTGTGTTCTTCTGCCTGCGGGCAGTGTTCTGCTGCTCGGCGTCGGCTCTTGTTTTAATACCCGCGTTATTCCAGTTCTCGAGGATTTTGTTGGCGTAGGCGAAGCTTGCCTTTCCGGTGGAATTAACGGTGATATCGTAAGCAAGCATGATCATTTCGGTATTAAAGCCCCAGTCCTCCGTCCAGACGGCGATAAATCTGCGCTGTTCGGGGGTGAGCTTTGACTTCAGCTCCATTGCCTCGCGCAATGCTTCCTCGACGCTGTTCTGTTTTTCCATGGCGGAAATGCGCGCGTCGGCGAGTTCAATGGTGTTTATTTCGTCGTCGCTCCAGCTTTTGGCGACTGTGTTTATGTAGCTTGGGGTCGTTTTTCCGATTTTGAAGCAATATTTAAGCAGCATAGCCGCCGCCATTGCGGGGATACCGAAGTGGTCAACCAGCGCGATAACGGTCTGCGACTCGCGCGGGCGGAGGGCTCTGCCGTAGAGCTTCTGTGCCTCGTCGAACAGCGCCTCGATCTCGGGGTCGGAGTTTATCCGTCCTGCGATCTCGCCGCCGGAAACATAGATCCCGCTGTCGGGGGAAATTTTCCTGACGGAGGAAGCGGTGCGGGTATCCGCGGGGTTTGCGGGCGCGGTTTCGTCGAGGGTGAGCTGTGCGGAGACAATGTTTTTGGGTTTAACGGAGGCGGGGGAGAACGCGTCGGTATCGCCGACGGTTTTTTCGGTATCGTATCGGATAACGCCGCGCTGCACCCAGAAAAGGGCGGCGTCCTCCAGCTCGCCGACCTCGCGGAAGCCGAGGGCGCTTTTCAGCTCCTCGTCGGAGAACGTTTCGCCGCCGTGCCTCAAAAGAAACAGCAGCAGCTTCAGCGAATTACCGCCCGCGAGCTTAATATATTTATCGACAACGCCCGACGGCACGGCGAAAACGCTGTTCCACTCGCCTGCGTTCAATGAATACTTCATGACATCACCGTATAATATAAGTATAATTCTACCTACACATTATATCACACAACTCCTTTTTTTGCAATAGGGAATTGCAATGTCCCAAAAAAATCAAAAAAGGGCTTGACAAATGCCGTTTCATCTGATATAATATTACTGTTGTCAATTTAGTACAGCGAGCCATTAGCTCAGGCGGTAGAGCACTTGACTTTTAATCAAGGTGTCCCGGGTTCGAGTCCCGGATGGCTCACCATTCATACCGCGCTTTCCCGGCGCGGTATAATTATATGCGTCTGTAGCTCAGCTGGATAGAGCAACGGCCTCCGACGCCGTGTGTCGTGCGTTCGAATCGCATCAGGCGTACCAGCATTTGCGCCTTGAATACGCAGCTTCGCTGCTGCCGGCGCAAACGCTCGCATTTTTCATTTCGCCGACAGTCGTCGGCGATTTTGCTGCATTTGCGGCTTGAATACGCAGCTACGCTGCTTCCGCCGCAAACGCTCGCATTTTTCATTTCGCCGACATTAGTCGGCGATTTTGCTTTGTGGATTGGATTTGATGGGTTGTGCTAAGACGACCGCAAAACCATGAAAAATGCGGGGTGGCATTGCTTGGCTTGGGCTGAATGCTCCCGTTGGGAACATGAGATCGGAAGAGCACACGTCTGAACTCCAGTCACA
>CAMERU010000181.1 GCA_945935925.1 uncultured Clostridia bacterium | reverse complement strand
CTGGACGACCTGCGCGGGGCGTTCTCACAGCTTACGAAGTCGGAAAAGGCGGCGGCTGCCGAGAACGTTGCGGGAAAAAATGCTATGTCGGGCTTCCTTGCGCTGATGAACGCGGGCGAGGGAGATGTGAACAAGCTCCGCTCTGCTATCGAGAACTGCACGGGCGCTTCGGCGGATATGGCGGACACCATGACGAACAACACCGCGGGCGCGGTCACGATAATGAAGTCTGCGCTTGAGGGGCTTGGCATTGCGGTTTACGACAGCTTCGGCGACAAGCTGAAAACCTCTGTCGAGGGCGTGACGGAGATACTTTCCGACCTTACCGACAAGATAAAGAGCGGCAGCCTTGACGAAACATTCGACCGCCTTGCGGAGAGTGTAGGCGGCGCGGCGGAGCAGATCATTGATATTGCGGGGACGGCGCTGCCTGACTTTATCGGCGGGCTTGCAGATGTCATTTCGTTTGTCGTTGAGTACAGAAATGTTATCGCGGGAGCCGTCGGCGCGATGATAAGCTTTAAGAGCGCAATGGCTATCGGAAAGACTATCGACGCGCTGAGGACGGCTATTGTTTCGGTTGCTTCCGCGACAAGTGCGGCGACAACTGCAACACAGGCATACACAGCCGCTCAGACAGCGGCGAACGCGGCGGCGGCGGTAAATCCCTTTGTCACTGTCGCGGCGGCGGTGGTGGCGCTTGTAGGCGGCATTGTGACGCTCGCCGCAACTACGGAAAGCGCGGCGGAGGAAATGGAAGAGCTGCGGGACGAGGTGAACGACCTTAACAAGACCGCTTCCGAAAGCAAGGACGCCGCCGACGATGTGGAAGCGCTCGTTGACGAATACAAGCAGCTGCGAAACGGCGCGGAGGATACCGAGGAAGCGAGAAAGCGGCTTAAGGAAATTCAGGACACGCTTATTGACTCTTTCGGGTATGAGGCGAGTAATATTGACCTTGTGAACGGCAAATACAAAGACCAGATACTGATACTTGACGAGCTCAAAGCCAAGAAATCGGGCATAGCGCAGGCGGACGCGCAGGCGGCTTATAACGAGATGGAGCGCTCGGAGGTTGTCGAGGAGAACAGGTCCGCCGTGTTTAATCTCGAATACGGCTCCGGCATTGATGTAAAAGAACAGCAGAAGCTTCTCGACGCGCTGAACAATGAGGATTTGCTGCCGTGGTTCAAGATCAACAGCGAGCGCGGCGAAAACGGCGAGCTGTATAATATGGAACTGAAGATAAACGGCAACACCAAACAGAAGCTTGCCGCTTACGATCAGCTGCTCAACGCTTTGATGAAAAGCGGGCTTGCGAAGAATGGATCCGATGAAATTAAGGATATGTTTTCGCAGGTGCTTTCTGAATACAAAATGCTCGCTTCTGCCGACGAGGTGAACGAGCAGATACGGCAGAATTATCAGGAGACCTTCAACAAGCCGCACCTTCTCGGCACGCAGGCGCAGGCTGACTATTACAGAAACCTTTACGGCGGCGGAGGCGCTGCCGATGCTTCCGAAACGGCGGGAATGAGCGCCGAGGAGCTTGAAAAACAGTACGACAGCGAAAAGGAGCTGCTTAAATGGCGGCTTGACATGGGCATTATCACCGAGGAGGAATATTACTCACAGCTCGCCGATATGCGGGACAAGTACCTTGACGAAAGCTCGGCGAAATGGCGCGCCGCTACTCTTGAGATACACAGATATCGGGTATCGCAGAACGGCGACACGATGGAGGATATCAGGCAGCAGTACAGCGACGCGCTGAACGACGTCAAGCAGCAGTACAGCGACGCCGTATCCGCTATTGACGACGAGATAAAGCAGCATAACCGCGACCGCGAGGACGAGGATATCAATGAGAAGATCGCGGACGTTGAAAAGCAGCTGAAATACGGCAGGCTGGACGAATACAGCAGAATGCAGCTTGAGCAGAAGCGGCAGGAGCTGCTTGACGAAAAGACGGAGACCGAATGGAAGCGGCAGAAAGAGGACGAAAAGGAAATGCTCGGCACGGTTTACACGCTCGCAAAGGAGGCGTATGACCAAGGCACGGCTGACCTCAACAGCGCATTGCGGACAGCGTCGGCAGTGTTTTCGGCGATAGGAACGGGCGCGCAGCAGACCGCGTCCACCGTTTCCACCGTGAACAACAACAGCGTGAGCATGATAATGAACGCGGTGAGCCAGACGTCCGACCAGATAGCGGCGGCGGTAATCCGGGCGCTGTCGTCGGATATATAAGGGGGCAATATGGGGTTATTTGATTTTTTCAGGCGGGAAAAGCGCGACAGCGGCGAGGTGACGCCAAACATTGACGACGTTCTTCTCCGCGCGCTGATATCGGGCAGCGAGATAGACGAGGAAACGGCGATGTCTATTCCCGCGCTTGCGGGCAGCGTGAAATTCATTTCGGAAACTGTAGCCGCGCTCCCTATACGGCTGTACAGGGACGCTCCCGAAACGCAGGAGGCAGCCGAGATAACGGACGATGAGCGGCTCACGCTGCTCAACGACGACGGGCACGACCTTATGAACGCCTACGAGATGAAGCGCGCGGTCATTCGGGACATGCTTCTTCACGGCGCGGGGTATATGCACATTGAGCGCAGAATGAACAGGGCGGCGGGGCTTCGGTACGTCGACAGGCGCTCCGTGGCGGTCATGGTAAACTCCGACCCGATATTCAAGGAAGCGGAGTTCAACGTCGGCGGGAGGAGATACTACCCGTGGGATTTTGTCGTGCTCACGCAGAACAGCAAGAACGGCGTCACGGGTGTAGGTCTGCTTAAACAGATAAACGACCTCTTGTCCACCGTCCGCAGCGAGATGATCTACGAGGGCGGAATTGCCCGTTCGGGCGGCAACAAAAAGGGCTTTCTCCAATCCGAAAAGAAACTGTCGCAGCCCGCTCTAGACGAGCTCAAGCGCGCATGGCGCGAGCTGTACTCCAACAACGGCAACAACATGATGGTGCTGAACGACGGCGTAAAGTATCAGCAGGCGGCGAGCACGTCGGTTGAAATGCAGCTCAACGAGCACAAGCTTACAAACTCCGAGATGATCGCGCAGTGCTGCGGGCTGAACACGGCGGTGACCTCCGGCAGAGCGGGCACGGACGGGTATATGTCGGCTGTCAGGACTTCGGCGCTGCCTGTTGTGGAGGCATTTCAGGCGGCGCTCAACAAGTCGCTGCTGCTCGAGGACGAGAAGAAGGCGCTGTATTTCGTGCTGGATACCACCGAGCTGCTCAAGGGCGATATGGTGAGCCGCTTCAACGCGTATGCTGTGGGCTTGCAGAATAACTTCCTGCGCATCGACGAGGTGAGATACAAGGAAAATCTGCCGCCTATCGGGTTCAACTATATCAAGCTCGGGCTTCAGG
>CAMERU010000180.1 GCA_945935925.1 uncultured Clostridia bacterium | reverse complement strand
ATGTATGCGCCTGTATCCGAGAGGATTTCCTCGGAGAGCGTCATGTAGAAATTAGCGCCGATGTTGTCCGTAAGAATAAGGCTGTGTCCCGCAACCGAAACCTCCGCAAACGGGTCGGCGTTTTCCGCCTTTACGATTACGGTTACAATGTCCTCGCTTGTGTAATCGGAAAAGGTATCTCCGTCGTAGGCGCGGACAAGGAAGCTGTAGCTCTCATTTTCCGCCACATCGGTATAGGCGTAGCTGGTCTGGGTTGTGTCGCCGACTTTCACAAAGCTGTCGCCGTCCACAAGGTTGATTTCGTAGGCGATTGCGTCGTCAACGGGCGCCCATGAAAGAAGCACGCGGGAGCTTTCGGCGGTTATCTTCACAACGGGAGCGGAAACGGGAATCCTTGTCATGTCAAGGGTAATCGTGCCGGTTTTCTCGCCGCCGTAAACGCTGTCGGCGTCGGGGGTAAAGCGGTAGCCTATCGTGTAGGTTCCCGAGCGGAAATTCGCAAGCATCGCCCTTACGCCCTCGTAGGTCATTACGCTGCCGTAGGAATCGGTGTAGACAAGGGTGCCCTTAACCTCGCCGTGGTCGCCCGCAAAGGTCGGCTCGGTGAAGTTGGTGTTCTCGCGGGTTATCGTCTGCGGGGAAACAACGGTTTCGGTGTAGGTGTATTTCTCCGTTTCGGTGGAGCCGCCCTCTTCCGCAAAGATTATTCCGTGCGCGTTCGCAAAGCGCTCCGCTTCGCTGCCCGCCTTGCCGTGTATTGTTATATTCCAAGGGTAGGTTTTGTACTCGCCGTTCGGATTATAACCGTAATCATAAAAGTTCTCTTCGCCGATTTCGGTCACGGTTTCGGGGATATACAGCGCGCCCAAAAGCCAATTACGTCCTCTGAAAGCACCGTCGGCAATCTTCTTTGTGCCGTAGGGAATGTGGTATTCATATTCGCTCGTTTCGCCGTTTTTGTAATGATTCGGTAATTTCACAAAGGTCGCTCCGCTGTCGGAGAAAAGAGCGCCGTCAAGGCTTGTGTATTTTCCCGCCTTGCTGACGTTTATCGCTGCCAGAATTTCAGCGTCCAGCGCCCCGAGTTCGATATCAATTACTCCGCCGCCCAAGGTCAGTGCGCAAAGGCAATTGGGATAGTTTGAATATGCCTTTATTCTCGTCACCGTGTCGGGAAGAATGACATACGTTGGATCGCCGGCGCTTATACAATCATTGAAAGAGAAATCGGTTTTGCCTTCGGAATAATAAACATCATGGCGTGTAACGATGCCATTGGAGTCATAAACCTTCTTTACCGTAAATTCGCCGCGCACCTCAAGCTCGGTAGGATAAACGCCGGAACCATTATCACACCAAAAGTAATTCCAGTTTTCTTTTAGAGAGGCGGGGATAGAAACCTTGCCCGATACCCCACAACGGTGAAGATAACCTACTTTTTCACTACCGGTCTTTATTTCTGCACCGTCGGGGATATTCAGGTTTTCAAGGATACAGCCTGAAAATGCGTTATACCCGATAACCTTTGTACCGCTGCCTATCTTTACGTTGGTCAGCCCGCTGCCGCTGAACATTTCGTCGGGTATGCACTGCATACTGTCGGGCAGGGAAACGCTTGTAAGGCTTGTGCAGCCCCAAAACTGAGAACCATCGCTGTTTATATCTATCCCGCTCATTGTCAGCATTTCGGGGAACACAACGGACGTCAGGCTTGTGCAGCCCGAAAACGCTTGTCCGTATATGTCGCTGACCGTCGAGGGCAGCTTTATCGACCGCAAAGAGGTACACCCCGCAAAGCAGGCTTCCGGAATAGAGGTTATCCCCTCGGGCAGCCTTACAGTCGTCAACGATGTGCAACCATTAAATTCGTTGTTTCCGATACTTACAACATTCTCGGGAACGGAAACAGAGCGCAGACCGGTATTTGCGAACGCATAATCCCCGATAAACCAAAGGCTGTATGGAAGTGATACGGAGGTGAGATTTACGCAATACTGAAAAGCGCCATCATCCCAGTTGCTTTCTCTTGTTGTGCCGATAAATTCAACGCCCTCGGGAATTACAACGCGCGTGATTCTAGAATTATTTCTAAACGCGTAATTGGCAATTCCGATAACGCGGTAGCCGTCAATCTCCGCCGGGATATTGACTATGGAGTCCACGCCGTCATATCCGCTGATTACCGCAGCGTTAATCGCGCTGTCCACATAATAGCGATATGCTCCGTCGGAGGAAGATAGCTCATTGTCCCCAATGTCGCAAACCGTGGTGCCGCAAAGAACTATTGCTTCCGCGCCGGCAGACAGCGGCAACGCCAAGGGCAGGGCGGTAAGCAAAACCGCCGCCGCAACAGCCGAAGCAATGCTTTTTTTGATGTTCATTTTGCACAACCTTTCATGTTTTTTCTTCATTATACCACAGCAAAAGATTGATGTCAACCATAAAATGTATATGCCGCCGCAGATAATCTTTTCAGCTAACACCCCGCCAAATTATTCCAACAACCCGACCCAATTCGGGATCGAATTTTAAACAGCAGAGGAGCTTGCCTGGCTGCTGTCTGACAAAAAATGGCACTTCCCTAGAAAGTGTGGGTAGGAAAGAGCAAAAGCTGTAAAAAAATAAAGCGCCACGGGACTCCACATGTTATACTTGAAATTGTCTAGAAATCAAGGACAGGAGTGGAGGTCCGTGACAGTTACAAGTTTAGCAAAAAAGTTGGTTGGTGTCAATAACATCGTAATAGAAAATGTAGAATTGGAAGCAACATCTGTCGGCGAACAGATTGTCATTCGGGCAAGACCCAGAAAGGCAACCTGTTCCTGAATACCCCAAATACTCCCCTGCAAGCAATTTATGATGTGCTTGGAGATGACTTGCATTTTTCTGAACTCATTGGTACTGAGATTAGGTTCACCGTAAAAAGTAACATTTCCGGCAGTAGCACTTTCAGCAATTTGAGCGTCCTTTCTTTTGTTGAAGAATCACCTATTGATACTCTCGACAAATCAGATGAAACAGACAAGCCGAGATATATAAGTGACCTTGATGACCTTTTGTACATGGACGAAGATTAACTTTATAAGGAGGCTGTGTATTATGGCAAACAAATGCTGGGTACGCCAAAACTATGTTAAGCCGGATGACACAGAGAAACAGCTGCTCATAGAACTTGAGCAGCTGAAATCCTCCGTACCCTATAATGCTTCGGCTATTGACCGTCAAAGGCGTAAATCATTCTTTCACGAAAAGGTTTTGATTCCGTTGCAGGCGGCTGTGCAAGCCCAATCATCGACGGTAAAACTTTACTATCGCTACCCATACCGGATAAATATATGACAGAAAATGATAAACAGAAGATCAGATACTCGGATTTGATATATAATGGTATAAATTATCGTGACCTAATTACTAAGGCAATACCGCACAAAACTATTGGACAAGAAAGCGCAAAAGTGATATAATA
>CAMERU010000179.1 GCA_945935925.1 uncultured Clostridia bacterium | reverse complement strand
CGCTGCCTTCCTTATTGGTTATCATAGCGCGGAAGTTCTCGCCTGCCGTGCCCTGACTTTTGAAATGGTCGAACGAAAGCAGCGTCGCCATTATGTAGACATGGTGCTTTTTTGCTATCTCAAACAGCTTCGCTACATCGTCCCAGTGGCTGCTGTTGATACCCTTGACGATAACGTTGCCGTCCTCGCCCTGTTTGAACTGCACCGTCCCTCCGCCGTCGCAGTTGAGCCATATCCTCGTGGCATTTACACCGTCGGAGGCAAGCTGCTCAAAGGTGCTGTCCCAGAAATCATAGTCCATGTTGCCCACAAAGTCGTTCCAGCGGTGCCACGGGGTATTTACGCCGTTTATCCACAGCTCTTTGCCGTCGACCATGAATTTGCCGCCCTCGATATAAACCTTCGCGTTTGCGGTATCGGGGGCGACGTTGTTTTCGGGAACAGTTGTGTTGTTATCGGAAACAACGCTCGCGCCGGAGGACGCTCCGCTGTCGGAGCAGCCCGATGAAATCAGCATTGCCGCAGACAGGACAGCCGCCGTTATCTTCTTAATAAAGTTATTCATTATTCAGCCTCTCATATCTCCGCAATGACAGCCGAGCAGCCGCCCATTACCGCCGTGCCGCCGTTTATCTCCGTGTCGCCGACCGAAAACAGCACGCACCTTGCGCCGCACTCGACGAGCGCGCTCTGCGCCGACGGGTTGATTATAACCACGACCCGCTGCTCCGCGCTTTCGCGGATATAGGACATCGGGCAGCCGTCGGACAGCCATGTTATCGCCGAGCGGTTATGCAGCGCGGGGTTTTCCCGACGAACGGCGATAAGCCGCTTCACCGCGGTGTACAGCGAGCTTTCGTCAGCCATTTCCGCCTCGGCGTTTATCTGCCTGTATTCACCCCCGACGGGGATATAGAGCCTGTCCGCGCGCGCGGAGGAAAATCCCGCGTTAAGCCCGCCGTTCCACTGCATCGGCGAGCGAGCGCCCGTCCTGCCGTATCCGCCCTCCACCGAGGTCAGCCCCTCGACCTGCTTCATGCCGAGCTCGTCGCCGTAATAAATGAACGGCGCGCCGGGCATGGTCAGCAGAAATGTGAACGCGGTCTTTAATTCGTCGGTGTCAAGCCTGCGCGCAAGGCGATCCATGTCGTGGTTGCCCGAGGGTATGCAGATAAGCCCCTTTCCGTCCGTCTTTTCGTAATTCTCCTTGTATTTCGCGATGAACTCCGCGGCGCTGCCCTTGCCATTTTTGGAGAAATAGGGCTTGTCGCAGCGGAAAAGGTCGTTGTAATGCGAGGGTCCGAAGTGCAGCAGGAAATCCATGTGGAACCCGCCGAGCAGCGACTTGTCGGGCTCGCCCCACTCCGAAACAAGCACTGCCTCGGGGAACTCCCTGTCAAGAAACGCGCGGAAGTCCTGCCACAGCGCAATATTACCCTTTCCCTCGGGGTCGTTCTTGACGAGCGAGCCCGCCATGTCCACGCGGAAGCCGTCGCAGCCCGCCCCCAGCCAGAAGCGCATGACGTCCTTTATCGCCTCGCGGGTCGCAAGCGGCGCGGGAGCGTCCATCGGCTGCTGCCACGGGCGCTCGGGTCTGAAATAGCCGTAATTCAGCGCAGGCTGCATTGAAAAGAAGTTAAGCGCCGCGCTGCCGTCGCGCTGCGATATGCCGCGCAGGCAGGGCAGCGGAGCGGTGTCCTCCCATATTGAATCCGACCAGATATAGCGGTCGGAAAACTCGCTGCGCTCGGGCTTCATCGACTTCACAAACCACTCGTGCTCCACCGACGTGTGCCCCGGAACAAGGTCAAGTATGACGTGCATTCCGCGGCTGTGCGCCTCGCGGAACAGCCTTACGAGATCCTCGTTCGTGCCGTAGCGCGGCGCGGCGGTAAGGTAATCCTTTACATCGTAGCCCGCGTCCCCGAACGGAGAAAGAAAGCAGGGGTTAAGCCATATCGCATTGCACCCGAGCTCTTTTATGTAGTCAAGCTTCTCAATAATGCCGTTGAAATCCCCTATCCCGTCGGCATTTGTGTCGCGGAAGCTCTGCGGGTATATTTCATAGAACACCGCGTCGTCAAGCCATGCCGCCGTTCTTTTTTCGTTTGTCATTTTATCCACCTCTGAAATTACAGTTATTCCCACAAGGACAATTAAAAACATCATTGTCAATGCTTATTTTATCATATTCGGGGAATAATAGCAAGTGAATTGACCCAAAAACATCAAAAACAAGGGCATAATCTTACATTATTTACCATGAAAGTGCATAAAAAATGCATTTGAAATTCAAACCATGTCACATTGACTTGATATATCATTTATAATTAAGATAGGGACGAATGCAGCGGGACATTCAAAATAAATTCATTAATCATTAAAAGGAGAATCCATTATGTTTAACAATAGAACATCCGACGGAAGAAACAATATCTGCGGCGTTAAGATCGCAAGGCTCAGAAAGAACCTTAAAATTTCACAGCGACAGCTTGCCGACAATCTTCAGATGATAAACCTCGACATCGACAAGAACGCTATTCAGCGTATCGAATCGGGTCAGAGATTTGTCACCGATATTGAGCTCATCGCACTCGCAAAGGTGTTTAATACCACCATCGCAGAGCTTCTCAAAAACGACTGAGCTATTGATAAGGTCAACGTCCCACCATCTGTTATAAACTAACCGCACAACGATCAAGGTCTGCTGTACCCGTAACGGTACCGCAGACCTTTGTAATTATGTTTACTTACGAGCGCATTATATGGAGTTTATGTCAAACTCGGCGACCTTCGGGCGGGGCTTTATCTTCATGCGCCTCAGGCGGCAGGGAGTTTTGTCGAAATATTCAAGCTTCAGGCGGTAACGGGTGCTACCCCCGACGACCGCCTCTCCTATTTCCCACCGCGCGACCGCACAGCCGTGAAGGTGCTTTTCAATGTATGAGATGTTGTTTGTGACCGCCTCGGAAATATTCTCACCGCAGATAAGAAGTTCCCTGCCGTTTTCAATGCAGATCGAATATGTTGTCATGGAATGCTCGCCTCTTTCCCCGAAAGACCGGAAATATGCCTGTATATTTATTATACAATGGCAATCGGCACTTGTCAATAATTAAAGCGATATCATTCCGACGAATATTAATATATCAAAATTGACATATCTCACAAAATCCGAACAAAACACATTAAAATATCGTTAAGAAACGGAGAAAAAAGGAGAATAAGCCCAAAAAAAGAAGCAATCCCCAATCAAATCAAATGCCGCCCCCTGTTCCCAACGGGAGCATTCAGCCCATGCCCAACAATGGCGCCCCGCATTTTTCATGGTTTTGCGGTCGCCTTAACACAACACAACAAATCCAATCCACAAAGCAAAATCGCCGACTAACGTCGGCGAAATGAAAAATGCGAGCGTTTGCGGCGGAAGCGAAGCGTATTCAAGCCGCAAATGCAGCAAGGGCGCCCCATGTTCCCAACGGG
>CAMERU010000178.1 GCA_945935925.1 uncultured Clostridia bacterium | reverse complement strand
TGAAGATGACCAGCATGACGCAGAGAAGTCAGTTAACGCATACAACACCCTCAAGGACAACGGCATGAAGCTGCTTGTCGGCACTGTTACCTCCGCTCCCTGCATCGCAGTAAGCGCTGAGGCTGCAAAGGACAATATGTTCCTTATCACCCCCTCCGGCTCCGCTATCGACGCTATCACGGCAGGCGACAACTGCTTCCGTGTATGCTTCACCGACCCCGGACAGGGCAAGATCGCAGCCGACTACATCGCTGACAACAAGCTCGGCTCCAAGATCGGCATTATCTTCGACAGCTCCGACGTTTACTCCACCGGTATCCTCGACGGCTTCAAGGCTGAGGCTGAGGCTAAGGGTCTTGAGATAGTTGCTTCCGAGGCTTTCACAGCTGACGCAAAGACAGATTTCTCCGTACAGATCCAGAAGGTTATCGACAGCGGTGCCGATCTGCTGTTCCTGCCTATCTACTATCAGGAGGCTTCCCTTATCCTCCAGCAGGCTGAATCCCTCGGTCTGAATATTCCCGTTCTCGGCGGCGACGGTCTTGACGGACTTATCGACCAGCTCGGCGACAAGGTTGCTATCGCTGACGGCGTTATGGTAATGACTCCTTTTGCGGCGTCTTCTCCCGATCCCAAGTCTGTTGCTTTCACAAACGCATACAAGGAGCTGACAAACGGCGAGGTTCCGATCCAGTTCGCTGCTGACGGCTACGACGCTGTTTACGCTATCAAGGCTGCCCTTGAAAAGGCAGGCGTTACCGACGCTTCCATGAGCGCTTCCGATATCTGCGACAAGGTTAAGGCTGCTATGACAGAGATCACGCTCGAGGGCGTTACCGGTACGACAACATGGACTGCCGACGGCGAGCCCACAAAGGCTCCTCAGGTAATGAAGATCGTTGTTACCGACGGCGTTGGTTCTTACGAGGCAATGTGATCTGCGGCGCAGATGTAGCACATATGCGCGGGGCGTAACTCCCCGGCGCACAGTCACCTAACAAATTTCAGACCCGTATGTATGGTTCCGCCCGTTTTGCGGCGGGACTGTACGGGTCTTATTTGTGTAATTGGGACAATTTTTTTACGGCATGACCGCTGCCGTAAATTAAAGTAAATTCCGGACAAGCTGCGGAGTTTATTTTAATATGCGGCAGAAATTTTAACCCGAAAGGAGACAGCTCTATGATGAGCTTTGTATCTTACCTTGTCAACGGAATAAGCCTCGGCAGTATCTACGCGCTTATCGCGCTCGGTTACACGATGGTTTACGGCATTGCGAAAATGCTGAACTTCGCGCACGGCGATATCATAATGGTCGGAGGTTTCACGGTTTTTACCGCAATGTCCACTGCATGGTGCCCCGTGTGGCTCTCCGTGGTCATAGGCATAGTCGTGTGCACGGTGCTCGGTGTTGTTATCGAAAAGGTGGCATACAAGCCGCTCAGAAGCGCGCCTCCCCTTGCGGTGCTTATCACCGCTATCGGCGTCAGCTACCTGCTCCAGAACCTTGCACTGCTGATATTCGGCTCGGCGGCGCGGAATTTTACCTCCGTTGCGGCGGGTGCCCCTCCTTTCCTCACGGTGTTTGACGACGGACGCGCGCCGCAGTTCTTCACGGCAGTGACAGACGGTGCGGCAAAGCCTGTTCTTACAATTTCGATGGAAACTTTCCTTTCTATAACCGTTTCCGTAGTAATAATGATCGCGCTTACCCTGTTCATAAACAAGACAAAGGCAGGCAAGGCGATGCTCGCCGTGTCGGAGGATAAGGGCGCTGCTCAGCTGATGGGCATTAACGTCAACGGCACGATCTCTCTGACATTCGCGATAGGCTCCTCGCTTGCTGCGGTAGCGAGCGTCCTGATGTGCTCCAGCTACCCGCAGATAAGCCCGTACACAGGCTCCATGCCCGGCATCAAGGCGTTCGTCGCGGCGGTATTCGGCGGTATCGGAAGCATTCCCGGCGCTATGATCGGCGGCATTCTTCTCGGCGTTATCGAGCAGCTCTCCAAGGCTTACATATCCTCGCAGTTGTCCGACGCGATAGTGTTCCTCGTGCTGATAATCGTCCTTGTCGTAAGACCTACCGGTATCCTCGGCAAGAAGATAAACGAAAAGGTATAAGGGGGGAATATTCATGAGAAAAGTTACGAAAAACAACCTTATAACCTTTGGAATAACGCTTGCGTTCTTCCTCCTGTTCGGTATCCTCTCCGTGACAGGCGTTCTCGGAAGCCAGCTTGCGGGTCTGCTTGTTCCTATCGGAATTTATATTATTCTTGCGATATCGCTCAACCTTACCGTTGGCGTGCTCGGCGAGCTCTCGCTCGGTCACGCGGGCTTTATGTGCGTGGGCGCGTATGTCGGCGGTATCTTCTCGATAATCACGCAGGAAACCATACAGCCCTCATGGCTCCGCATGGTGATAGCGCTTGTTATCGGCGGCATTGCGGCGGCGATATTCGGCGTTCTTATCGGCGTTCCCGTGCTTCGTCTGCGCGGCGACTACCTTGCTATCGTAACCCTCGGCTTCGGTGAGATAATCAAGGCGATCGCAAATAACGTGTATGTCGCCATGGACAAGAACGGGATACATTTCGGCTTCGCAGCTTCGATATCCGACCTTGACGCGGCAACAAAGACCGACGTTACACAGGGTCCGCTCGGCATGAAAGCTCCGCAGGACACCAATCTGCTGCTTGTCGTTATCGTGCTGCTCGTCTGCCTTGTTATCCTTATGAATTTCATTGACTCCCGCACAGGGCGTGCCTGCATGGCTATCCGCGATAACTACATCGCGGCGCAGTCCGTCGGTATCAATGTCACCAAGTACAGGCTTATCGCGTTCGTTGTTTCGGCGGCGATCGCGGGCGTTGCGGGCGTGCTTTATTCCCACTCGATAACCTCGCTTGTTTCTAAGAAATTTGACTATAACCTGTCGATACTGATACTCGTTTTCGTTGTCCTCGGCGGTTTGGGAAGCCTGCGCGGGTCGGTCATCGCGACGGTGATACTGTACGCGCTGCCCGAGATATTCCGCGAGCTGGGTGATTACAGAATGCTTATCTACGCGGTTGTTCTTATCCTTATGATGATATTCAACAACGCTCCGTCGTTTATAATGCTCCGCGAGAGGATCGGCGCTTCTGCACTTGTTCAGAAAATAAAGGGCGTATTTGTAAGGAAAAATACTAAAGCGGGAGGTGCGGCATAATGGCAGAGAATAACACGACACCCATGCTTGAAGTCAAGAACCTTTCGATACAGTTCGGCGGTCTGCGCGCGGTAGACGGGCTCAACATGACTATCAATAAGGGTCAGCTCTACGGGCTTATCGGTCCTAACGGCGCGGGCAAGACCACGGTTTTCAATATGCTGACCGGCGTTTACAAGCCGACCTCCGGCAGCATTATCCTTGACGGGAAGAACATCACGGGTCACCCCGCTATATCCATAAACCGCGACGGTATCGCGCGTACATTCCAGAATATC
>CAMERU010000177.1 GCA_945935925.1 uncultured Clostridia bacterium | reverse complement strand
ACCAAACTTAAAATCTGACTGCGCAATCTGCGCACCAGATTTAATCAGCGCTTCCTTAAAAAAATGAGCCTTTTCTGTTCATTTGTTTCGGAAACGGCTCTGTTTTATATTGACATTTACCAAATTAAGTGATATAATTATAAATGTAATCGTTCACAATATGTGCCGGGTTCAATATTCCTTGAGTAATAAGAGGATATACATTTATGAAAGATACGGAAACAATAACAGAAAACATTGATGTAAAAGAACTGAAAACAAAGGCTTTTATAACAGACCTGCTTGCAGGCATCGACAGGGATAATAAAATCGAGGATATTGTCGCGTATATAATAAAGGAAGTCGGACTGTTCACCCATTCGGATATGGTTTGCATTTATAAGCAGTGCAAGGAGCACGGCAAAGTCAGCATGCTCCACAAATGGAAAGCGGACAATTCTTCCGTAAAGGACGATATTATCAGGGATATAAGTGAATTTGACCGGGACGACCGTATCGAAAGCCTTAAATCCAACCGAACGATGGTAGTTGAGGACAGGGAGAATATACGCGACAGTATGCCCGTTGAATACGAAAGAATGGTAAAGTGCGGCATTCACACGCTATTTATAATACCCCTTTTCTCCAAGCACAAAATGATGTCGTGTCTGTGCCTGCTTGAGCCGAAGCTGACCGAGTTTTCTCTGTCGGAATCGGCATGGCTGTACTTAGGGCAGGAGATCGACAGACTGTACAATCAGGAAATAATAAACCGTAAGCACCTTTTGTTTACGGAGGGCATACGTTCAAGCAACCTGTCCGAATTTCTGGTCGATTATACAAAAAACAGATACGAGGCGCTCCGCATAACAAGAGTGCTCAGCAACGTTATTCCCGAGGAGGGAGAATGGGAGTGGATAAGGGAATTTTATGCTTCCATCATAAAGCCCGAGTATCGGGAGGAATTTTTAAGACGTACAGATCGTGATTATATGGAAACATTCCTGTGCAGGGAACACAATTCCTTTTCGATAGATATCGAGCGTGAGGTCAACGGTAACAACACATGGTTCCGACTGGATTTTTCCATTGTGTCGCATGACGAAAACGGACATCTTGAAAGATTTGTCGTGCTCGTAAAAGATATCACACAGACAAAGAAGGATGAGGAAGAGCACCGGCAGATGATAACAGCGCTGAGCAGCTTCTACAAGGTGACCTTTAAGATCGATCTGACAAGCGGTTTCACGCAGGTAATCAAGCATTCCGACATTATAAGCACGCACTACCCTGACGGGCTAATTCCTCAAAAGGTTTTTCTGGACACATTCCTCGATCGGATGGTCGAAACGGAATACACCGAGCTCGTCCGCGAATTTATGGATCTTGACACCATTAAACAGCGCCTGAAGGACACCGATGTACTTTCCTGCGAATATCGCGGAAAGCAGATCGAGTGGGGGCGTATCGTCCTTGCTCCCGCAAAATGGGATAAGGACGGCAGGCTTGAAAAGGTGGTTTTTGCCATACAGGACATCACCGAACAAAAAAGCCGCGAGGAATTGATGCAGTTCAAGATCGAGCACGACGAGCTGACCGGCGCGCTGAACCGCACCGCCTTCAACAGAGTAACAAAGCTGTTGGAAAGCTCATCTTTCCCCTTTGCGCTCGTGCTGCTTGACATAGACAAATTCAAGTCGATAAACGACACCTACGGACACGACGCAGGAGATCGGGTGCTCAAACACCTTGTTTCCGTCCTTAACGAGGAAATGCGCGCTGTCGATAAGGTATTCCGCCTCGGCGGCGACGAATTTGCCGTTATTATGAACCGACTGACAGCGGAGCAGGCAGTCACCGCCAAAAATATTATAAAAAGGGTCAACGACGCCATTATGCTCGGCATAAACGGGCTTCCGCCCTTTTCTATAAGCGCGGGTATAACGTTTTCCGAATCGGGCTACGATGAGAACATATACCGCAACGCGGACGCGGCGCTCTACCACACGAAAGAAACCACCCGCCGGGGCTGCAGCATTTTCGAGGAAATACAGCCGATTTTCGTGTGACGCCCGGCATAATTTACCATTCATTTCGAAAACGACCGAACAAATATAATTAAGCCCCTGCGACGCCGCAGGGGCTTTTGTTATATAAACATCTCTATTACCCGAGCAGCTCCTTGAGGCGCTCCATTGCCTCGGCTGTTGCCTCGTGTGTGCCGAACGCGGTCAGTCTGAACCAGCCGTCGCCGTTCTTTCCGAAGCCCGCTCCCGGCGTGCCGACAACCTGAATTTTTGTCAGCAGCATATCAAAGAAGTCCCAGCTTCCCATGCCGTTGGGGCACTTGAGCCAGATGTAGGGCGAGTTCACGCCGCCGGTGTACTTTATTCCGAGCTCGTCGCAGGTCTTTGCGATAACGCGCGCGTTTTCCTGATAATATTCGATAGCCTCGTGGGTCTGCTTCTGTCCCTCGGGGGTGAATACCGCTTCAGCGCCGCGCTGAACGGGATAGGAAACGCCGTTGAACTTGCTGCCCTGACGTCTGCCCCAGATATCGGCAAGCTTTACGTCCTCGCCCGCGCTGTTCTGCTGAACAAGGTCGTTCGGAACAACGGTGTAGCCGCAGCGCGTTCCCGTGAAGCCGGCGGTCTTGGACAGCGAGCATATCTCGATCGCGCACTTCTTCGCTCCCTCAATGCAGAAAATGCTCCTCGGGATATCGGGCTGTGTGATAAACGCCTCGTATGCAGCGTCGAAGATGATAACGGCGTTGTTTGCGAGCGCGTAGTCCACCCATTCCTTGAGCTGCGCGGCGGTGTACACCGAGCCGGTCGGGTTGTTCGGGGAGCAGAGGTAGATAAGGTCAGCCTTGACGGACTTGTCGGGCATTGCAGCGAAGCCGTTTTCCTCGGTGGAATCGGCGTAGATAACGTCGTTTCCGCTCATGATGTTGGAGTCAACATATACGGGGTATGCAGGGTCGGTCACGAGAACGGTGTTACCCGTGCCGAATATGTCGATTATGTTGCCGCAGTCGCTCTTTGCGCCGTCGGAAATGCGTATCTCGTCGGCGGAAACGTCCGCGCCGAAGCTCTTGTAATAATTTGAAACCGCCTCGCGCAGGAAGTCGTAGCCCGCGCCGCTGTCCTCATAGCCGCGGAACGTTTCCTTAACGCCCATCTCGCGGCACGCCTTCTCCATTGCCTCAACAACAACGGGTGCAAGCGGGCGCGTAACATCGCCGATACCCATGCGGATAAGGCGCTTCGCTTCCTCGGGATTCTCGGCGGAATACGCCTTGATCCTCTTCGCGATCTCAATGAACAGGTAGTTTTTCTTGAGTTTGAAAAAATTTTCGTTAAGCTTTGCCATTTATTTAATGTCCTTTCTTTACTGCATTTCATGCAGAAATTACTCCACTTTATATTTAATCATAAAAATGTCTTTTTGTCAATCCTTTATACGGAATTTCGACGTTTCGGGATTAAAAAATAAATCGCAGACAATAATATTAAGGAAGCACTGAATAAATCACGCCCGGCGGCTTGGCACGCATCTTGCTTGCAT
>CAMERU010000176.1 GCA_945935925.1 uncultured Clostridia bacterium | reverse complement strand
AGCTGCTTGAACCATTCCGCCATCATTGCGAAGGAGTTTTCGTAGCTGATGAGCATTTCAACGCTCTTGCCTTTTCTGTAAAGGATATTGCGAAGCGCCGCGTACTTGTAGCAGGCGTTCTTTTCGAGGTCGCATTCCGCGTATTCGGAGCGTGCGTCCGCCGCGCCCTTCATCAGCGCGTCGATATCGCAGCCCGCGCAGGCAATGGGGAGCAGACCTACCGCAGTAAGAACGGAGAAGCGTCCGCCGACGTCGTCGGGGATAACGAAGGTTTCATAGCCCTTCTTGTCGGAAAGCTCCTTAAGGGTGCCGCGCGCCTTGTCGGTGGTGGCGTAGATCCTGCCCTTTGCGCCCTCCTCGCCGTAGCGCTCGACCAGCAGGTCGCGGAACACTCTGAACGCGAGCGCGGGCTCGGTTGTGGTGCCGGACTTGGAGATGATGTTTACGGAGAAATCCCTGCCCTCTACGAGGGAGATGACCTCGTTAAGGTAGGTGGGGCTGATGGAGTTGCCGACGAAATATATTTCGGGGGTATCCTTTTTGAGGGAGTTGTAAAGCGTGGACTTAAGAGCCTCGATAGCCGCCCTTGCGCCGAGGTAGGAGCCGCCTATGCCGATAACGATAAGGACCTCGCTGTCGGACTTTATCTTAGCGGCAGCCGCCTTTATTCTTGCAAATTCTTCCTTGTCGTAATCTACGGGCAGGTCTACCCAGCCGAGGAAGTCGCTTCCGGGGCCGTTCTTTGCCGCGAGGGTATCGTGCGCCGCCTTTACCGCGGGGGCAATTGCCGCGAGCTCGTGGTCTTTCACGAAACTTTTAAGGTACTTGTCATCAAGTCTGATGCTCATTTTAAGGTTTCTCCTTTCAAGTGCGCGGTGCGGTTTATCCGCCTTGTTGATTTTTCTCGCGCATATCGTTGTCTATATTATATATTACTTTTATATTTTTTTCAAGAACTTTTCCGATAAGCTGTTTAATTTGGCTAAATAATACTAAAACGGCATTGATATTATGGCAATTATGCACAACAAGGTTTTGTTGTACAAGGGGTCAATAATATGTTATAATAAAAAAAAGAACAGCAGCGAAAGGAAAAGTTAATAATGACAACATACAGATATATCGCGCCCTGTCATTTCGGGCTGGAAAAAACGCTCTCGTTCGAGGTCAAGAAAGCGGGCGGCACCGACATAGCCGTGTCGGACGGCAGGGTCATGTTCAGCGGCGGCGCGGACGTCTGCGCGAGGGCTAACCTCGGGCTGTCCGTCGCGGAGCGCGTCTGCGTGGTGCTCGGGCAGTTCCGCGCGCGGACGTTCGACGAGCTTTTCGAGGGGATAAGAAAGCTGCCGCTGTCGGAATATATCGGCAGATACGACGCGTTCCCCAACAGCGGGCACTCGCTCAACTCCGCGCTGAAAAGCGTTCCCGCCTGTCAGAAGATAATCAAGAAAGCCATGGCGGTGAACCTCGGGAATGCCTATCATGTCGGCGTTATGCCGGAGAGCGGCGCGGAATGCCGCATACGCTTTTCTATCCTCAAGGACGAGGTGACGCTCATGCTGGACACGAGCGGCACGGGGCTGCATAAGCGCGGCTACCGCCGCGACAGCAACGGCGCGCCGATAAAGGAAACGCTCGCCGCGGGGATAATCGACATTGCGCGGGTGCGCGCGGGGGAGCATATCGTCGACCCGTTCTGCGGCTCGGGGACATTCCTGATAGAAGCCGCGCTGAAGGCGCTGAACATTGCGCCGGGGCTGAAAAGGAGCTTCGCGGGGGAGCGGCTCGGGTTCCTGCCGGAGAATATATGGCGCGAGGCGCGGTGCGAGGCGACCGAGGCGATACGTCACGGCGCGGAATTTCGCGCGGAGGGCTATGATATCGACCCCGCCTGCGCGGAGCTTGCCATGGCGAACGCGAAAAAGGCGGGCGTTGAGAAATACGTTTCGGCAAAAAGCCGCGCGGTGAGCGGCTTTGAATACCCCGTTGACCCCGTAAAAATAATCACAAACCCGCCCTACGGCGAGCGTATGCTGGAGCAGGAGCAGGCGCGGGAGATTTACCGCGTGATGGGAAAGCGGCTGCTCCCTCTCGGGGAAAATCAGCTTTATGTCATAACCTCGGACGAGGAATTTGAGGAACACTTCGGAGAAAAAGCGGCGAAAAACCGCAAGCTGTATAACGGAATGCTGCTTTGCAGGCTGTATTCCTATTTTAACAAAATATGAAAGCGGGAATAAAATTTTACGGCGCGTCGGTCATCTGCCCGACGATATATATGTGCGCGGTCAGCGCGTCGCTTATGTATGTCATTGCGCGGGAGCAGGCGCTGCTTTGCACGCTCGGCATGACTGCGCTCTGCTTCGGCGTGTTTATGCTGTTTTACGCGCTGCGCAGGCACAGGGGCTTTTCCGCGCTTGCGGCGGCGGCGCTGCTCGTGCTGTGCGTGACGGTGACGTCGGCGGTGCAGCAGCCCTACGGCTATGAAAACAGCTTTATGGATTTCATTTTCACCGCCTCGGATTTCTTCGACCCTGTTTTTGCGGCGGCGGCAATACTTATTTTCTCGGTCACGATAGGATTTATGTGCTGCTTTTTCAGCGTTTATTCCCCAAGACCCTGCTTTCTGCTGCTGGTGTCGTTCATTCCGCTGATACTGTCCGTCAGGACGGCGGGCGGACTTCCGCTGCCGCTGCTTGCGTTTATGCTGGGCGGATTTGTCATGGCTGTGGGAGGAATGGCTCGCGCGGAGCGCCCGTCGGAATTTGCGTATGTCGACGACAAGCGGTCGCGAAAGGAGCGGCTTATCGCGCTGCTGTTGGCGGGAGCAGCGGCGGCGGGTATAACTGCCGTTGTCCCCAGAAACGAAAAAACGCCCATGGGCGACTTTCTCGACACGGTATTTTCGGACAGCAGGGGCGGCTATTACGCCGTGGCGCAGCAGCTGACGAATTTCAGAATGCAGTCCTCCGTGAACCGCGGCGCGAATAAGCCCGAGGGCACGGTGCTGTTTACGGCGGCGGGAGAGGTGCCGACCTATCTTGACCGCGCGGCGTTCGATACCTACGAGGGCGGCTCCAGGGGCTGGTCGGGGTTAAAGGAATACGACACGGGCTATTCCGGCTGGGAGAGCCGCGCGAGGTTTTCCGCAATGCCCGCCTTTGTCAACAGCCTGATATCCGCCGCTGACGACGGAAAGCTTGAAAAATACGCGGATATTATCGGAAAGCTTCCCGCGCAGGACGACAAAAGCAGAACTGTGTTCATACAGGCGGTGGACGGCAGCTCCACGGCGGTCATAATCCACCCCGAGGGAGTGTACAGCGTAAGCCCGATAAATTACAGCGGCAGCACCTATATGAATATGCGCGGCGACCTGTTCACGGAAAACAATCTCCCCGTAAACGGCTCGTATAAGCTGGAATATTACCGCTCGGAAGTTGACGAGGCGGCGGCTGCGGCGCTGTCGAGGACGGATCTCCTCACGCTCGTCGGCGACGCTCTCGGCGAGGGGGTGATCACGTCGGAGGTGGCTTCGGCGCTGCGGTATGAGCACAGCGAGGCGGCGTCCTATCGGAACATGGTCGGAAAGGACGGCGTTACCGACAAGATACAAAAGCTTGCCGAC
>CAMERU010000175.1 GCA_945935925.1 uncultured Clostridia bacterium | reverse complement strand
GCGCTTATCAATGCAATGCCCGCAGTTGCTGCTGTTATCGAAACTCTCGAGGGCGACGAAAAGACGGGCGCAAAGATCGTTCTGCGCGCACTTGAGGAGCCTGTTCGTCAGATCGCGCTCAACGCAGGTCTTGAGGGCTCTGTAATAATCGACAACATCAACCGCAAGAAGACTGTCGGCTACGGCTTCGACGCTTATTCCGAGAAGTACGGCGACATGATAAAGATGGGTATCGTTGACCCTGCAAAGGTAACTCGTTCCGCACTCCAGAACGCTGCTTCCGTTGCGGAGATGGTTCTGACCACCGAGTCCCTTGTTGCCGACAAGCCCGAGAAGGCTCCCGCAATGCCTGCTGCTCCCGCAGACGGTATGGGCGGAATGTATTGATATCCCCGGCATTGATAAACCGATAAATTGGTTTCCCCCCTGCAAAAAAGCAGGGGGGATTTTTGTTTCAGGAAAGCGCCGCGATCTTCTCTTGTATTCGCTTATATTCCGCCGAGAGCGGGCTTGCGCCTTTACGGGCGAGATATATTTCGGCGTAAAGCTTGTTAAAGAACAGCTTACCGCTGAAAAAACGTTCCATGCGCTTCATCTGCTCATAGGAATATACACCGGAAAGGAACATCAGCTTTTCTGTCGGGGTGGTGTTCTGCTCTATCCCGCCCATCATCAGCAGGTCGTACATGGCGTTAAGCACGAGCTTTACGTCCTGCGGCGGGTATTCGCCGCCCGTTATTTCCTCGCACAAAGCGATAGCGTCGTTGATATGCGCCTCGTCCCTGCTGCGCAGCCATATGCTCCTGTCATAGACGTAAAGAGCGCGGCAGAGCGATTCCTTTACGCGCGGGTCGGGGTGAGTGCGTATCACGAACAGCATTCCGCGGCGCTGCTCCTTTTCGGGAGCGGCGGGGTGACTTCCGACGGCGAAGCGGGTCGTTTCGTTGTCAAGCCGCGCGGCGTTGGTGAGCGGCGCGTATTCAATGTTAAGGCAATGGGCGAATATTTCCGCGGCGGTTGTTTTGAGCGGCGGGAATGACACAGCAAGCTTTTCAAAGAAGCCTATCGTGTAATCGGGGGATATGTAGCGCCCGCCCTTTGAGAGGAACCTTTTGATGATGTCCAGCGCGTATTCCAGCGATTTCTGCGCCATGTTCCAATCGTTCTGCGAGCGTATCAGCTCGGTGCAGCCGCAGAGGTATTTCTCCCAGCACTGCACATCGGACAGCCGCAGCATTCCTGCCGTAAGACGTCCGCAGGCGCTCTCCATATCGGAGGGGTACCACTCAAGCGCGCGGGAGAAGCTTTCATATGCAGCGCTGAAATCCCATTTCCCGAGCTGTTCCTGACCCTTTGAGCATTCCTCGCGGCATTCGGACAGACCGTATGCGCTTTCGCCTGCGTCGTCCTCGTCAATAAGGTCGCTAAGGTCGGTTTCGAGGACGAACTCGTCGGGTATCGCGGCGCGCAGTCCTTCCAGAAGGTCGCCGCGCGCCTCGCTGTATGAGATGTGTGTCCCGCAGTAAAGGCAGAAGCCGTCGGCGAAGTCGCTGTCCAGCATTATCATGCGTTCGCATTTCGGGCAGAGGCAGTATTCCAGCATAATGTTCTCCTTAATCGGTTATCTGCCAGTTGATCTCGGGCATTCCGTGGTCGCGGAGGAATTGGTTGGTCTTGGAAAAATGGCGGCAGCCGAAGAAACCGCTGTGTGCGGAGAGCGGGCTCGGGTGGGGGCATTGCAGGACAAGGTGCGCAGGGTTTGTGATGAGCTTTGCTTTGGAGCGCGCGTTGTTCCCCCAGAGGAGGAAAACAACGGGCTGCTCGCGCTTGTTCAGCAGCTCTATGACCTTATCCGTGAATATTTCCCAGCCGCAGCCGCGGTGGCTGTTCGGCATTCCCTCGCGGACGGTGAGCACGGTGTTAAGCAGCAGCACGCCGGATCTTGCCCATTCGGTAAGCTCGCCGTGGTGCGGCGCGGGGAGCCCGAGGTCGGTGTTGAGCTCCTTGAAAATATTGACGAGGGAGGGCGGCGGCGCGACGCCTTTTCTGACCGAAAAGCACAGCCCATGCGCCTGACCCGCGCCGTGATAGGGGTCCTGCCCGAGGATCACCGCTCTTACGTCGCTGTACGAGGTGTAGCGCAGGGCGTTGAAGATGTCGTTCATGGGCGGATATACGCGGCAGGAGTTGTATTCCGAGATCAGAAATCTGCGGAGCTCCTTATAATAATCCTTATTAAACTCGTCCGCGAGGAGAGCGTCCCATTCATTGCCTATGTTTACCATTGCTGTCCGCCTTTACTTCTTTTTCTTTTTGTCATAGGAAGGATTTTTTGCGCGCTTGGGCTTAACGGAGAAGCCGAAGGTGCCTATTTTCTTTCCGAGCGCGAAATATGTGCCGTGGGCGTAGGTCATCAGCCCTGCCTGCTCTATTTTAAGCCTGCCGCGGTCGTCTATGAGGCTCTTGTCGATGTTTACCGACAGGATATCCGCCATGAACATATCGTGCGAGCCGAGGGGGATTATATCGGTGACCCTGCATTCGAGAGAAATAGGGCTCTGCGCGATCTGCGGCGCGGAAATATTGGTGCATTCCATTGCGGTGAGCTTCATTTTTGCGAGCTTATCCTCGGTTTTGCCGGATTTAATGCCGCAGTAGTCCACCTGTCTTACGAACGAGGAGGGCATCATATTGATGACGAACTCGCCCGACTGCTTTATTATGTCGTAGGAATTGCGCGAGGGGCGCACCGAAATGTAGGTCTTTGGCGGGTCGGAGCAGGTTATTCCTGTCCACGCGATCGTGAGAGCCGTCGGCTTTTCCACGGTACCGCAGGACACGAGCACTGCGGGAACGGGGGATAAAAGGGTGCCGCCCTTCCACTGAACTTTTTCCATGATGATTTCCTTTCGTCAGGTGATTTGCCTTAGGGGTTAGCTTTATTCTATTTTAGCACATTTTGCGGCTCATTTCAATGGGTGGACAGAAAAAAGAAAAGCAGGCTATAACGTCCGATATGGCTCTGACGCCGTATCGGAACAATATAGCCTGCTGCTCATGGGGCGTATGTAATTGCGTTTTCGAGAATCCTCCGAATATCCTGCTGTTCGGATATCACTTATGCATAACGTTCGCAATAACGCACATAATGCCGCAGACGACTGTCACAACGCCCGAAGTGCCGTGACCTAGCATGGCAAAATTATACATATTGGAAACGAAATCCCCCTGCTTTTCCTTGCGCTTCATCTCAACTGTCCCGAGGACAAAGGCGGTGACAAGCAGCAGTGTGCACACAATACCCCAGATAATGCTGTGTGTTACATAATGAAACATGACTGCAACAATACCCAGACCTGCAAGAATAAGTGAACTTAATCCCATAACTATGTACCTCCTTAATGATCTCTGCAATTTACCTAAAATGATAAAATAATAAAAACGACGGATCGATGTGATCCGTCGTTTTTTGGTTGGGGCGGAAGGATTTGAACCCTCGGAATGGTGGAGTCAGAGTCCACTGCCTTACCGCTTGGCGACGCCCCAGTCATTCAACATATAAGATTATACCACAATGAAACCTGTTTGTCAATAGCTTTTTAAAAATATTTTTCACATTTTCGGATAAATTTCCTTACGAGGATAGTATGGCGGAAATCGGGCGTATAATTCACACATCTGTGTTTTTTCATGTAG
>CAMERU010000174.1 GCA_945935925.1 uncultured Clostridia bacterium | reverse complement strand
TAACGAAAAATCTGACGGCGCAATATGCGCACAATCTTTGTGCGGTGTTGCCTTATTTTCAGCAGAGCCTTTATCCCGTAATACGAAAGTATTATGTAACAGGGCAAGCGGGAAGCGGCATTGCTTTATGAACGTGTATTCGCAATCCGTAAAAATTGACCCGATGCATTGTGCCTCGGGTCAATTTCTGTCAATTTCAGATATTACGCCGCTTTAGAAAATCACTTCATCGACATAGATGCAGGGGCAGGTAATATCAGACCCCATTACGCTGGTGTATGTCATCAACCCCTGGCTCTGACCGCACAAGGTGACAACATCATTTTCCAGCAGTCTGACGTCCATGATACTCTTCGGAATGACAAATAAAATATTGTCCGAATAATATGAATAAGCACCGCTGTTATAAGTAATGGCAATACGTCCCTGGTAGGTCGTGTCGTCCTCCATGACCTGAGTTATCTCGCCCTTGACTTTAATATACTTTCCCTTCATTCCGTTCGCGTCGCGCGAAATTGCTTCGTATGAAACGGGTCTGTAGGTCTTGGGAACAGAATTGCTTTCAGTCGCGCCTGACTCCGAATCGTAAGACGAACTGCTCCCGCTTGAAGAATCGGGCAGCGGAACATAGGTGGTGTTCATGTTGACGACCACGGCAATTACGCCCAAAATCGCAAACAGCACCAACAATACTATAATCGGTTTTTGGCTCCTTTTTCCTTCACTCATAAAAAATCCTCCTTTTTGTTTTTGACTGTTTTACTCGGACATTAAGGCAACACCGCATAATTATTTTCGTTCGATTGCGCCGCAGATTTTTCGTAAGATTGTATAAATTTGACGCAGACGGGCAGGTCTGTCGGTAAGCCCGCCTGCATCGTTTTTGTGCAAACTAACGAGAAATCCGGCGGCGCAATATTCGCGCGATCTTTGTTCGATATTGCCTTAAATTTGCCGAGCAGAGTTGAAAAAAGACCGCAGAATTACTTCCACGGTCTAATAATATCACTTTTTGGCAATATTTTGGTACACTGTCGGCGGACTTTAAAATTTACTTATAATGCCCGCAATCCTTGCAGAACGCAGCCGTGATCGGGTTTGACCGCCCGCATTCGGGGCAGTTCCATACGGCGGGAGCACTGCCCTCTTTTTCATTTTGGGCGATCCTCTCGCTTACGGAAAGGATACGTTCGCTGCCGTTTGTATGCCTTGAAACGGCAATGTATGTATCCTTCGGGGCGTGTTCCTTTTCCTGCTCGGCGATACGCTGCTCCTGTATTTCAAGCAGCTCTGCGATACGCTCGTTTGCAGCCCTGCTGCGCGCAAGGTCATCGAACATATACGCAATGCAGCCCCACAGCGCATGGAACATTTCATTAAGGATAGTTCCGATAATAATTCCGAGCACGATAATGACCGCTTTGGTATCTCTGTCTATCAAGCGAGATGCTACAAAGAGATCACTGATCTGTATCGATAAAAAAATCGAACCTATCTCAAACAAAACAACGCTTATCCACATTGAACGCTTGAATGCAGAGCGCCAGCCCTCTCCCATATCAAATTTCAGATTCATAAAAATTACCTCCTATAATAAATAGACCGCAGAATTACTTCCACGGTCTAATAATATCACTTTTTGGCAATATTTTGGTACACTGTCAGCGGACTTTTACGCCCTGGCGAGCGGCGTTTCATTGTTTTCAGACAGCAGGATATCGCATTCGATTATGTTCATTCCGTGCTGAAAAGCAAAAATTATCGCGCCGTCGCGCGGAATACGAGGGTAAAGCTGCGCCGCGCCGAGGTGTTTCAGAAACTCCTGTACCTCCTCAAAGGACAGCTTAAACCCGAACCCAAGCTGTATCAGCACGTCGCGGGCGGGATTTTCGCGTTTGCCGTCAAACAGCGAGTAGAAGTAGGATTTTTTCAGTCCCGACCGCCTCCATACATCTGAAAGCTTCATACCGCGTTCCTTTGCAAGAGCATGAAGATATTCCGATAAATTAAGGTCATACTGCATACTCCGGATTTCCTCAAACGCTTCCGCATAGGTCTTTTTATTTTTAAGTACCTCGATTATATCATCGGTGGAAACTTTTTCGGACATACGGGCTTAGCATTCCTTTCAATGTGATGATAAGAAGATTATATCACTATCGAAGGAATTTTCGGTACACTTTCAGCGGACTTTACACCCTTACAAGCGGTTCCTCTCCGTTCTCGTCAAGCAGGATATCGCACTCAATAATATCCATGCCGTGCTGAAGGGCGTAAATAATTACTCCGTCGCGCGGTATGCGCGGGTAGAGCTGCGCTGCGCCGAGGTGTTTCAGAAACTCCTGCACCTCCTCAAAGGACAGCTCAAACCCGAACCCGAGCTGAATCAGAACATCGCGGGCGGGTTTTTCGCGTTTGCCGTCAAACAGCGAGTAGAAGTAGGACTTTTTCAGCCCCGACCGCCGCATTACGTCAGACAGCTTCATGTCCTTTTGTACAACGATACTGTTAAGATAATCCGATAATTTTACGGAATACTGCTCGTCTTTTATTTCCTCCTGCCCGTCGGCATAGGAGTTTTTCTTTTTAAGCACCTCGAGCAATTCGCCCGTGGTTTTCTGCTTAGTCATTTTGTTGCCCCATTTCTTGACTTTTTCTGTGATTTATGTTACCATATATTTATAAAAAAATCAAGGGGGTAACAGCCGCTTGTCAGCCGAGAAATATAAAAAACTCCGCGCGCTTAATGTTTCGGGAACGGTCATGCTTGCCGAAAACACCGAGGACGGCGGGAAATGCGTCCTGAAAGTTCTCCCCGAGGAATGCGTCCCGATATACCGCCGCTTTTCCGAGCTTCCCGCGCAGGAAAATCTCATGCCGGTGTACGAAATAATCCGAGAGGACGACCACACCGCAGCGGTATGCGGCTTTGCCGAGGGCGCGACGCTTGAAGAGCTGCTTGACGGCGGAAGGGTGTTTCCCGCTGCCGAGCTTTGCCGCATTATGACGCAGCTTTGCCGCGCCGCGGAGCACCTCCACCGTAACGGGATAATTCACCGTGACATCACCCCGAAGAATATTATCCTTGACGACAAGCTTCACCTTACTCTGATAGATTACGGCATATCCCGCCTTTTCGCGGGCAACCGCGAGCAGGACACAACGCTTTACGGAACGGAGGGCTTCGCCCCGCCCGAGCAGTACGGCTTTCGTGAAACAAGCTACACTGCGGATATATACGCTGTCGGAACAGTGCTGAAGCTTCTGCTGAATGGCTGCCCCGATTGCTCGCCGGCAAGGGAAGTGCTGCTCAGGAAAATCGCCGCGAAATGCACGCAGTTCGTCCCCGAGAAGCGTTTCAAGAGCGCCGCGGCTGTCCGCAGGGCGGTGAGCCGTTCGGGGAATATCGTTCCCGTTGGGATAACGGCGGCTTCGGCGGTGTTGCTGACGGGTATTATTTCGGCGGCAGTCGTTGTGCATAATGTCGGCAGGGAAGCGCCGCCTGTGAGCGAGGTTCGGCTGCCGCCGGAATATTCTGCCCAAACGACCGCCGCGACCGTTGCGACAACCACAAAAACCGCCGCGCAAACCACCTCAACTACCCCCCAAACCACCGCACAAACCACCGCAACCACCCCCACAACCACCCCCCCCACCACCACAACCACCACCCCAACCCCCCCCCACACCACCCCCACACCCCCCCCCCCCC
>CAMERU010000173.1 GCA_945935925.1 uncultured Clostridia bacterium | reverse complement strand
GGTGATTTTTTTATCGTTGGCATATTCCATAAGGTGCTTCTGGCGGGAGCGTATCGTTTCCTCGTCCGCCTGCGGCTCAAATTCAAACGGGGTGAACGGCTTCGGAATGAATGTCGACAGCGATACCGAAACGGACGGCGCCTTTCCCTTTTTTCTGTTGGGGTTGGCGTAAAACTGCTCCACAACAGCTTTCGCAAGGTCGAATATACCCTCGACGTCCTTTTCCGTTTCCGTAGGAAGCCCCAGCATGAAATAAAGCTTGATATTGGTGTAACCGCCCTCGAAGGCAATTTTAACGCTGTCCAGCACGTTCTGCTCGGTCACGTTTTTGTTGATGACGTCGCGCAGGCGCTGAGAGCCTGCCTCGGGCGCGAATGTAAGACTGCTGCGCTTAAGCTCGGAAATACGCTTGAGCACCTCGTCGCTGAACCTGTCCACGCGCAGCGACGGCAGCGACAGGTTTATCCCCTCGGCGGTGGTGTATTCGGTGAGGTCGGTCAGCAGCCCCTCTATCTCCTTGTAATCTCCCGTCGAAAGCGACGACAGCGACACCTCGTCATAGCCCGTATTTTCGCACAGCGCCTTTGTCTGACACAGAATTGTATCGCGGGATTTTTCGCGGTAGGGGCGGTAAATAAAGCCCGCCTGACAGAAGCGGCAGCCGCGTATGCAGCCGCGAAGCACCTCCACGACTGCCCTGTTGTGCACTACATCTGTGAACGGAACGACAAAATTATCGGGCGTATATACCTTATCAAAGTCGCGGATAATGCGCTTTTTGACCTGCGCGGGCGCACCGTCGCGCGGAGTGATCGACTTTACGGTGCCGTCGGGGTTGTAATCAACGTCGTAAAGTGACGGGACGTAAATCCCCTCTATCTGCGCGGCGCGGCGGAGAAATTCCTGCTTTGTCGCGCCCTGTTTCTTGCATTCTTCCATCAGCCGCATAAGCTCAAGGTTCATTTCCTCGCCCTCGCCCAGCGCGAAAAGGTCGATGAAATCGGTCAGCGGCTCTGCATTGCAGACGCAGGGTCCGCCCGCCATAACTATCGGCGTGAGCGCCGTCCTGTCCTTTGCGAGAACGGGAAGTCCCGCGAGGTCAAGCATTTCGAGAATGGTCGTGTAGCACATCTCGTATTGAACAGTAAACCCTATGAAATCAAACTCCTTTATGGGGTCAAGGCTTTCAAGAGCATACAGCGGAATGCCGCGCTTTCTCATTTCCTCCTCCATATCCGGCAGCGGCATGAACACCCGCTCGCACCAGTAATTCGGAACGCTGTTTTTCAGCCCGTAGAGTATCTTCATTCCGAGATGCGACATTCCTATTTCATATGTGTCGGGAAAACAGAAAGCAAATCTTATGTCCACCCTGCTTTTGTCCTTGATTACGGAGCCAGCCTCGCCGCCGATATACCGCGACGGCTTCTGAATATTCAGCAGGAACTCGTCCAGCTTCTCCATCATTTCCGTGTTTTTATAAAGCTCTGACATTTGTATCTCCTTTTGACTTAATAATGATATTATACGGCATTTTTGCTCAATCGTCAAGTACCGCGTGCAACAAAAACGACTGCCCCCGTGTAACCCGAAATGTCAATTATGACAAGCAAAAGCCGGCGCGCTGCTGCACCGGCTTATGTATTGTTCAGTTGGCAGCTTCCACCGTTTCGGCGGGGGCAGTTTCCGCCGTTTCGGCGATTTCGGAGGAGTCCTCCCCTGTTTCGGGCTCGGTCAGGCTTATCAGCACCTCGCAGCGCCCGCCCGAGGTTTCCTCGGAAAGCCATGATTTCATGTGCTCAATATCCGAGTCGGAAAGCTCCTTGTCGGTCTTTCCGATAAGCAGCGTGTATTCTCCCTCGCTGTCGGAAATAACGCCGCAATGCACCTCGTGAAGCTCGGTGAAAATCCTCGCCGCCTTTTCGGAAAGCGCGGAATAGTCCACCTTTTCTTTAAGCTCCGCGTTCTCTTCGCGAAGCGTGTTCAGCTCGTCCTCGCAGTGGGCAAGTATCTGTTCAAGCTCGTCTATTCTGTTTTCCTGCAGCGCAATGGTTATCCTGTCGGAATTTTCCTCATCTGTCGGGGCTATCATCTTATTCTGCGTGACATTCAGGGTGTAACCATCAAGCCCGTATTTCGGCATCTCCTGCTCCAGCATGGCTATCACTTCATCGGATATCGGCGTTCCCACAAGAGAAACGGAGATCGTCTTTGCCGTCTTGTCGGCGCTGCTCTGAACGACGGTTGTTCCGGAAAAAACAAACTCTCCCGACAGAAAGCTTGAAATATTCTTATCCATTACCGAGCTGATTACCGTCGAAGCGCCGAAGAATACGCTCGGGACAGCGACTATGACGGTTATCGCCGCAACAACGCGGTTTATCTTTTTCTGCTGCTTTTCGCTGAGATTGCGGTGGTACGGAACACGCAGCAGCAGCATTACGATCATTGTGGAAAGCGAGATGAAAAGCGTGTTTATCAAAAACAGATAAAGCGCGCCGAAGAAAAACGACGCCTGCGCCGTCGCAAGCCCGTAGCCTGCGGTGCAAAGGGGCGGCATAAGTGCCGTTGCGATCGCGACGCCCGGGATAACGTTGCTCTTTTTCTCGCGGGTGTTGCCTATCGCGCCCGCAATTCCGCCGAAAAGGGCGATAAGCACGTCCCATATCGTCGGGCTGGTTCGGGCGATCATCTCGGCTGTCGGCGCGTCAAGAGGCGTGATGAGGAAATATATCGTCGAGCTTACAAGGCTGATGACTACCTGAGTCCCGAAACGGATAAACGCCCGCCTAAGCAGCCGCAGATCCCTTACCGCAAGCGAATAACCCATCGTCATGATACCGCTCATCAGCGGGGATATAAGCATTGCGCCGATAATGACGGCGGTGGAGTTAAGGTTAAGCCCTATCGATGCGATAAGCGCGGCAAGCATCAGTATCCACATATTCGGACCGTGGATAACGGTGTTTTCCTGCATCATCGCGTCTATTTCATCATAACTCATCATGCCGTCGTGCATATTTAGCAGATCCCTGAAGAAACTGCGCATTCCGCTACGCTTTTCTTTGATCTCTTTCTCTATGCCGGCATCAATTTCGTCGGCTTTTTCGGTGGTTTTACTCATTAAAATTACGCTCCTTTTCAAGGCACGATCTCTGCTCCCGTCATTGTGCAAAATATATTATATCACCGCCGCGCACAACTGTCAACAACAAAAAACGCCCCATATATGTATTTTCGGACACAAAAATCAAACTGCCGCAGCCCGAAAAACGACTGCTGCACGAGCAAATCAACCTTGGTAGGTGTCACAGCAGAATTATGTGTCGAATTTCATGTTATACTATTGACTGAAAAAGGATTTTAGTATATAATGGATATTAAGGCAATAACTTTGTCTGAAATGGAGAAGAATATGAAAAAACTGCTTTCTGTGTTAATTTTAATAGTTGTTATGGTGACAGCGGCTGTTCCCGCTTTCGCGGAAAATACCCTCTCCTATGTTGCCTCCGTTTATAACGACCGCAGCGGACTGCCGACGGGAGAAGCGAACGACGTTGTTCAGACCCCCGACGGCTACATATGGATAGGCAGCTATGCGGGGCTTATACGTTACGATGGATCGGTTTTCCGCAATTTCAGCGAGGAGGGCGCTATCGCCACGGCAACTGTGCGCTCGCTGTTTGTGGATTCGTCGGGCAGGCTGTGGATCGGCTCGAACGATATGGGCGTTTTCTACATGGAAAACGG
>CAMERU010000172.1 GCA_945935925.1 uncultured Clostridia bacterium | reverse complement strand
CACTTGTCGGGACAGAGGTATTTTTGGGGCGGGAAACCCGCCCCAAAAATGTATTAAAAGCCCGCTGCGCGGACAAAACGTAATTTTTCGACAAGCCGAAATCCCGAGAAGACCGGTTCTTCTCGGGATTTGCTTTATATTTTTATATTCATTCCTTTTTGGAAAGCCGCTGCGCGATGAATTCGGGAACGCTCTCCGGCTCTATCCCGAGGACATACCCGAACTCGCCGTATATCATCTGCTCGGCGGCTTTCATTGCGCGCTCGTCGGACGCGGTAAGCTTTTTGCCAGACTGACGGCGGCGCTCGCGCTCAATGTAGATAGCGCCCGCCATGCCGATAACGCTTTCATAGCTGCCCGAGGAAAGTATCTCGTTTTGCCGTGCCTTTCTGCGGTTGCCGTCCGAACACCATTCCGCGCCCGCGCCGTCCATGCTGTCGATAAGCGCAAGCACCTCTTCCTTAGTCAGCGGGTCGCGCAGCTTCTGTTCCGCGCATTCCATAGGCACATAGTACGTTGACCGCTCCGACCCGAGCGGAGTCAGTATGCAATATTCGCGCGTGTTAATTCCGTCCGGCGCATACTGTCCCACGCTTTTTATGCGGCAAAGCTCCGCAGAGCGGTAAACAACTATTTTTCCCTCGGTAAACTGCATTTTTTCCTCCGTTCTTAATTATACACCGAAAACATATTTTTTTCAAAGGCAAAAATGCACAATTTGTCATGAGTGATATTCAGTCAATTTTACCCGTGAGCATATACCCTTTGCCGCGCAGCGTGACCAGCATACTGCCGTATTGACTGCCCAGCGCGCGTTTTATGGCGTATATGCGGACGTTTATCGAATGGTCGTCCGCCGCGTTTATTCCCCATGCGGCAGCGGCAAGCTCGTGTCGGCGCAGTATCATATCATGGTTTACAAGGAATACCCTGAGCAGGCTTAGCTCCTTTGGCTTGAGCTTTATTTCGTTACCCCCCGCGAACGCCTTTCCCGAGCGGATATCCACCGATATCCCGCCGTATTCCGCATACGGAGGCAGGGGAGCGAGCAGCTCCCTTACCCTGTCGGGCATGAGCGCCCTTAGCCTGCGGGCAAGTATGCCGCAATCTAACGGCTTTATGAACACCTCTGTCGCGCCGAGGTCAAGAAAACGACGGCGCTCGGACGCGGCGTGCTGCGGAAGCAGCAGCATAACAGGTATTTCGGGCTTGCCGCCCTGCAACAGCAGCTCCGCCGTGCGGCAGTCCGCCGAATGGACGGAAATCACCGCGGCGTCCGCCTCCGAAGCGGAAAGACGGTCTTTTTTCAGCCCGCTCTCAGTGGCGGTGGATACCGTAAAACCGTGCCCCGTGAGTATTTCATATAAAAGCGCCCGCATTGCGCGGTCGTCGTCGGCAAGCAGTATTCTTCCCTCAAACATAGGCTTATCACCCCGTATTGTTATTGTAGCACACCGAAAAAAGACTGTCAACCGAAAAAATTTCAAAAAAATTGCCCTCACCCCTTAACAAATCGCAGAGAATATGCTATAATAAAAAAGATGATTTAAAATAATGGAGAGAGGAAATAAATGTCAAAAGCAAAAGAACTGTTTCTGAAATGCCTGCCGATGCTTATCGTTCTTGTGTCAACGGGTATTTTCATGTTCCTCATAAAATTCGTAATAGGGATATTTTACGCCCCGAAGGACACGGTAACGCCCGTTGAATATTCGGGCGAGAAATTCACGGTGGTGCAGTGCTACCAGAATCCCTCCAGCCACTATTATGTGTACGGCGCCGATTATGAATACCGCGAGGACAGCTTCGACAATGTTGCGGGGGAACACGACGACGCGCATTTTGCGGACAGACCCAAAGCCTATTTCATTCTCAACGAAACTCCGCTGGATCTGTCAAAGCTGAAAATAAAAACCCTTATTGACACGAACAGCCTTTACGTTCTGCAGTTCGACGAGTTCGTGTTATATAAGCTGGAGGGGCAGTACGGCGTGTTCGCCCCGCTGCGCGAATACAAGGAGAGCGCGACCTCGCGTAAAAATGACCTTTATGTCGTGCGGCAGCTTCTGAAAAACGACCGCTACCTTGCATTTGACCTCCCCGACTGGGAAAGCACAGAGGATTTTCTCGCGCAGCTTGAGAAAATAGAATGGTACCTCGACGCGGAATACGAAGATTAAGCAGGAGGAAATATCCTTGGAATATTTAGATAAAATAAGAAATTTCTGTATCATTGCGCATATCGACCACGGTAAATCCACCCTCGCGGACAGGATACTGGAGCAGACGCAGACCGTCGCGCTGCGCGATATGGAGGAGCAGCTTCTCGATAACATGGATATCGAGCGCGAGCGCGGAATAACCATCAAAGCGCGCGCGGTACGCCTTAAATACCATGCCGACGACGGCGGGGACTATATCTTCAACCTTATCGACACCCCCGGTCATGTGGACTTTAACTACGAGGTGTCCCGCTCGCTCGTTGCGTGCGAGGGCGCGATACTTATTGTCGACGCGTCGCAGGGCATCGAGGCGCAGACCCTTGCCAACACCTATCTCGCGGTTGAAAACGACCTTGAGGTAGTACCCGTGATAAATAAGATAGACCTTCCCTCCGCGCACCCGCAGGAGGTCAAGGAGGAAATCGAAAACGTAATAGGCATTGAAGCGGAAAATGCCCCCGAGATATCCGCAAAAATGGGCATAAATATCCACGCGGTCATGGAGCGGATAGTCGAGGCTATACCCGCCCCAAAGGGCGACCCCGAGGCACCGCTCAAGGCGCTGATATTCGACAGCTACTACGACAGCTACAAGGGCGTTATAGTTTACGTCCGCGTTAAAGAGGGCACCGTTAAAGTTGGCGATAAGATACGCATGATGGCGTCGGGCGCGGAGTTCACCGTCACCGAAACGGGCTATATGGGCGCAACGGAGCTTGTACCCTGCGGCACGCTCATGGCGGGCGAGGTGGGCTACATTGCCGCCTCGATAAAGTCCATAGGCGACACAAAGGTAGGCGACACCGTTACCTCCTCCGATAACCCCGCCGCAGAAGCGCTCCCCGGCTACCGCGAGGTCAACCCCATGGTGTTCAGCGGTATCTATCCCGCCGACGGCGCGAAGTACGTCGACCTGCGCGAGGCGCTGGAGAAGCTGCAGCTTAACGACGCGTCGCTCAGCTTTGAGCCGGAAAGCTCCGTTGCGCTCGGATTCGGCTTCCGCTGCGGCTTCCTCGGTCTGCTCCATATGGAGATAATACAGGAGCGTATCGAGAGGGAATATAACCTTGATATCATAACCACCGCTCCCTCCGTTGTGTACAAGCTTGAAATGACGGACGGGTCGGTCAGAATGATAGACAACCCGACGAATTACCCCGACCCCGCCGAGATAGCGCAGGCATATGAGCCGATGGTCAACGCGCACGTCTACGCGCCGTCGGAATATGTCGGGAATATAATGGAGCTATGTCAGAACAGGCGCGGAGTTTTCAAGGATATGAAGTATATCGACAATACCCGCGTTGACCTGCACTACGAGCTGCCGCTGAACGAGATAGTATATGACTTCTTTGACGTGCTGAAATCCCGCACCCGCGGCTATGCGAGCTATGACTATGAGATGATGGGCTTTGCGCCGTCAAAGCTTGTCAAGCTTGATATCCTGCTCAACGGCGACGTTATCGACGCTCTGTCCTTTATCGTCCACACGGACAAGGCATACGAGCGCGCCCGCAAAATGGCGGAG
>CAMERU010000171.1 GCA_945935925.1 uncultured Clostridia bacterium | reverse complement strand
TGGTGGAGATAAGGGGATTCGAACCCCTGACCTCTTACATGCGAAGCAAGCGCTCTCCCAACTGAGCTATACCCCCGTCACGCATGATATTATACCACTAATTTGGTCGATTGTCAATAAGTTTTTCGGAAAAATCTCAAAAAAATTCATGCGTTGTTCAGGTTCCGCTCAGCATATTTTCCGCCGCGGCAAGGCTGCTCTCGCTTTTACCGTCGCCGTCGATTATTCGGGCGAGCTCCGCGCGCCTGCCGTCGCGATCCAGCTCGGTCACGTTGGTGAACGTCCTGCCGTTTTCGGTGTGCTTCTCGATGAGGAGGTGAACGTCCGCGCGCGCCGCTATCTGCGCGAGGTGCGTTATGCACAGCACCTGCCGCTTCCGCGCCGTTTCCGCAAGCTTTATACCCACCTTCTGCGCCGCTCTGCCGCTTATCCCCGCGTCTACCTCGTCGAATATCAGCGTCGGGATATCGTCCGCGTCCGCAAGCACGCTCTTTATCGCAAGCATTATACGCGACAGCTCGCCGCCGCTCGCTATCCTGTTTATCGGCTTCGGCTCCTCGCCCGCGTTCGCGGATATCAGCATCTCAACGCTGTCGCGGCCGTTTATCGTAACCTTGTCCTCCCGCACATCTATGACAATGCGGACGTTCGGCATATCAAGAAAGGCAAGCTGCCCGCATATCTCGTCGGAAAGCTTCTCCGCCGCCGCCCTGCGCTTTTCGGTTATTACGGCGGCAAGCGACTTTACCTCCTCGGCAAGCTCATGCTTCTGCGCGGTCAGCCGCTCAATCTCCCCGTCCATTCCGTCAAGCGTCATAAGCTCGCTGCGGCATTCGTCGAGATAATCCACAAGCGAATCGCTGTCCATGTTGTACTTGCGCTTTGCGTGGCGCAGCGCGGAAACTCTGTCGGACAGCGCTTCCTCGCGCGTACCGCCCCTGTCCTCGTTCATCAGAGAGGATATTTCCATGGCAATATCCTCCGCCTCCGGGATCAGCTCGTCAAGCCGCTCCGCAAGCTCCGCGGCGGCAGGCTCCTTGTCCGCAACCCCCTCCAGAAGCGAAAGCGCGCTTTTTAACATATCTATCGCCGCGGGGCGTTCCTCCGCGTCAAGCGCCGTGTAAGCGCCGAACAGCGCGCCCTGTATCTTCGCGGCGCTGCGGCAGCGCTCGAGTTCCTGCTCCAGCCTGTCGCCGTCACCCTTGCCGATATTCAGCGCCTCAAGCTCCTCGATCACCCCCGTAAGGTGCTCCGCCTTGAGCGCGCGGGTCCGGCTCTCGTCCTGCAGTGCTTTAAGCTGCCGCGCAGTGCGCGAAAATGCGCGGAATTTAACGCGGTAATCCTCCAGCGCGGGCGTTATCCCGCCGTAGTTGTCAAGAATATCGCGCTGATTGTCGGCTGACATCAGAATACGGTTCTCGTGCTGCCCGTGAACGTCGACAAGCATACTGCCTATCTCGCGCAGCATTGCCGCCGTGGCGGGTCTGCCGTTCACGCGGGCAACGCTTTTTCCGTCGGAGGCTATCGTTCTCGAAAGGATAAGCTCATCGCCCGCATCAAAGCCCATCTCCGTCGCCTTTTTAGCGACAGCGGCGGGAACATCGTCAAACACCGCCGTGATGACCGCCCTCTGCGCTCCCGTGCGCACTATGTCCTTTGTCGTCCGCTGTCCGAGTATGGCGTTTATGCCGCCGATAAGTATGCTCTTGCCCGCGCCCGTTTCACCCGTGAAAACGTTGAAATTCGCGCCGAACTCCGCTTCCGCCTTTTCTATGACGGCAAGATTTTCTATTGATAGCTCGCGCAGCATTGCCTGCCCCCCTTTTTGCGTTACTGCCTTGTCATGAGCCGCTTCAGCTGCTCGATAAGCTGTACGGCGTGGTTTTCCGACCGGGTTAGAATAAACACCGTGTCGTCCCCCGCGATTGTCCCCACGACAAATCCCAGCTCCTGCTCGTCGACCACCTTGCAGGCGGCGTTAGCCATGCCCGCGTGGCATTTAATCACCACGGTATTCATCGCGTAATCCAGCGCAACGACCGACTGCGCGAAAATGCTGTTGTATGCGGCGGATTTGCCCGAGCTTCCCGCGTAGTAGCAGTTGACGCCGTTTTCCGACATTCCCTTGCGTATTTTCAGCTCGCTGATATCCCGCGACACCGTTGCCTGCGTTATGCGGAACCCCGCCTGTTTAAGACGTATCTGAAGCTCCTGCTGCGTTTCTACCTCGTTTTCGGAGATAATGCGAAGTATCGCCGCCTGCCGCCGTTTCTTTTCCATTTCCGCCTCACCCGCTTTTCTGAAAAATTATTCCTCGGTTATTTCAGCGGCGCCATCAGCTTATTGTGCACCGCGCCGAAAAATCCGCTGCCCGCTTCGATTATTGAAAGCGTGCGCTCGGAACGCCGCAGGCGAAGCTCGTCCTCCTCGCCGAATTCTATCCCGTGCCTGCCGTCAAGGCTCACCGTGACGGTGCTGTCCTGATAGCTGCGGACGCGCGCGGTCACAAGCTGCTGCGCAGAGAATATCATCGGTCGGTTGAACAGCGTGTGCGGGCAGAGCGCCGTGAACTCGATACATTCAAGCTCGGGCGCGAGGATAGGTCCCCCCGCCGAAAGGGAATAAGCCGTGGAGCCTGTCGGCGTGCTTAAAATAACGCCGTCGGCGCGGACGCGCGTCACCTCGTATTCCCCGCAGAAAATGCGGAACTCGGGCAGCTTTGAATTGCTGCCGCGCGATATCACTGCGTCGTTGAGCACGATTTTTTTCAGCAGCGTCCTGCCGTTTCGGACTATCTCGCAGTCCAGCAGCATACGCCTGCTCACGGGGTATTCTCCCATGAGTATATCGGGAATGCGGCACACCTCCGACGGCTCAACGGTCGCCATGAACCCAAGCCGCCCCATATTCACCCCGAGCAGAGGCAGCCCGTATTCCGCGGCGGTCTTTCCCCATTTGAGGATAGTCCCGTCGCCGCCCACCGTGACGATGTGGGTGCATTCCTCGGGGGACTTTACGACAGGCACGTCTATAACGTCCGCAAGGTCGTTATCCTCGCCTAATACGCACGGCTCAATGCCGCGCTCACGCAGCAGCCCGCACAGCTTTCCCGCCATTTCCACGGAAGCGCCGTCCATTGAGTTGCAGCCGATAATGACCCTCATTCCGCCCATTTTCATGCCTCCTTGCGCAGCCCCATAAGATACTCGGTGTTCCCGTCGCCGCCCTTTATGGGTGATTCCGCCGCGCCGAGCACCGTCAGCCCGTTCTCCCGTGCGCAGCCTTTTATCTCCTCAACGACCTTCAGCCGTATTTTTTCATCGCGGACTATCCCTTTTTTATTCAGCGCAGACCTGCCCGCGCATAGCGACTGTCCCACCTCGAACTGCGGCTTTATCAGCACGCAGGCAGTCCCGCCGACGGCAAGCAGCCGGTTTATGTGCGGGAGTATCATCTTTAAGGAAATAAAAGATACGTCCGTCCCGATGAAATCCGCGCCGCCTATCCCGTATTTTTCGGGGTCAAACGCGCGTATATCCGTCTGCTCCAGCGACACGACTTTCGGGTCGCCGCGCAGCTTTTCGTCAAGCTGTCCGCGCCCGACGTCCACCGCGAACACCCGTGCCGCGCCGTTTTGCAGCATACAGTCGGTAAAGCCGCCCGTGCTCGCGCCGATGTCGATACACAGCGCGCCGTCAAGCTTCACCCCGAATATTTCCAGCGCCTTTTCCAGCTTCAGCCCGCCGCGCCCGACATAGCGCAGCTGCCCCCCGACGACCTCG
>CAMERU010000170.1 GCA_945935925.1 uncultured Clostridia bacterium | reverse complement strand
GGCTCGGCGAGAACATGGGCGACCCGACCAAGATGTACGCGGCGGATATCTGCACCGTTACGGTGAATATCGCGGGACTGCCTGCTGTCAGCGTTCCCTGCGGGAAGCTCGGCGGTATGCCCGTGGGACTTCAGTTTATCGGTCAGAAGTTCTCCGAGCAGACGCTGCTCAACGCGGCATACGCCGTGGAGCGGAATGTCGGCGAAGCAAGACCCGTCAGCCTGTGATATTAAGGAGGGAAACCAATGGAATACGAAACCATAGTCGGTCTTGAAGTCCACGCGGAGCTTAACACCAAGACAAAGATATACTGCAACTGCCGCAACGCTTTCGGGCTTGAGGTCAACACGCAGATTTGCCCGATATGCACGGGAATGCCCGGCACGCTGCCTACCCTTAACGAAAAGGTAGTCGAGTATGCCGTGAAAATGGGTCACGCGACAAACTGCACCATAAACAACGTCTGCAAGCAGGACAGAAAGAATTATTTCTACCCCGACCTGCCCAAGGCTTACCAGATATCGCAGGCGGATATCCCGCTGTGCGAGCACGGCTATGTCGACGTGATGATGAACGGCATAGAAAAGCGGATAGGAATAACCCGTATCCATATCGAGGAGGACGCGGGAAAAATGCTCCATAACGACGCTTTTCAGGGGTCGCTTGTCGACTTCAACCGCTGCGGCGTTCCGCTTATCGAGATAGTATCCGAGCCGGATATGCGCAGCAGCGAGGAAGCCAAGGCTTACCTTGACACGCTGAAATCAATACTCCAGTACCTTGACATCTCCGACTGCAAGATGCAGGAGGGCTCTATCCGCTGCGACGTCAACGTATCCGTCCGCCCGAAGGGCAGCGACAAATTCGGCACGCGCTGCGAGATGAAGAACGTGAACAGCTTCTCCGCGGCAATGCGCGCCATTGACTACGAGGCGCAGCGGCAGATCGAGGCGTTGGAGCGCGGCGAGGTGATCGTTCAGGAAACGCGCCGCTGGGACGACGCAAAGGGCATGAACTTCACGCTCCGCACGAAGGAGGACGCGCAGGATTACCGCTACTTCCCCGAGCCCGACCTCACGACGATATATGTCCCCATGGAAAAGGTCGAGGCGTTAAAGGCGGAGATACCCGAGCTTCCGAACGCGAAGATACGCCGCTATGTAAAGGAGCTCGGTCTGTCGCAGACGGACGCGCAGCTTATCGCGGAAAATCTGCCGCGCTGCCGCCTGTTCGACGAGTGCATTTCGCTCGGCGGCTGCTCCGCGAAGAACGCGGCGAACTGGGTGCTGGCGGACGTGTCGAAGTACATGAACGACACGGGCAGGGACATTGCTGAAACAAATCTGACCGCCGAAAAGCTTGTTAAGATAATCTCGCTTATCGAGCAGGGAAAGATCTCCAACTCCTCGGGCAAGATAGTTTTTGAGGAGATACTTGCGAACGACGCGGACATCGAGAAGGTAATCGAGGAAAAGGGACTTGCGCAGATATCCGACGACAGCGCGATCGAGAGGATAGTTTCCGAAGTCCTCGCCGCTAACCAAAAGTCGATTGACGACTACAAGAACGGCAAGACGAACGCGCTCGGCTACCTTGTGGGGCAGTGCATGAAGGCTTCCAAGGGTCAGGCTAACCCCGCGAAATGCAAGGAGCTTGTGCTCAGGGCGCTTGAGGGCTGATTTGAAATAAAATTCCCGCCTGCGGAAAACAGGCGGGATCTTTGTTTTTGGGGTTAATTACTTAATATTGCGGGGTTATTGCCGCGTTATTGTGGGGTCAGCCGCCGCGAAACAATGCCGCTGACGCAGCATTATTGATTAAGGCGGAAATGCACGGGTATTCCGTTGCGGTATTCTATCTCGGGCTCGCCCTGAATGAGCGGGAGGAAATAATTCAGCGCGTCAATGGTGACGTTGTTGCCATCGGAGTTTATCCATTCGCGCGGGAATTTCTTCTCCTGATTTGCTATCTTGGAAATGTCGGCGGTGTCAATCTCGACGCGGTAGGGGTTGTTGCTTATGCGCCTGAATGTCATCATAACGCCGCTTTTACCCGATTCGAGCGCTGCGGAAACTGCCGCCCTGCCGATACGCTCCGCCTCGGTTATGTCGGTGAGGGAGGCGATGTGCGAGCTGCACCGCTGCATAACATTCAGCTCTATCGAGCGCACCTTGCAGCCGATATGCGCGGCGGTATATTTTTCGAGGTATTTTCCTATGCCCGAGAGGTATTTGTGTCCGAACGCGTCGGTAAGCTCCGAGGAAAATTCCCCGGTGTTCTCGCACTTGACACCCTCCGAAACCGCGACGATGACCGCCTTGTAGCGGTGCTGAGCCTCCCTGACGTCGCCAAGGTATTTCTCAAGCGAGAAGTCGCTCTCGGGGAGATAGATCATATGCGGCGCGGGCTCGCCGTTCGCGCGGAGAACGCAGGAGGAAGCCGCGAGCCAGCCTGCCTCGCGCCCCATTATCTCGACGATCGTGACGGAGGGAATGGAGTAAACGCGGCTGTCGCGGATTATTTCCTGAAGGGAAGTGGCGACGTATTTCGCCGCCGAGCCGAAGCCGGGGGTGTGGTCTGTTTCGGTGACGTCGTTGTCTATCGTTTTCGGAACGCCGACGACCTTTATATCAACGCCCTTTGCCTTGAAATAACCGTCAAGCTTCATTACGGTGTCCATGCTGTCGTTGCCGCCGATGTAGAAGAACGCGCGGATATTGTGGCGGTTAAAGGTTTCCAGCACCTTTCTGTAAGGCTCCTCGTCCTCGCTGAAATCCTTCAGCTTGTAGCGGCAGCTGCCGAGTATCGTGGACGGAGTTTTCATAAGCAGCTGCTTGTCGTGCTCGTCCATGATGATATTCCGCAGGTTAAGCAGGCGGTTGTTGAGTATCCCCTCGATACCGTTCTCCGAGCCGAATATCTCGTCTACCTCGGGGCATTTCTCCGCTCCCGAGAACACCCCCGCGAGGGAAGCGTTGATAGCGGCGGTGGGTCCGCCCGACTGCGCGACAGCGACATTGAACATAAGAAAATTCCTCCGTTGAGTTTGAATTACCTTACTATTATAATACATTCGGCAAGAAAATACAATAGCATGGGAAGATATTTATATTTTATTTATTCACAAAAAACCGCCCGTTTTTGCGCGGGCGGTTGTGTATTGTGCTGTTTTAATTGTGGGGACATTTTGTTCGTGCCGACAGCCGTCGCATTAACGCGGGTCTGCCGCCGTTATCAATCACCAAAGGAAATTCCGATATCCTTCGCGGTCTTGACCATCTTGCAGTCGGCGGGGACGAACTTTGTTTTCATAGCAACATCGCCGAGAGGGTTTTCGGTTATCTTACCGTCAACCATAGCGACTGTGAAGCCGAATTTCTCCTGCTTGAGCAGCTGCGCCGCGTGCGCGCCGAACTGCGTTGCGAGGATACGGTCATACGCGGAGGGGCTGCCGCCGCGGAGGATATGCCCGGGAACGACGGTCCTTGTTTCCAGACCGGTCATTGCCTGAATATCCCTTGCGATACGCGCCGTTGCAGTGGTTTCGCCGCGGTCGGCGCGAGCCTTTGCGCGCTCCTTTTTCTTGAGCTTTGCCTCCTCAACGTCGAAGCATCCCTCTGCCACTGCGAGGATAGAGAACGCCTTGCCCGAGTCGGCGCGCCTCTTGCAGGCTGCGGCTACCTTTTCGATGTCATAGGGTATCTCGGGCAGGAGGATTATGTCCGCGCCGCCTGCAAGTCCGCTGTACAGCGTGAGCCAGCCCGCCTTGTTGCCCATTATTTCGATGA
>CAMERU010000169.1 GCA_945935925.1 uncultured Clostridia bacterium | reverse complement strand
GTCTGCCGAGCGCCTCGGCGGGCATATGATACTCACGGCGCTGGTTAAGCCGCGAGGAGGGGCTTCGGCGGCGGATATACGCAGGGCGCTTTGCGGGCTGGTGCCGAAATACATGGTGCCGAGAAAGATAACCGTTGTCGGCGAGATACCGCTCAACCAAAACGGTAAGACCGAAAGAAAGCTGCTGTGAATTATTAATGGGGAAGTGGGAGAATGATAACGACCGAAACGATAATTGAACTTCTTTCGGAATACTGCGAGCATGACGGGGAGATACTCCCCGATACCGAGCTTCTGGAAAGCGGAATGCTTGATTCGCTCGCGTTTATCGAGCTGCTGAATGCGCTGGAGGATATGGGAGTGAACGTTCAGCCGACGCAATTACCGCGCAGCGCATTTGCTACACCCGCGAGTATTGCACAAATATGCAATTTGGATTAAGATTTATTGCATTTTTGCCGACCACTTGTGCGGACAATTGGTGGAAAATATAGTTAACTTATAAAAAAGTGTTACTGTTATTGGCTTAAAAAATGTAATAATATATAAAAATTCCGCAGTTTGAGCGGATTTGCGAATTATTCTGTTGACAAGCTATCGGAAATGTGGTATCCTTTTAACAGATGATCGCTCAGTGATCAAGCGATGATTTTTATAAAAGGAGAAAACGATTATGAAAAAAATAATTTCTGTTCTTGCAGCGACAGCAATGCTGCTTACCGCGACGGCTTGCTCGTCGAACACATCTTCCTCCGTCAGCTCCGACTCTTCCGCGACGGACAGCAGTTCCGCAGACAGCAGCTCCGCAGACAGCAGCTCCGCAGACAGTAGCTCCGAAGCATCGGAGGGCGGCTTCAAGATCGAGAAGCTCACCGTAGGCTCCGATATAGCTTACCCGCCCTTTGAGTATTTTGACACCGACGGTGTTACACCTATCGGAGTTGACGTTGAGCTTGCATATGCGCTCGGCGAGAAGCTCGGCTGTGAGGTTGAGATGGTCAATACCGCATGGGACGGCATATTCGCGGGTCTTGCCAAGGGGGATTATGACATAGTTATGTCTGCCGTTACCATTACTCCCGAAAGACTTCTCGAATTTGACTTCTCCGACCCTTACATTGAGAATTACCAGTCCATCAACGTGCTTTCCGACGGCTCTGTTAAGCCCGCTTCTCCCGCTGAGCTTGCGGGTCTGAAGGTTGGATATCAGGAGGACACGACCTCCGATATTTACCTCACCGACTATATCGACAAGAACGGCATTGAGGTTGAAACCTTTGAATATGCGACCGTGATGAACGCATGGGACGACCTCGCTGCGGGCAGACTTGACGCGGTCATCTGCGACAGCACCGTTGCCACAAAGTACCTTGCGGAGAGCAAGTACGAGCAGACATGGAATCAGTCGAGCGAGTCCGACGCAGTGCCCGAGCAGTTTGGCGTATGTATGCCCAAGGGCAGCCACGAGCTTCAGGCGGCAATAAACAAGGCACTTGAGGAAATAAAGGCAGACGGCACCCTCGACAAGATATTCAGCACTTATTTCTGATATCGTTTGGTAAACAACAGGACTGCACGGCTCTGGCTGTGCAGTTTTTTTGCGGCGGGAAATCGGAGAGTTGATATAAATGAAAAAGCACGCAGCGGGTGACTGCGTGCTTTTTATGTTATGTATGGTCAGGTCCGGTTTATCAGGAAAATTCCTTTAAGGCGTCATCGTACAGATCCTTAAATTTATTTGCCCTGGTTAAAAAGGCATTCAAATCGTCTACATCTTTCGATTCGGGCTTTGAAAGGTCTGCTCTTTCAGCCTTGTCGATCTTGGCTTTGAGAGTGCTTAAATCTGGATAATCCTTACAAATGTAGGAAGCATCTCTTAAATTGGCTTTAACGTTTTCAAAATGTGCCCATGCAATCATGAAATCCATATATACAGTGCTCAGATTGTCTTGATCTGTTGTATTTATTGCAGTTATTGCCATATCCATGAATTGATAACTCTGGTTAAGTTGAAATTCGATCTTATACAACACATCGGCATTTATGATCGTGCCGCATTCCGGACAAGCACCGATAGAAACCGAATGACCCGTTGCACTACCTTCGGTTGCACCGCATTTTTTACAGGTTTTAGGCTTCGTACAGGTTGCGTTTGAAAATAAATGAGGCAATGCCTCTCCCTCGGTTTCACCGCAGCCGATACAAGTCTTGGGCTGCGTGCAGGTAGCTTCGCTGTATTCATGCGAATGGCAGCCGCACATACTTATCACACCGGAAATTAAAACGGCAACAGCCATTACTTTACTTTTCATATAAATAACCCTTTCTCTGTTAATCAAAAATTACTCCGGATTTGATCTTGTCCATTTCGGACGATAATTCGTCGAAGGCTATCTGATAGTCGGTGATAGTCAATATCCAGTCCGGCTGCGTGGGGTTATTATTTTTTATTCGGATTGTAATTTTTTATTTCATTATCATCTTAAATGCTATACCACAGGGAATTCCAATACCTAAAATGAAACATATTACAAGTGCAAAACTATTAGTCATACCTAAAGAACTTGCACCCACAAGAAGCAATGATGTTAAAACTACTGCTGCTATAATAGTAATTATTTTTATCGTTTGTAAATCATGTTCCGCTTGTTTTAGATTATGCTTGAGAATTGTTTGACCGATGTTTTCATTTAATGCTTTTGTATAAATCTCATAAGCAGAGGGAACACGTCGAACATATCTCATAACATCTTCATAAGCTCTTTTTAATGACGTTTCAGCTGAAGATTCACTAACTTGAGTTTGAATTTTTCTCTGCGCTGTTTCTTTCCGTGCTTCATCAATAGACTTATTGCGATTATCCGCACTTATAGCGGTTGCAACACCGGCGACAGGTCCGGCAATACCGTTCATTGCACCGCCTGCTATGTATGGGTCTATTTTCTTTGTAGTTATTGCGCGGGTATTATCTTGTAATGCTTCAACATGATTTAGTACGCTTAATAAATATTCCCCGACTTTTTCGTTAAAGATATCATAGGCTTTTTTGGCAAGAACATACTCGTCATTTGACAAATGCTTTTTCATTTCTCTCAAAATGTCGTCTGTTTTTTTATTAAGAACAGATGTTTCCGGTGAAATATCATTGCTACCCATAAATATACCTCTTTCAGACATAATAATATAACAGGAACTATTATTCCTTAATTATACGCCATTACTTCCTGTTTGTCAAGAGAAAAGGGAAGTATAATTCATATATAGGTCAAAAAAGGAGGAAGAATAATGCTTGTCACAAATATGCACATAATAGGAAATAAACTGTATGAAATCAGAAAACGGTCCGGTTTGACCAGAGCTGAAGTAGCCGAACGGGCAAATTTGTTCGACAGAACCTATGCGGATATTGAGCGTGGTTCGTCAAATATGCGTGCCGAAACGATGATAGGAATTTACAACGCTCTGCACATAACTCCAAATGAGATATTTGTTGACGCCGAAGCAGCGCTTGACAGCCGGCAGGAGGAAATATTCGACAGGTTGAACGATTGCTCCGCAAGAGAGCGTGAAACCGCACTTGGATTGATAGAAGTATATCTTCATTCGCTCAGCAAGTAGGGGCTGATTATTGCAAATAACACAAAAAGAGCGGATTCCAAACGGAACCCGCCCTCTCGCTATTCGGTTACAAATTACTCCGGCTGGAACATATCCTTGCTGAGACCGCAAACGGGGCATACCCAATCCTCGGGGATATCTTCCCACTTAGTACCGGGAGCGATACCGCTGTCGG
>CAMERU010000168.1 GCA_945935925.1 uncultured Clostridia bacterium | reverse complement strand
CTGACATTGAATTTTTCTCCCAACCGCCTTATTATAACATGTATTGACAAAAATTGCGTATTGATGTATAATATCCAAAGATGAATGCAATTGCCTGAACGTGATTATCCGCTTTTTTGGTCGGTGCGGATGTTATCTGGGGGCATATCAATAAAGGAAAAGGAGCTCACAAAATGGTAATTTCGATAGCCGGAACAGGCTATGTCGGTCTGTCAAATGCGATAATACTTGCCCGGCACAACACTGTCTACGCCGTTGATATCATCCCCGAAAAGGTCGAGATGATAAACAACAAAAAATCGCCCATATCGGACAAGGAAATAGAGGAGTACCTCGCAAACGCAAAGCTTGACCTCACCGCCACCACCGACGGCGAGAGCGCATACAGCAAGTCCGACCTCGTTGTAATCTCCACCCCCACCAACTACGACGACGAGAAAAACTATTTCGACACCTCTTCCGTGGAAGCCGTCATCGAGCAGGTGCTGAAGGTAAACCCCAACGCCGTTATGATAGTAAAATCAACCGTGCCCGTCGGATATACCATGTCAGTCCGCGAGAAATACAACACCGAAAATATCATATTCAGCCCCGAATTTCTTCGCGAGGGCAGAGCGCTTTACGACAACCTCTACCCCTCAAGAATAATCGTCGGCGCGCCCGAGGGGAACGAACGCGTCACCGCTGCGGCGCACAAATTCGCAGAGCTTCTCAAGCAGGGCGCCATCAAGGAGGATATCCCCGTCCTCTTCCTTGACCCCACCGAGGCGGAGGCTGTAAAGCTGTTCTCCAATACATACCTCGCGCTGCGCGTAAGCTACTTCAACGAGCTTGACACCTACGCGCAGATGAAGGGCCTTGACGCAAAGCAGATAATCGAGGGCGTCGGTCTTGACCCGCGCATAGGCTCGCATTATAACAACCCCTCCTTCGGCTACGGCGGGTACTGCCTGCCCAAGGACACCAAGCAGCTTCTGGCGAACTACAACGGCGTGCCCGAGGAAATTATACGCGCGATAGTTTCCGCAAACGGCACCAGAAAGCAGTTCATCGCCGACAGCATAATTAAAAAGGCAGGCAAGGCGAACCCGGTTGTCGGTATCTACCGCCTTATCATGAAGGCAAATTCCGACAACTTCCGACAGAGCGCTATCCAGACCGTCATGGCGCTTCTCGGCGAGCAGGGCGCGCAGATAGTAATTTACGAGCCGACGCTGTCGCAGGACGAATTCTGCGGCTACAAGGTCGTTCATGACTTCGGTGAGTTTGTGCAGATGTCCGATGTGATCGCCGCAAACCGAATGTCCGACGAGCTTAACCCCTTCGCCGACAAGGTATATACAAGAGATATCTATTTCAGAGATTGATTTTCGTGCAATGAATGTCATTGTAACCGGCGGCGCGGGATTTATCGGCGGAAATTTCGTGCATTATATGCTGAAATTCCACCCAAAATATGAGATAGTCTGCCTTGATAGCCTCACCTACGCGGGCAACACCGAAACCCTCGCGAATGTGATTGATGACCCGCATTTCCGATTTTTCAGGGCGGATATAACCGACCGCGGCGCAGTGTTCCGCATTTTTGAGAAAACACGCCCCGACATCGTTGTTAATTTCGCGGCGGAGAGCCACGTTGACCGCTCCATCGAAAACCCGGGAGTGTTCCTGAATACAAACATGATCGGTGCGCAGAATATTATGGACGCCTGCCGTGTGTATGGTGTCCGCAGATTTCATCAGGTGTCGACCGATGAGGTCTACGGCGACCTTCCGCTCGACAGGCACGATTTATTGTTTACCGAGGAGTCGCCGATACGCACGTCAAGCCCCTATTCCGCTTCAAAGGCGGCGGCTGACCTGCTGGTGCAGGCGTATCACCGCACCTACGGGCTCCCCGCGACGATATCCCGCTGCTCCAACAACTACGGGCCGTATCAGTTCCCCGAAAAGCTTATACCGCTGATGATAATTAACGCGCTGAACGACAAGCCGCTTCCCGTCTACGGCGAGGGTCTTAACGTCCGCGACTGGCTTTATGTTGAGGATCACTGCCGCGCGATCGACCTTATCATTCACGGAGGAACAGTCGGCGAGGTGTACAATATCGGCGGGCATAACGAGATGAGAAACATCGACATTGTGAGGCTGATTTGCAGTGCTCTCGGCAAACCCGAGAGCCTTATAACGCACGTTTCCGACCGAAAGGGTCACGACCTGCGCTATGCCATCGACCCGTCAAAAATACACGCGGAGCTTGGCTGGACGCCCGAAACGGAGTTTGCCGACGGACTGTGCAGAACGATACAGTGGTATCTTGACAACCGCAGTTGGTGGGAGCATATCATCAGCGGCAAATACAAGGAGCATTACAAAAGAATGTACGACCAAAGATAAGGTGAATAAATGAATTTTGTTCAGAAAATGAAAGAAAACCGCTTTCTGTTTGAAGAGCTGGTAAAGCGGGATTTTACGAAAAAATACAAGCGCACCGTGCTCGGAATGCTGTGGAGCATTCTCGGACCGCTTATGCAGCTGGGCGTAATGGCACTGGTGTTCACGCAGTTCTTCGGCAGAACGATAAATCACTACACCATCTTCCTGTTCTGCGGAAACCTTATTTTCAGCTATTTTAAGGAATCCACAGCGACCGGAATGATGGCGCTGTACGGAAATGCAAGCATTTTTTCTAAGATCAACGTTCCGAAATATATGTTCCTTCTTTCGAAAAACGTTTCCTCGCTGATAAATTTCGGGATAAATATACTCGTAATGTTTATCTTCTGTCTGATAGACGGCGTTTCGTTTACATGGAAGTTCGTGCTTCTGCTGTACCCCATCGGGTGTCTTGTGGTGTTCAACCTCGGCATTGGGCTTATTCTTTCCGCGCTGTACGTTATGTTCCGCGACATGAAGTATCTCTACGATATTTTCACGCTGCTGCTGATGTATCTTTCCGCGATTTTCTATTCCATTGACGTTTATTCTCCCGCTGTGCAGCAGCTTTTTTACCTCAACCCCGTTTATGTGTACATCAGCTACTTCCGCTCAATAATTCTGGGAGCGGAGATACCGTCGCTTTATGTGCACCTTATGGCGGCGGGATACGCGATAGCCGTGCTGCTCATCGGCGCGCTGATTTACAAGAAAAACAACTACAAATTCCTGTACTATATCTGATGGGGGAAAAATGAGCAAACCGATAATTGAAGTTAAAAATGTTTCTATAAAATATGTCACCGGCGACCTGCGCAACATCGGTCTTAAAGAATTCGTCATCAAGAAGCTCACCCACAAATACAATGTCCGTAGCTTCATGGCGGTGAACGACGTAAGCTTTTCCGTTATGCAGGGCGATATGCTCGGCATAATCGGCATCAACGGTGCGGGAAAATCCACGCTGCTGAAAGCCGTTACCCAGATAATGGTGCCGACGACCGGCACCGTGAAGGTCAACGGGAAAATTTCCGCCCTGCTGGAACTTGCCAGCGGCTTCGACGGCGACCTTAACCTTAAAGAAAACGCATATCTGCGCGGCGCGCTGCTCGGCTACACCCGCGCTTTCATGGACGAAAAATATCCCGATATAATCCGCTTTGCCGAGCTGGAGGATTTCGAAACGCTGCCTTTCAAGCAGCTTTCAAGCGGCATGAAGGCGAGAATTGCATTCTCCATCGCAAGTATGCTCGACCCCGAGGTGCTTATTCTTGACGAGGTCCTTGCGGTCGGCGACGGCGGCTTCCGCGGCAAAAGCGAAAAAAAGATGATGGAAATAATTGAGAACGGTAAGGCTACCATTCTCGTTTCCCACTCGATCCCGCAAATTCGGAAGCTTTGCAACAAGGTGCTCTGGCTCGACCACGGCAAGCAGATCGCTTTCGGACCGACGGG
>CAMERU010000167.1 GCA_945935925.1 uncultured Clostridia bacterium | reverse complement strand
TACAACGATTGTAACCACTGGCAGGGACTTGCTGTAATTCACCCGGTTCTGTACCGTCATATCTGCGGCAGCGGCGCAGAGAGGTTCGCACGGAATGTCTGGGGTATTGCCGACAGGGAAACCGCCGCTGAAACCGCAATCGCAGGCGTTGAGGCTCTCGCCGAATTTATCCGCGAAATAGGGCTGCCGACGACATTCAAGGAAATGGGACTTCACGAAAACACCGATTACAAAGCGGTCGCGGATTCAACCAACATAACCGCAGGCTGCTGCAAGCGCCTTACACATGACGAGATTTACGAAATTCTGCTGGAATGCAGGGGCGAATAACAGTAGATAAACATAAACAACAATATATGGAGGAAATCACAATGGAATTTGTAACACTTAACAACGGAGTAAAAATGCCCGTACTCGGCTACGGCGTGTATCAGGTAGGCGCGGAGGAATGCGAACGCTGTGTTCTGGACGCGATAAGCGTAGGCTACCGCTCCATTGACACCGCACAGGCTTACGGCAACGAGGAGGGCGTAGGCAGCGCAGTAAAGAAGTGCGGAGTACCCCGCAGCGAGCTTTTCCTCACGACAAAGATCTGGATAACCAACGGCGGCTACGAAAATGCGGCTGCTTCTATCGACGAATCGCTGCGCAAGCTCGGAACGGATTACGTTGACCTCATGCTCATTCACCAGCCGTTTAACGACTATTACGGCACCTACCGCGCTATGGAAGCTGCGTACAAGGCAGGGAATTCTGCCTGTTCGCTTATGTTGCACACAATATTCATAAAGTAAAGAGCGAGAGCGAGTCCCAGACCTATGCCGATACTGCCGCGCTTTATGAATGCGGAAATACCGAAGCAGATACAGGAGATCTCAAGCTGCATTAGCAGAAATGCAAAATGCATGAGAATGAATTCCTTCATTTCAAAATTTTCTCCGATAGCTGCGGCTGAAATAAGGCTTACGCCGACAACGACAAGATTAAGAACAATGATCTGCGTCAGTACGGATAATAGCTTCTGCGTAATGACTGAAAACCGGCTTACGGGGTGGGTCAGCAGGAATTCGGCTGTGCGTTCCTTTTCCTCGTTGGCAAGAACTGAAATTCCGGCAAGCGCCGCGAAGAATCCGCCGCCTATCCCAAGGATATTTCCGCACTCGATCCCGTAAAATCCCATAAGCTCGCCGAAGCTGAGCTTATCCATGCCGAATGCGGCGGAAAATCCGCCCATATTCGCGAACATATCGCTCACGCTGTCCATTTCGCCTTTCATTTCTGGGAAAAGCAGTATGCACACTAACATCATAAACGCAATTGAAGCTTTCCAGATACAAAGGGACTTAAAGGCTTGTCTAAGCTCTTTTATGTATATCGTCATCAGTTTTCGCCGCCTTTCTCATAGTAGTGCATGAAGATCTCATCAAGGGTCGGTTCTGTTATCGTCATATCGTAGATCGGCAGTGCGCTTGCGGAGTTAAGCAAGTTCTTGATGCCGCCGCTATACAGGAACGAAACGCTGTCGCCGTTTATTTCCACCGACCTTGCCGAAAAGCTTCCGGGGATCTCGGTCACTCCGTGGAGCGTCACGCGCTTGGCGCTGGTTTTTGACAGGTTCTCCACGCTGTCAAGAGCGATAAGCCTGCCGTCCTTGATTATTGCCGCACGTGAGCAGTTTTTCTGTATCTCGGAAAGAACATGAGAGGACAGGAAGATCGTTGCGCCGCCGCTGTGACGCTCTTTGAGTATATCAAAGAATTCCTTCTGCATAAGCGGGTCAAGACCGCTGGTAGGCTCGTCAAGGATACAAAGACGCGGCTTATGCTGGAGCGCACAGACGATCGAAACCTTTTTCCTGTTGCCTAGAGATAGCTCGTCAACGCGCTTTTCTTTGTCAAGCGCAAGCCTTTCGCAGAGTCTGTCGGCTTCGGCGGAGCAGTCTGCTTTGCGAATTTTTGCGGAAAGCGAAATGATCTCCTTGACCTTTATTCCGTTGTAAAAGGTGGCTTCGGACGGCATATATCCAATGTCTGAAAGAATTTCAGCCTTGTCACGAATAATATCCTTGCCGAAAATTCTTGCTTCGCCGGAAGTGGGATAGATCAAACCTAGCAGAGTTCGTATCGTGGTGGACTTTCCTGCACCGTTTGGCCCGATGAAGCCGAAGAATTCGCCCTCGGAAACGCTCAGATCAAGGTTGATTATCCCGCGGCTTTTTCCGTAGTATTTAGTTAGCTTTTTCGTTTCGATAATGCTCATTTATAGATCTTCTTCCAGAAATCGATCATTTTCTCAAAGTCCTTTTCAACCTCGTCGGCGTCAAATTTTCCTTGATGTGATTTCTCCCACAGATAACCCTCGTACGCTAGGTACATATCCGTGTACATCATCTTCAGATCAATGCCCTCTACAAATGTTTCGGGATCTATTTTAAGAAATTTTGCGTTCGCATTGAATGAAGCTATTCTCCCGATGATTTTCTGGATATCGCCGCACACCTCCGGGTCGGTTTCGTAGTATGCCTTGAGCGTGAAAAAGGTGAGGTCTGGGTATTTTTTCATAAGAGCGACCTTTGCCTTTAAGCCACGGTACATGATCTCAAAGAAATCATCTTCTTCGCCGCAGCCAAACTCATATAGATACTTATAGGTAGTATCAGCCGCTTTCTGTATCAGATAAAGGTAAAGCTCACGCTTGTTCCGAAAATAGTGGAAAAGCAGGGATTTGCTTATACCTGCCTCGGCGGCGATCTCGCTTACAGGGCTTTTCTTGTAGCTGTTCTGTGAGAACACACGATAGCCCGCATTTATCATAGCAAGCTGTTTTTCTTCGGGCAGGGAAAAGAATTTCTCGTTCATGTTTTCCTCCTTGACTGTTTCGGTCAATGATATTATAATACCGTTGACCGTTTTGAGAAGACCCTTTTAAAAATATTTTAATTATTAATTATGATAAAAAAAGGACTGCCACGTTTATTTCTCATAGGCGGCAGTCCTGTTTGTGTTGAATTCAGATCGGTATGAATGGTGCGTCCTTTGGGGAGGTTTTCAGTTGTACCAAAAGCAGGAATGTTCCATATCGCTTTAAAGGAAACCAACTGTACAGAAAAGCTATATTGAGCTCAAACTATTTACCGTGCTGCTCCGCAAAATACCGGAAATATATCTCAATTCGCTCCATTGCCTCCTGCTCGCGTTCAGGCTCTCTGTCGCACATCTGGATCAGCAGCGATACCGGCGCCGCAAAGGACATGGAAAGCAGCTTCGGGTCGTCCTGTTTCATAATGCCGTTATCCATCATTTCCTGAAATATCCGCTGATACAGCCCCTGTACGCTGTCGATATTGTATTTTGTGGTAAGCAGGGCAATGCTTTGATTGCGGAACTGCTCCATAGTCAGCATTCTGCGCACTTTTCTAATCATAGGGTCGTGAAAGGTAAACAGTATCCTTTTCAGCGAAAGAGTAACAAGCTCATTCATTGAAGCAGGCGTCTTGCCCGGATCGTCCGTTGAGCCGAAGTTTGCTTCATAGTAGCTCTCCGCCTTTTCGATAAGCGCATTCAGAATATCCTCTTTACCCTTGAAGTGCTTATACAGCGACGGCCCTTTTATTCCCGCATTTTCTGCGATGAGGTCAACACCCACACCGTCATAGCCTTTTTCGGAAAACAGTGTAAGCGCCGAATCCAGTATCCTGTCTTTTGTCGTCATTTTTTCCATGATGTATCACTCCTTATGCGCTAACGTTCGTTCCCTTGTATATTATTATAGCCGAGTATGTTTCCAATGTCAAGAGAAAATCAAAAAAAATCTGATGATCACGGTTCAATTTTGACAATCCTCCTTGACAAGTGAACAGGGGTGTGGTATAATAATGCCAGAAAACGTTCGTTAGCTTTGGCGCGGCGGCAGGTTTTAAGGCATAACAATTCAATTACTGGT
>CAMERU010000166.1 GCA_945935925.1 uncultured Clostridia bacterium | reverse complement strand
GAGGATCCCGTTGAGCGGCTTAACAATACATACGCCCTTTTCGGAGATGACGAGAGATTTGCGGCAACGGGCGGTGATTTCAGTACAGGCGAGCTTATTGAGGGCGCGGGTTCGTTCAGCCTTGAAGATCCGGAGCTTATCGACAATGTTGCGGGCTTCCCCGCAGCGCAGGCAGGCTGCATTGACAGCGCGGCAACGCTCATGCACATGATGAACCAGAACACATTCACCGCCGGCGCATATCACCTTGTTGACGGAACGGACACCGCGGCGCTCAGCGAGGAAATAAGAGCGAACATTCAGAATCGTATGTGGTGCTGCGGTTTCCCGGATAAGCTGATAGTTGCCGTTGTCGGCGATTACATGATCAGCGCATACGGCAAGAACGCGCAGATAGACGCATTCGCTGCTCACCTCGCGGAAGCGTATTCCTCCACAGAAATACTGGTTGACGAGCCTATTTTATAATGAAGAATTACAGAATTATAGCCGCAGTTTTGTCGGCAGTAATATTGTGCGGCTGTGCTGCGCAGCCCGCTGACACATCATCTGAAGTCAATACCCCCGAAAGCTCCGCGTCACAGCAAACGGGGGAGAGCAGCGCAGTAACCTCTCCGTCCGAAAACGGGGAAAACTCGGAATATGTCCCCGGCGAACGCGATGAAAACGGCGTATATGTTGCTGACGGTTATGCGTCAAAGCTGAATTATCCCCTTGATGAGAAGTCCGTTACATACGCGGCGTCGCGCTTTGAGCTTGTTTACGAGGAGTATCTGAAGGACAGCGGCAGCAGCGTATATGTCAGCGTTATCCCCGATAAGAATTACTTCCTTGCCGAGAAAAACGGCTTCCCGTCGCTTGATTACTCTGCATTGACGGGAACGCTCACCGAGAATATGCCGTTTGCGGAATACATCGACATTTTCCCCATGCTGGAGCTCTCCGATTATTACCGCACCGACACGCACTGGAAACAGGAAAACATAACGGACATCGCCGCGCATATTGCGTCTGTGATGGGCGTTACTCTTTCGGCAGAATATACGCTCAACGAGCTTCCCGAGCCGTTTTACGGAGTTCATTGCAGGCAGGCGGATATCTCCGTCGAGCCCGATAAGCTTGTGTATCTTGAGAGCGGCTTTATGTCCGACTGCACCGTTTACGACGCGGAAACGGAATCATATATCGACGTGTACAACATGGAGCTCGCGGCGGGCAAAGACCCGTATGAGATATTCCTTTCGGGGGCAAAGTCGCTGCTCACCATTGAAAACCCGAACGCTACCACCGAAAAAGAACTGATAATATTCCGCGACTCATTCGGCAGCTCCATTGCGCCGCTTTTCGCGGAGGGATATTCGAAGGTGACGCTGGTCGATATACGATATCTGTCGCCGAAGCTGCTCGGTATGTTCGTTGATTTCCACGGGCAGGACGTGCTTTTCCTTTACAGCACGCTCGTGCTGAATAACAGCGTTACGATAAAGTAACAGCATAACAAAACAGCCTGACATGAAAAAATGTCAGGCTGTCTTTATATTATTTTTCGTCCTCAAGTATGATCGGAGCAGTGCCGTCCGCTATCATATCGAGCATATGCGGAACAATGTCGGGGTCAAGCTGCGTCCCTGCGACGCGTTTCAGTTCCTCGATGATATAATCGGAGGAGAGCGATTCGCGGTAGCAGCGCTTGCTTGACATTGCGTCGTATGTGTCCGCAACGCCGATTATCCGCGCCACAAGCGGGATATCGTCCCCCGAAAGTCCCTTGCAGTAGCCCTTTCCGTCGATACGCTCGTGATGGTATCTTGCGCCGTCGGCAATGCCCTCGATCGCGGTGTAATCCTTGAGTATATCGGCACCGATCGCGGGGTGCCGCTGAATTATTTCCCGTTCCTCATCGGTCAGCTTTCCGGGCTTGTTCAGAATGTTATCGGGAATGCCGATCTTGCCGATATCGTGCAGCATGGCGATGTAGTAAATGCGCTCCTGATCTTCCTTGCTCATGTTCAATCGCTTTGACAGCTCCTGTGAGTATCTCGCAACGCGCAGCGAATGACCGTTGGTGTATTTGTCCTTTGCGTCGATCGTTCCCGCGAATGTCTTGAGCGACTGGTCGATGATCGCCTTATAGGTTTTCTGGCGCTTTTTCATGACCCTTATCCTTGTATAAAGTATAAGGGTCGTTATTCCCACGGTAATTCCCAGCCCGCCGATCACGACAAGCGCCACGAACCCCGGCTTTTCCGTGAACGCCCTTTCCTTATTTATGGGAATGGAATATGTTGCGCACTGTTCGGGGTCGTCGGTCAGGAATATCTTCATAATAAAGGAATATTCGCCGCCCGGTAGGTTGGTATAGCTGATATTTGTGCTTTTTATGCCGTCGATGACCGTTTCCTCTGTGTCAAAGCCGTCAAGCTTGTAGGCAACGGAGAGGCGCGTTGTGTTTGTGTAGGACAGCGCGGCGAAGTCTATTGTCAGACGGTGCGCTCTCTTTTTGAGTTCAAGCGAGGTCGGGTGGTCATATACCGTTCCGTCGACGGTAATGCTGTTGACTGCGCCCTTGGGGAGAATACTCTCGGGCGGGCTGAAGCCGAAAATGCTCACCCCGCTGCTTGTCGCAAGATAAAGCCTGCCGTCGGGCGAGAGCCAGTGCCATGAGTTTGCGTAAAGAGAGCCCGAAAGCCCGTGCTCAAAGCTGTACAATATAGCGGGCGCGCCGCAGTCGGTGATAACGCCCTCGCGGGATATGGCAAGAATACCGCTGTTCTGAAGCAGATAAAGCTTGTCCTCAATAATGTACATATCGAATATGTTGCCCGAGGTTTTGTTGAGGTTAACAAGCTTGCGGAAGCTCCTGCCGTCGTAATAGAACAGTCCGCTGCTCGTGCTAACAAAGTAGCAGTCGGGCTCGGAGTCGGCGGTAATGCGCAGGATTATGCCGTTGTCAAGTCCCTCGGAATAGCTGTGCACCGTGATGTTGTCGCCGTCTATTTCATATATGCCGCCGCCGTCGCTGCCCGCAAGGAGAGTACCGCTGTCGGTTTCGGTCATGCATAGTATGGCGGGGTAGGTGAAATCCGTATAGCTTTTAATATTACCCGACGGAGAAATAATGCTGATCCCGTTCTGCATACCGACCGCGACAGAGCCGTCCGACATTTCAAGGAGCGTTCTCGCGCTTTTGTCGGCAATTCCGTCCTCCTGCGTGAAGCAGGTGATATCCCATGTTTCGGGGTCGCATTTGATAACGGGCGTGTCCGAATAGGAAGCTATCCAGACGAAGCCGCTTTTGTCGGCTATAATGTGCCGTATGCGGCGCCCGTCAAGCACTTCGGTGAGCTCGTTCGTTATCGGATCCCAGCTGCTGCTGCAAACTATCAGACCGCTGTCCGTGCCCATGAAGAAATATCCGTCCTGACCGACAATGGTGTTAAGGGATCTCCCCGACAAGCCCGCATGGCTGTTCGGGGTGGAATAGCAACCCTGTGTGAATTTCACAACGCCGTTTGTTGACGAGGCAAGCCATATATTGCCCTCATAGTCAATGCAGGAGCCCTCCACGGAGGAAGCGCCCTCGTCCTCGCCGAACTCAATGAAGCTGCCGCCGCGGAAAATACCGAAGCCGCGCAGACCGTTCACCGCAACGCCGTCCGAAAGGGTGTCAAGGCTGTCGTGGATAAATACATTCCCCGTCTTGTGCAGCGTTATATCCAGTCCCTTTTCGTCAAGCTCCTCTCCTTTAAAGGATATTTCGGCGAGTACATCGCTGTCGGAGCCGCACCAAACCTTTCCGTCCTCTCCCGTTGCGAGGCTGTATATATTGCCGCCGCCCGAAAAGACAGCGCTGCCATCGAGATGACCTACCGATGTACCGTCGGGCCGGATTATGCAGCAGCCCGAGTTGGTGCAGCACCAGATGCGCCCGTACTTGTCGACAGCGGACGAATAGACGGTCTGACCGGAAAGCTCGGGAGTATCATATACGGACATAACGCCGCCCGATATCCTCGCAAGACCGGACGAGCCCGAAGCGTAGATGTCGCCGTTTTCTGCCTCGGAAAAGCTTCTTATCGTTGAGAAGCTGTCCTCGGGCTGACCCTCGGGACGGGAAAATCTGCCGTTT
>CAMERU010000165.1 GCA_945935925.1 uncultured Clostridia bacterium | reverse complement strand
GTTACCTCGATCTGCGGGATACCACGGGGAGCGGGAGCAATGCCGTCAAGACGGAAGTTACCGATGGACTTGTTGTCCTTTGCGAACTCGCGCTCGCCCTGAAGTACGTTGATGTCAACGCTGGGCTGATTGTCCGCGTAGGTGGAGAATACCTGCGACTTCTTGGTAGGAATGGTGGTATTTCTTTCGATCATTCTCGTGCAGACGCCGCCCGCTGTTTCGATACCGAGGGACAGAGGAGTTACGTCGAGAAGAACGATACCGCTTACTTCCTTATTAAGAACGCCGCCCTGAATAGCCGCGCCGATGGATACGCACTCGTCGGGGTTGATGCCCTTGAAGGGCTCTGCGCCGAGGAAGTTCTTTACCGCTTCCTGAACTGCGGGGATACGGGTCGAGCCGCCTACGAGCAGTATCTTGTGGATATCGCTCTTGGACAGACCGGAGTCGCTTATAGCCTGCTTCAGCGGTCCCATGGTGGACTCAACGAGGTCGGAGGTAAGGTCGTTGAACTTAGCTCTCGAAAGCGTTACGTTGAGGTGCTTGGGGCCTGTTGCGTCCGCTGTGATATAAGGAATGGAGATGTTTACGGATGTGGAGTTGGAAAGCGCGATCTTCGCCTTTTCCGCCTCGTCCTTTAATCTCTGCATTGCGAATTTATCGTTAGACAGGTCGATACCGTCGGACTTCTTAAACTCGTCCTTGAGGAAGTCGATTATCCTCTGGTCGAAGTCATCGCCGCCGAGGTGGTTGTTACCTGCCGTTGCAAGAACCTCCTGAACGCCGTCGCCGATGTTGATAACGGAAACATCGAACGTACCGCCGCCGAGGTCATATACAACGATGTTCTGCTCCTCTTCCTTGTCAACGCCGTATGCAAGCGCAGCGGCTGTCGGCTCGTTGATGATACGCTGAACGTTCAGACCCGCGATCTGACCTGCGTCCTTTGTTGCCTGACGCTGGGAGTCGGTGAAGTATGCGGGAACGGTGATAACGGCGTCCGTTACCTTTTCGCCGAGGTAAGCTTCCGCGTCGCTCTTGAGCTTCATGAGTATCATCGCGGAGATCTCCTGAGGAGTGTACTTCTTGCCGTCGATGTCTACCTTGTAATCGCTGCCCATGTGGCGCTTGATGGAAATAACGGTCTTTTCGGGGTTCTGCACAGCCTGATTCTTAGCAAGCTGACCTACCAGTCTTTCGCCGTCCTTTGTGAACGCTACGACCGAAGGAGTTGTTCTGCTGCCCTCGGAATTTGTGATAACAACGGGCTCGCCGCCCTCGATAACGGATACACAGCTGTTTGTTGTACCTAAGTCAATACCAATGATCTTTCCCATAATGATTTCCTCCGTTCAATTTAACTTATCAGTTTGCCACCGCTACCATTGCGAAGCGGATGACCTTACCGTTTATTTTATAGCCCTTTGCGAATGTCTTTGCGACCTTGCCGCTATCCAGCCCGCTGTCGTCAACGCGCTGAACAGCCTGATGCATGGCGGGATCGAAATCCGCGCCGTCGCTCTCGATCTCCTCGACCCCAAGATTTTTCAATGTCGTCATGAAGCTGTCGTAGATCATCTGAACGCCGTTCTTGTAGTTTTCGTCGGTGCAGTCCGCCTCGAGAGCTCTCACAAGATTATCCATGACCGGCAGGAACTGCGAGGTGACCGTTGTGATTATATCCGCGCGCAGGGCGTCCTTCTCGCGTGCGGAGCGCTTTCTGAAGTTGTCGTATTCCGCCATGGTGCGCAGCAGCTGATCCTTAACGGAAGCAAGCTCGGCAGCCACCTTTTCCGCCTCGCTGTCCTCGTTTGAGGCTTCCTCGGCGGGGGCTTCGGCTGCGGGCGCTTCGTCGGCAGCGGCTTCCTCTGTTGGGGTTTCCGCTTCCTCTGCGGCGTCGCTTACGACATCTTCCTTATGCAATTCTTCGCTATTTGTCATTCTTATCCTTCTCCTCGCTTTCTATCTGCGCGGGGCTTTCCTGCGAAAGCATCCGCGATACCTTTCGGCTCAGATATTCTATATAAGGGATAACCTTGCGGTAATCCAGCCTTAACGGACCAATAACACCGATAGTGCCTGCGGGCTTTCCGTCCTTGTAGTAATTCGCGCTGACGAGCGTTGAATTTGATATCGCGAACTCGTCGGACTCCTCGCCGAAGCGGATATTTATCCCCGAAAGCGCGTTGTCAAGCATTCCCGAGAGCTCGCTTTTCTGCGAGAGAAATCTCACCACATCGTCCATCGGGAACTCGGTGCAGGCAAGGAGGTTAGCCTCGCCCCTGACCTCAACGCTGTCCCTCATCATCTCCTCGGACAGCTCGTACACCGCATGGAGCAGCGGCGACAGCGACAGCATATACCCGCCGAGCGCCTGCGCTACCTTTTCGATATATTCCTCTGACATATTCTCAAGGTTCACGCCGCGGAGATGCTCGTTGAGGAACATCGTGAAATCCGCCATCTGCTCGTTGGTGAGGTCAAATTCCATTCGGCAGACCTTGTTCTTTATCGAGCCGTTGGACGTGATGAGCAGCAGCACATACATACGCCTGCCCGTCGGGATAACGTCAACCTTTGTGATGACCGAGAATTTTGAGGAATGGTTCGTCGATATAGCGGCGCACTTCGTTATCTCGGCGAGCGCGGTGGACGCGCTCTCGATTATCGCCTCGTCGGTCACGGCGCTGTCCCCGAGAAGATCGTCTATCTCCGCAAGCTTCAGCTCGTCTATCGGCTCGGGGGACATCAGGTTGTCGATGTAATAACGGAAGCCCTTGTAGGTCGGGACTCTGCCCGCCGAGGTGTGCGGGTGATCGAGGTAGCCGTCCTGCTCGAGGGCAGCCATCGTGTTTCTTATGGTCGCGGAAGACACCGAAATATCATCTCTTTCCGCCAGAGCCTTTGAACCGACAGGCTCGCCTGTTCGGATATACTCGTCGACTATCGCCGCAAGTATCTTCATTGCTCTTGTATCCACGCCGACCATCCTTTCCGTTTTTTGGGGTAAGCCTTGTTTAGCACTCAACCCCTCTGAGTGCTAAATATAATTTATCATGTTTTTGAGGATTTGTCAAGTGTTTTTTTAAAAAAATCCTACAAACCCGCACATATTTTTTAATAACTGTTTATGCAATATTACTAGCATATGCAGCAAACGGCTTTGTTATGCGGTTTTTCGCTTGACATTATTTTACTTAGAGGATATAATGTTCATATGGAGCAAGTAAATGAACGGGGGCGATAAAATGCATTTTGTCCGCGCAAAGGGGCTGTTATCGGCGAAAAACGGTATGAACGTTTACCGCGGCTGCCTGCACGGCTGCATTTACTGCGACGCACGGAGCGACTGCTACAATATGCCGCACGCATTCGAGGACATCGAGGTGAAGGAGAACGCTCCGGAGCTGCTTGCCGCCGCGCTGCGTTCAAAGCGCCGCCGCTGCATGATCGGCACCGGTGCAATGAGCGACCCGTACCTGCCGCTTGAAAAGGAGCTTGAGATAACGCGCCGCTGCCTTGAGATAATCGGGCGGGAGCGCTTCGGCGTTTCCGTGCTGACCAAATCCGACCTTATAATGCGCGACATTGACCTTTTGGAAAGCATAAATAACACCGCAAAGGCAGTGGTTCAGATGACAGTGACGACCGCAGACGAGGCGCTCTGCCGTATCGTCGAGCCGAACGTCTGCACCTCGGCGCGGCGCTTCGAGGTCATGGCGCAAATGCAGGCGCGCGGTATCCCGACGGTGCTGTGGTTCACGCCGCTGTTACCTTATATAAATGACACGGAGGACAACCTGCGGGGAGTAGTCCGCACCGCCGCCGAAACGGGCTGCCGCCGTATAATCAGCTTCGGAATGGGGATGACGCTCCGCAGCGGCGACAGGGAGCACTACTACGCCGCGCTGGACAGGCACTTCCCCGGTCTGAAGCAGCGCTATATCCGCGAATACGGCGACGCCTACGAGCTGCCCTCGCCGCGCAGCGCGGCGCTGTGGCGCGTTTTTACCGCCGAGTGCGAGCGCGCCCGTATTGACTATGACATGAAAAGCATTTTTGAATTTATCAACACCCTTGACGAGGACGAGCAGCTGACTTTATTTTAAGGAAGCGCTGATTAAATCTGGTGCGCAGATTGCGCAGTCAGATTTTTCGTCA
>CAMERU010000164.1 GCA_945935925.1 uncultured Clostridia bacterium | reverse complement strand
GTAAGGAATTGTATGACGTTTTGGAAATGTATGCAAGAAAAGGCTATTTTAGCACAAATAATGCGGAGGAGAAGAAAAAGGGGCAGGATATTTTGTGGTTTGTCTGGTCAAATGAAAATTCACCGGTTTATGGTAAAGCTAAAATGGCAACTTTTGAACGATATTTTATTGATGATGATGCAATAAAAGACGAGAAGAAGGATGCATATTATAAGCTTGTAGAAAACGAAGAACTTGTAAATAAAATATTTGAGGAGTTTGGACTTGATCCACAGAAATCACATATTATAAACGGACATATGCCTGTCCGTTTAAAGAAAGGCGAGACTCCTGTTAAATGCAATGGCAAATTGTTCATTATTGACGGTGGATTCTCAAAGGCATATCAGAAAGCAACGGGAATTGCGGGATATACGCTGATATACGATTCGCACAGCCTTAACCTTGCGGAGCACAGGCCGTTTATTGCAGGGGAAAGCGAGCTTACGCCGGAGATACATCTGGTGGAAAAGCTGGACCGCCGCGCGAATATCTCCGACACCGACAAGGGCGCGGAGCTGCTGGAGCAGATAAACGACCTGCGCGAGCTGCTTAATGCGTACCGCTCGGGTGAGATCAAGGAAAGCGGCAGAAATTGAATACAAGACAACACCGCATAATTACTTTCGTCATATCGCGCAGCCGGAATTTCGGCTTGGGGCAGTCGTTGACGGAAAAAGGCTTCAGCCGTTAATTATGCGGTTGTTTTTTTGTATCAGCTTCTTATAAACTTTGATGGCGAGATCCCTTCATACCTCTTGAACAGCTTACAAAAATATCCTGCGCTGCAGAAACCGCACGCCTCTGCGATCTCCTCGATCGTTTTATCCGAGCCGGTGAGAAGCTCCTTTGCCGCCTGTATTCTTCTTTTGGCGATATATTCCATGGGGCGGGTGTTGAGAGTGTCCCTGAACAGCTTGCAAAGATACTGCGCGGTTACTCCCGACACATCGCACAGATCCTTCATTGTAATATGTGAAGCATACTTATAATTTATATGATCGACAGCCTTGATAAGCGCCGAATTGGGTGTTCCGATCGTTCCTTTTGAGGTAATGAGGCGGTAAAACTCAATGAGAAAATCGTATAAGTACCCCGACGCTCTGTAATTGCCGAACACGCTGTCTGACCTTATCGCTTCATGCATATTTCTGAATAAATGCTCCAGCTTGTTTATTTCGCTTATCTCATATACTGTCGGAGCGGTAAGTCCAAAATGCTTCAGTATATCCTCCGACGCATACCCTGCCGGAACGACCCAGTGAATGTCCCAGATGTCCTCTTCGGGATAGTATTCGTGAGGGTAGAATGGCGGCATGAATATTGCGGTAAAAGGCGGTATCGGTATTTCCTTTCCGTCAAGAACAAGCGTTCCGCTGCCTTTTGTGCAGTATAGAATCTGCGGACAGGGATAGCCCTCGGCGCGTATTATATGGTCCTGACAATGATGCTGACCCATGTTGAGCAGATACAGCGGCAGTTCCTTTTCATTCCGTATTATCGGGTAATCGCAGAAAAACAAAAAAATCATACTCCCTATATTCATATTGTTATATAATTATAATATCATGCATTGACATTATTGTCAACAAAGAATATAATTGTTATAGAAGTATCAGGGAGGGCGCAGCAAAATGATATCGGATGAGAAACTCGCCCGGGTAGTCACGCATGAGCGGCAGATACGCTTTCAGCAGTTTGAATTTTACGCGTTTATCCACTTCACCGTGAACACCTTCACCGACCGCGAATGGGGCGACGGCAGCGAAAGCCCTTCGATATTCGACCCGACAAAGCTGAACGCGGAGCAGTGGGTAAGGGCGGTTAAGTCCGCGGGAATGAGGGGGCTTATCCTCACCTGCAAGCACCATGACGGCTTCTGCCTGTGGCAGACAAAGCTTACGGAGCACTCCGTCGCCGCTTCGCCGTGGAAAAACGGCAGGGGCGACGTGGTTCGCGAGGTATCCGACGCCTGTCGGAAGTACGGGCTGAAATTCGGCGTTTACCTTTCGCCGTGGGACATGAACTGTCCGCTGTACGGTCAGGGCAAGGCATACGATGATTATTTTGTGGGGCAGCTGACCGAGCTTCTCACGAATTACGGCGAGGTGTTCTCGGTCTGGTTCGACGGCGCGTGCGGCGAGCTTCACCGTCGAAGTCGGGAACAACGGAGTATTCACCGAGGTTTACAGCGGAACGGTCATCGGCTATAAACGCATAGTGCCGCTGAAAAAAATCACCGCAGACTCTGTTCGGATAAGGATAACCGATTCCCGCACCGAGCCAACGCTTTCATTTATCGGAATTTACAAAGGAGAATAACATGGACATCTCAAAAATAGCGGCGCACGGCTCGCCGAAAAGCCGTATGATATACCACGAGGACCCGCAGCAGCTCCACGTCAACACGCTTGAAAAGCACTGCTACTTTATCCCGTTTGCCGAGGGGCAGGACGCATTCGCCGATCGTGAGCTGTCCGACAGGTTCGAGCTGCTGAACGGCGACTGGGGGTTCAGATACTACGACAGTATAATTGATTTAGAGGACGATTTCGTTTCCGTTACGGCGGAGAAAACTATTCCCGTGCCGTCGAACTGGCAGCTTCACGGCTATGACAAGCCGCAGTACACCAATGTCTGCTACCCCATTCCCTACGACCCGCCCTATGTTCCCGATGATATCCCGGTGGGAGTTTACAGTCGGAATTACGGCTACACCCCGGACGGAATGGACAGGCTCCTTGTGTTCGAGGGCGTGGACAGCTGCGTTTATCTCTGCATAAACGGCGATTTTGTCGGCTATTCGCAGGTGTCGCACTGCACCTCGGAGTTCGACATTACGCCCTATCTTCACGAGGGTGAAAATAAGATAACCGCAGCCGTGCTGAAATGGTGCGACGGCACTTATCTTGAGGATCAGGACAAATTCCGCCTTTCGGGAATATTCCGTGACGTGTATGTGCTTTCCCGCCCGAAAAATCGGCTGCAAAGCTACACCGTGAAGCCTGTTCTTTCGGAGGATCTGTCCTCTGCGGAGCTTGTTTTCACGGCGTTCGGCTGTGATGTTTCCGCTGTGCTTACCGATGCGGACGGCAGGGTGATCGGCGGGTTTTCGGCGAGCGACGGCGTTACTGTTTCGTTAAGCGTTGATAACCCTGCTCTGTGGTCTGCCGAAAGCCCCTATCTATACGATCTCGCCATCACCGCGGGGGACGAGGTTATCGGCGAGCGCGTGGGCTTTCGCAAAATAACCGCCGAAAACGGCGTTGTGAAGATAAACGGAAAGCCCGTGAAATTCAAGGGAGTGAACCGTCACGACAGTTACCCCGACACGGGATATTACGCTTCGGTACAGCAAATGCGGCAGGATCTGGAGCTGATGAAGCGGCACAATATAAATGCCGTGAGAACCTCGCACTACCCGAATTCGCCGCTGTTTTATCAGCTTTGCGACGAGTACGGGCTGTATGTCATTGACGAAGCGGATATGGAATCCCACGGCTGTGTTGAGGTTTACAATGACTTCAAGTGGAGCAAGGGCTATGACGGTATCGCGCTTATTGCCTCGGACGAGCGTTTCGCAAAGGCGATAACCGATAGGGCGGAATCCCTTGTCAGGCGGGACATCAACCGTCCCTGCGTTGTGTTCTGGTCGCTTGGCAACGAGAGCGGCTACGGCACCAATATGCTTGCGGCGGGGGAACTTGTGAAGTCCCTTGACGACACGCGCCTGCTGCATTACGAAAGTACACATCGTCTTGACGACACACCGACCGACATTCTTGACGTGGTGTCGCAGATGTACACCTCTCCCGAGGATATGCGGAAATTCCTGCAAAACGAGCAGGAAACGCGCCCGTTTATCCTGTGTGAGTACTCCCACGCCATGGGCAACGGACCGGGCGATCTGGAGGACTATCACAACGCATTCTATTCCCACGAGCGCTTCTGCGGCGGCTTTGTGTGGGAGTGGAGCGACCATGCGTGCATTATGGGTTACACCGGGGACGGCAAGCCGAAATACGGCTACGGCGGCGATTTCGGCGAGCGGCACAACGACGGCAACTTCTGCATGGACGCGCTGACCTACCCCGACAGAACGCCGCACACCGGGCTTCTTGAACTGA
>CAMERU010000163.1 GCA_945935925.1 uncultured Clostridia bacterium | reverse complement strand
AAGCAAGCGGACGGAAAAGGCGTTAGCCGTTAATTGTGCGGTGTTGCCTTAATACAGTAAATTAATTTGGAGGTAATATAATATGGCAATGGACAAGAAAAAGGACAAGGCACCGAAGCCTGTCGTAAAGATCGTTGACCCCGAGGAGAAGAAGAAGGCGCTCAAGACCGCCATGGCGCAGATCGAAAAGACCTACGGCGCGGGCGCGATAATGTTTATGGGCGAGAACAGGCACCTTGACATCGAGCACATCTCGACAGGCTCGCTGATGCTCGACCTCGCGCTTGGTATAGGCGGTCTGCCTAAGGGAAGAATAATCGAGATATACGGCACCGAGTCGTCCGGTAAGACCACCATTTCGCTGCAGGCGGTAGCGGAAGCGCAGAAAGCGGGAGGTACCGCGGCATTTATTGACGTTGAGCACGCGCTCGACCCCGTTTATGCGAAAAAGCTCGGCGTTGACATTGACAATATGCTCGTTTCCCAGCCGGACACAGGCGAGCAGGCGCTGGAGATAATCGAAACGCTCGTTCGCTCGGGCGCTATCGACATAATCGTGCTTGACTCCGTAGCGGCTATGACTACCCGCGCGGAGATAGACGGCGACATGGGCGACGCGCACGTCGGCGTTCAGGCAAGGCTGATGTCGCAGGCGCTGCGCAAGCTGACCTCCGTTATAGGAAAATCCAACTGCGTGGCAATATTCATCAACCAGATACGCGAGAAGATAGGCGTTATGTACGGCAACCCCGAAACCACCCCGGGCGGCAGGGCGCTGAAATTCTATTCCTCCGTCCGCATAGAAGTCCGCCGCGGCGAGCCTATCAAGGAAAACGGCGAGATAATCGGAAACCGCACCAAGTGCAAGGTAGTCAAGAACAAGGTCGCGCCTCCTTTCAAGGTTGCGGAGTTCGATATGCTGTTCGGCGAGGGAACATCAAAGATAGGCGAGATAATCGACACGGCTGTCGAGTTTGAGATCATCAAAAAGAGCGGCTCGTGGTTCAGCTATGACGATATGAAGATAGGTCAGGGCAGAGAAAAGGTAAAGGCATATCTCACCGAAAATCCCTCGGTCTGCGATGAGATAGAGAAGAAGGTGCGCGAGGAGTTTTCAAAGCACGCAGAACTGCTGTTCACCGACGACGGCGAGGACAGTGCCGAGGACGGTATTCCCGCAGATAAGCCCGCAGCGGCGCCCGCAGGCGATGACGAGGATTACGCGGAGTTCAGCTCGGAGGAGCTTGAATAATGGAGATAACCGCGCTCGAGGAATACAAGGGCGAAACGTGGCGGCTGGAGCTTGACGGGAGCAGGGAAACGACCTATTTCATAAACGCCTCCGTGGTGGACGAGTTCATGCTGAAAAAGGGGCAGGAGCTGAGCGGCGGCGCGCTCGAGCGGATACGGGGCGCGGACGCGCTCCGAAAGGCTAAGCGACGCGCGCTTTACCTGCTCGGCTCGCGGCAGTATTGCCGCGGGGAGCTTATGAAAAAGCTGCTCCCGACCTACGGGGAGGATATTGCGCGCTCGGCTGTCGATTATGTGGCGGAGTTAGGCTATGTCAACGACGAGGAATACGCTCCGAAGCTTGCGGAGTATCTGATACATACCAAGCGGTGGGGTCTGCGGCGGACGCGGTACGAAATGCTCCGCCGAGGGCTTGACGAGGAGCTTGTCGATAATACTCTGGAGGAATTTTCCGAGGAGGAGATCGATGAGGAGATAACCGCCCTGCTCGAGAAAAGGTACAGCGCAAAAATACAGGACTATGACGACCGCCGCAGGACTATCGCCGCATTCGCGCGGCGCGGGTATGACTATCGTGCGGTCAAACGGTGCATTGAAGCGCTGCTGGAGCGCGAGGGTTATGAAGATTACGAAGATGAAGATGAGGAATAAAACCGAATGAGTGAGAAAAAAAGAATGAAGGTAGCCATGGTTTCGCTCGGCTGCTCGAAAAATCAGGTAGACGCCGAACAGATGATGGCAACGCTTGCCGACCACGGCTACGCATTCGTTGAGGAGCCGGGGCTTGCGGATATTGTGCTCGTGAACACCTGCGGGTTTATCGCCGACGCAAAGGAAGAGGGCATAAACTGGATAATGGAGCTTATCGAGCTCAAGAACGAGGGCAGGATAAAGTACATCGTTGTCACGGGCTGTCTTTCAGAGCGCTATCGCGGGCAGTTTGCGGAGGAGTTCCCCGAGGTCGACGCGGTGGTCGGAATTTCCGAATACGGCAGGATCGCGGAGATATTCGAGGAGATGACTGCCGGGGAGCATATCTGCTGCTTCGGCGACAAGGAGAGCCACTCCATGGAGGGAAAGCGCATACTTTCCACCCTGCCGCACTACGCATATATGAGGATAGCAGACGGCTGCGACAACTGCTGCACCTACTGTGCGATACCGCAGATACGCGGAAGATACAGGAGCCGTCCCATTGAAAAGATCGTCGGGGAGGCAAAGCTGCTCGCGCAGGACGGCGTGAAGGAGCTTGTTATAATCGCGCAGGACACCACGCGCTACGGGCTTGACCTTTATAACAAACTCGCGCTGCCCGACCTGCTGAACGAGCTGTGCAAGATCGACGGCTTCAAATGGATACGCCTGCTGTACTGCTACCCCGAGCGCATTACGGACGAGCTTATCGCCTGCATAAGGGACAACGACAAGATAGTGAAGTACCTTGATATCCCCATGCAGCACTGCAACGGCGAAATCCTCAAGAGAATGAACCGAAAGGGCGACGAAAAGTCGCTGAGGGAGCTTGTCGCAAAGCTCCGCCGCGAAATTCCGGGAATAACCCTCCGAACAACATTCATCACGGGCTTCCCCGGGGAAACTCCCCAGCAGTTCAACGAGCTGGGCGAGTTCGCGCAGGATATGCGCTTCGAGCGCATGGGCTGCTTCGCGTATTCCGAGGAGGAGAATACTCCCGCGGCTTCCTTCCCCGATATGGTGGACGAGGAAACGCGTTTGCACCGCAAGGAGATACTCGAGGAACAGCAGGACGCGCGCGTATGCGAGCTGTACGAGGGAATGATCGGCGGGGAAACGGAGGTAGTCGTCGAGGGCTATGACAAGTATCTCGAGCACTACTTCGGAAGAAGCGCCATGTTCGCGCCCGAAATTGACGGCATGATATATTTCCGTGCGCCTAAGGAGCGCGGTCTGAAGATAGGCGACTTCGTTAAGATAACCATTAACGACGTAGTAGACAATAACCTTATTGGAGAGATAGTATGAATCTGGCAAACAAGCTGACGCTGCTCAGGGTGATAATTGTCCCGTTTTTCGTGCTTTTCATGTTCCTCGGGGTCATTCCGCTGAATTATCTTTGGGCGCTAGTGCTGTTCGCCGCAGCGAGCATAACCGACCTTTTCGACGGGAAAGTCGCGCGGAAATACAACATGGTGACAAACTTCGGAAAGTTCCTCGACCCGCTTGCGGACAAGATACTTGTCGCGGCGGCGCTGGTGTGCTTTACGGAGCTGCACTGGACTCCCGCCTGGATAACCATTCTCATACTTATCAGGGAATTTTCTGTTTCGGGCGTTCGCCTTGTTGCAGCAGGCAGCGACAAGAAAGTTGTCATCGCCGCGAATATCTGGGGCAAGCTTAAAACTGCCGCAACCATGGCAGCTATCGTTGTTATCCTGTTCCTGCGCATTCTGTCGGACAATCTCGGACTTATCCCCGAGGCTCCCGTTCAGATAATAGGGGTGGTTCTGATGGTGATCGCCGCGCTGCTCACGCTGATCTCGGGTGTAAAGTATCTTTACGACTACCGCGAATTTATCGACCCGAGCAAATAAAACCACAATACCGACAGTGCCGCCGTTATTTTTTTCGGCGGCACTTGAAATTTTCTCCGGTATATGATATACTATATATGTATTTTTGAATATAATAGGCTACTATGCATATTAAAACAGGATGTGTTGATAATCAATGGCACAAGAATCATCTTATAATGATTTAAAATCTCTCAAGGGACCGGATCAGGTCAGACTGCGCCCCTCTGTTATCTTCGGCTCGGACAGTATTGAGGGCTGCCGCCATTCGGTGTTTGAGATAATCTCGAACTCGATCGACGAGGCGCGCGAGGGCTACGGAAAGCGTATTATCATCACGCTTCACGCCGATAAATCGGTTACAGTCGAGGACTTCGGGCGCGGAATCCCCATCGACTACAATAAAAACGAGGAGAAGTACAACTGGGAGCTTGCGTTCTGCACGCTTTACGCGGGCGGAAAGTACGACAACAACTC
>CAMERU010000162.1 GCA_945935925.1 uncultured Clostridia bacterium | reverse complement strand
GGGTTGACTAGCAGACCAGAGCCCCGAATAGTCTCCCTAAGCTGCGAATCTGTCCCCAAAATAAATCATGAACTGAGCGTAAGCCAGACCCCGGTCACGCACCGGCATTCCTAATAGTGTGCTATCTATAGGTGACGGGGCGTTTTCAGTCGGTGAATCACTCACAAGTATTACAATTCCAAATAGTGTTACTGAATTTGGGTGGCGGATTTTTGGTGGAATTGGAGATTTTTCCGAAGATTTAATAATTAAATATAACGGCAAAGAGTATAATCCTTGGGATTTTTATGAACAATTTGGTTAATGATTAGTCCGCTTAAATAAAAATGCACACATCATAGCAAAAAAAGCCTGCACACAATGCACAGGCAATCGTCACTACCGCTCACTTCCGGAGCCTATTGAGAATCTCCATGCCTTTGGCATAAGCTCCCTCATCTCCGGTGCTGAAAGCGGTGCGCTGAGCGTCAACCGTCATGCTGTCCGGCACTCCGGCGTCAATAAGCGAGGGGCATTCCACATCGGAATGCCCTTCTTGGTAGTCTGTTTCATTAGGTCTGACAGGACGCAGGTGCGGGAAAAGGTTGAATTTCACCACAATCTTATCGGGATAGATGTCAACCTGCTGAACATACTTGTCCACAAGCTGCTTCATTGTTTTGAGCGTGCCGCTCTTCAGGGAAGAGCGTATCTCCAGAAACGCCACGGCAAGGTCAGCCTCTGATACGCGGCTATGCTGCTCTTACTTTTCCATTCTCTTCCGCACCGAAATTTACGCAGTAATACCCATTGCATATATAAACTGCTGCATGAATGTCATCGGGTTTGGTGTCCTCAGACGTGGTAATTCCGAAGCAGTCAACACAGCCCGCATAGCTGTATTTTGGGGTACCGGTGCAGTCTGCCGGGGAACTCCTATTAACGCAGCCCAAGCAGGACAGGCAGCCGCTTTTATCATCCATGACATAAAAGCTGCTTGTATCGTCGTTGCTGATGTATTTTATGTCCTCTTTAGCATTTTTGATCTTGATTTGATATGTTTCATCTACCTGTAACGGTACCTTGTAATCTCCGTGAGAAGCATAATATGACCTGCTTACTTCAGCGGTATTTACGCTCTCTGCGCTTGCTGCCGAAGAAAACAATGTCATTGCAGCAAGAAACACTGCTGCTGTTTTAAGAACAAGCTTTCTTGGATTCATAAATTATTTCATAGCGTTAACTATATAAGAAATTATATCACCTTGGTGTATGCTCCTATTCTATTGTAAAGAAAAAGGACGCATTTCGTCGAAAAGCGTCCTTAATTAGTTGTTCAGGTATGGTCTGCGATTTTTGCGGCACTACAATTCTTTTGTAATGCGGGTTTGCGTCCATATCCCTTATTATCCCCGAGTAAAAATCGGGGGAAATTTTTTTATTTCTGCGAATATTTGCCTGCGCCGAGCTTACTCTGCGCGTTGTCGATACGTTCCGCTGTCGGCGGGGCAGTGTCCTCGAGGGAATATTTTATCCCGAGCTCGTCCCATTTGAACTTGCCGAGCGAGTGGTAGGGCAGCACCTCAACGCGCTGTACATTTTTCAGCGTCTTTATAAAATCTGACAGCGCGTCAAGATCCTCGTCGAAGTCGCTCAGACCGGGGACAAGCACATGACGTATCCAGACGGGCTTTCCGATATCGCTGAGATACCGCGCCATATCAAGAATGTTCGCGTTGTCAAAGCCCGTGATGTCCCTGTGGCGGTCGGGGTTGATCTCCTTTATGTCAAGCAGGAGCAGGTCGGTGTACTTCATCAGCTCCTTAAATTTAGGGAAAAATGGTTCCTCACGGGTGAAAGGGTTGCCTGCGGTGTCAATACAGGTGTTTACCCCCTCGGCTTTCGCTTTTTTGAACAGGTCTGTGAGGAAGTCGATTTGAAGCAGCGGCTCGCCCCCGCTCACGGTGATACCGCCATCGGACTTCCAGTAGCTTTTGTAGCGGAGCGCCTTTTTCAGTAGCTCGTCCGCGGTCATGTCGGAGCAGGTGCTGTCGCCCTTAACGCTCCATGTGTCGGGGTTGTGGCAGTAGCGGCAGCGCATACGGCAGCCCTGTGTGAATATGATAAATCTTACCCCGGGGCCGTCGGCGGCGCCGAAGCTTTCGGTGGAATGTATCCTGCCGGTTATTTCGCTCATTTCGTTCCTCCGTTAATAAATTAATAAATGAACAGCGCTGCATAATGCGGCGCTGTCCTTATTATTGCTGATCGTAATTACTTAATCAGAGAGTGGAGTGGCAGGTTCTGGAGATAACGTCCATCTGCTGCTCTCTTGTAAGGTCGATAAACTTGACTGCATAGCCCGATACGCGGATAGTGAAGTTCGCATACTCTTCCTTCTCGGGGTGCTCCATGGCGTCGATAAGCTTTTCCTTGCCGAACACGTTTACGTTGAGGTGGTGCGCGCCTTTCTCAAAGTAACCGTCGAGGATATTCACGAGGTTGGAAACCTGCTCGTTCTCGGAGTGACCGAGAGCGTCGGGGTTGATCGTCTGCGTGTTGGAGATACCGTCCAGCGCCCATTCGTAGGGGAGCTTTGCAACCGAGTTGAGCGAAGCGAGCAGACCGTTCTTTTCCGCGCCGTAGGAGGGGTTTGCGCCCGGGGAGAGCGGCTCGCCTGCCTTGCGCCCGTCGGGCAGGGAAGCGGTCGCCTTGCCGTAAACGACATTGGAGGTAATGGTGAGGATAGATGTCGTAGGCTCGGAGTCACGGTAGGTGTGGCACTGCTTGAGCTTCTTGAGGAACGTTCCGAGCAGCCATACCGCGATATCGTCTGCGCGGTCGTCGTCGTTGCCGTAGCGGGGGAAGTCGCCCTCGGTTTCAAAGTCAACAACAATTCCGTCCTCATCGCGAATGCACTTTACCTTAGCATACTTGATAGCGGACAGGGAGTCAACAACGTGGGAGAAGCCCGCGATACCTGTTGCGAAGGTGCGTCTTACGTCGGTATCAATGAGCGCCATTTCGGCAGCCTCGTAGTTGTACTTGTCGTGCATATAGTGGATAAGGTTGAGGGTGTGGACATAAACGCTGGTGAGCCATGTCATCATATCGTCGAACTTCTCCATTACCTCGTCATAGTCAAGGTATTCGGAGGTTATCGGACGGTACTTCGGACCTACCTGCGCCTTTGTCTTGGCGTCAACGCCGCCGTTTATAGCGTACATCAGGCACTTTGCAAGGTTAGCTCTTGCGCCGAAGAACTGCATTTCCTTGCCTGTCTGTGTTGCGGATACGCAGCAGCAGATAGCGTAGTCGTCACCCCAGACGGGACGCATAACGTCGTCGTTTTCGTACTGTATAGAGGAGGTGCGAACCGAAACAGCGGCAGCGTAACGCTTGAAATTCTCGGGGAGCTTGTCGCAGTAGAGAACGGTCATGTTGGGCTCGGGGGAGGGTCCCATGTTCTCAAGAGTGTGCAGGAAGCGGAAGTCGTTCTTTGTTACCATGTGTCTGCCGTCCTGACCCTTGCCCGCAATGGAAAGGGTAGCCCATACGGGGTCGCCGGAGAACAGCTCGTTGTAGGAGGGGATACGCGCAAACTTGACCATTCTGAGCTTGAGCACGAGGTGGTCGATAAGCTCCTGCGCTTCTGCCTCGGTGATAACGCCGTTGTCGAGGTCGCGCTTGATATAGATGTCAAGGAAGGTGGAAATGCGTCCGATGGACATTGCGGCACCGTTCTGCGTCTTGATTGCCGCAAGGTAGCCGAAGTATGTCCACTGAACAGCCTCGCGCGCGTTTGCCGCAGGCTTGGAGATATCGCAACCGTAGGAAGCCGCCATTACCTTCATTTCCTTGAGCGCGCGTATCTGCATAGCCAGCTCCTCGCGCTGACGGATAACGCTGTCGCGCATTTTGCCGTTGCCGCAGTTTGCGAGGTCATATTCCTTTGCCTCGACAAGCCTGTCGATACCGTACAGCGCAACGCGTCTGTAATCGCCGACGATACGTCCTCTGCCGTATGTATCGGGCAGACCGGTGATTATCTTGTTCTTTCTGACAGCGCGCATTTCGGGTGTATATGCGTCGAACACGCCCTGATTGTGCGTTTTGTGGTATTCGGTGAAGATCTTGTGCAGCATGGGGTCGGGGGTGTAACCGTAGGTCGTGCACGCCTCCTCAGCCATTTTTATGCCGCCGTAGGGCATGAACGCTCTCTTGAGCGGCTTGTCCGTCTGGAGCCCGACTATCTTTTCAAGATCCTTGAGCTCGGGGTCAATGTAGCCTGGCTCGTGGGAAGTGATGCCGGAAACGATATGAGTGTCCATATCGAGAACGCCGCCCTT
>CAMERU010000161.1 GCA_945935925.1 uncultured Clostridia bacterium | reverse complement strand
GCGGGCAGCAGGTACGCTTTCGGGCGGCGAGAGCCAGCGCATTCGTCTTGCGACGCAGATCGGCAGCTCGCTTGTCGGCGTGCTGTATATCCTCGACGAGCCGAGCATAGGGCTTCACCAGCGCGACAACGACAAGCTGATAGCCACTCTGAAAAGGCTGCGCGACCTCGGTAACACACTTATTGTAGTTGAGCATGACGAGGACACCATGCGCGCCGCAGACTATATTGTCGACATAGGTCCCGAGGCTGGCGTTAACGGCGGGAAGGTCATTTACAGCGGCGATGTAAAGGGTCTGCTCAAATGCAAGGAGTCTGTAACCGGTCAGTATCTGAGCGGAAATAAGCGTATCCCTGTCCCCGAAAAGCGCAGACAATTGTCCGACAGATGGCTCAGGGTCATCGGCGCGCAGGAAAATAACCTCAAAAATATCGATGTGGACATTCCCCTCGGGGTTTTCACCTGTGTAACGGGCGTGTCGGGAAGCGGCAAAAGCTCGCTTGTGAACGAGATAATTTATAAGCACCTTGTCGCAAAGCTGAACAGGGCGCGCGTCCGTGCGGGTAAATTCGCGGATATGAAGGGTGTGGAGTACCTCGATAAGGTGATCATGATAGACCAGTCGCCGATAGGAAGAACGCCGCGCTCCAATCCTGCCACATATACGGGAGTATTCACCGATATACGCGAGCTTTTCGCGCAGACAAACGACGCGAAAATGCGCGGATACACCGCGGGAAGATTTTCCTTTAACACAAAGGGCGGCCGCTGCGAGGCGTGCGAGGGCGACGGTATCCTCAAGATCGAAATGCACTTCCTGCCCGACATTTTCGTGCCGTGCGAGGTCTGCAAGGGGCACAGATATAACCGCGAAACGCTTGAGGTGCATTATAAGGGAAAGAACATATTCGATGTACTTGACATGACTGTCGCGGAGGGCGTGGAGTTTTTCGCGAATATCCCCAAAATATACAACAAGCTCAAGACGCTTTACGACGTGGGGCTCGGGTATATCAAAATCGGGCAGTCATCGACCACGCTTTCGGGCGGCGAGGCGCAGCGGATAAAGCTTGCGACGGAGCTTTCGAAGCGTTCCACGGGTAAAACGATCTATATTCTCGACGAGCCGACGACGGGTCTGCACTCCGCCGATGTTCACCGTCTTATCGATATACTGCATAAACTTGCCGACGGCGGTAATACGGTGCTTGTGATAGAGCATAACCTTGATGTGATAAAGACCGCCGATTATATAATTGACATCGGACCCGAGGGCGGCGATAATGGAGGAACCATCGTTGCGGCGGGTACTCCGGAGCAGATAGCCGAATGTCCTCAGTCCTACACCGGCGAATACCTCAAGCGACTTTTATAAGCCTTTCTTGTAAAATATGTTGACAAAAGCCGAGTTTTATGGTATCATTTTATTGTATATCAAATGCCTCGGCATTAAGAAAGGATAAAGACAAAATGAAGAAGTTTTTTGAAGAATTTAAGGCATTCGCCCTCAAGGGCAACGTAATGAGCATGGCGGTCGGCGTTCTCATCGGCGGCGCATTCCAGTCCATAGTCACCGCGCTGACATCCGACTTCATCAATCCACTCATCGCTTCCTTTGGCGGTGCGGAGATTGCAGGCATGATCAGGCTGCCGTGGGTGGATTACACGGGACTTGACACTGAGGCGGTCACTGCGCTGGCACTCAACTACGGTCACTTCATCACCACCGTCATCAACTTCTTTATCATGGCGTTAATTCTTTTCCTTATGGTAAAGGGAATGAACAAGCTCATGGAAATCGGCAAGAAAAAGGAAGAGCCCAAGCCTGCCGAGCCTCCGAAGCCCACAAAGGAAGAGGAACTGCTCACAGAGATACGCGATCTTCTCAAGAGCGGCGCAGCAGAAAAATCTGCCAAGAACAAGTAAATACAGTTGCCCGCTTTGATAATCAAGGCGGGCATTGTTAAAGGAGGAAGCTATGATAAGAGAAATTACCCCGGAGGATTACGAGGGATTGATGTCGTTGTATCTGCATCTGCATGAAACGGAGGTGCCTCCGTTCGAACGGGCGAAGGAGGTGTGGGAGCATATCCTTTCCGACAGAAATTATCACATAATCGTTGCGGAGGAGGACGGTATGATCGTGTCAAGCTGCACTTGCATTATTATTCCCAATCTTACGCACGGTCCGCGCCCGTATGCATGGGTAGAAAACGTCGTTACGCACGCCGATTATCGCGGAAAGGGTCTTGCTACGAAGTGCCTTGACCGCGCGAAGGAGCTTGCGCAAAAGGAAAACTGCTACCGACTTGTTCTGATGACGGGCTCTAAGCTTGAAAGCACGCTGAAATTCTACGAAAAAGCAGGCTACGACCGCACGGAAAAGACAGGCTACATTCAGCATTTATAACACAAAACAGCCCGAGGAGATTTCCTCGGGCTGAATTAATTACATCTGCTTTCTGACCTTGATGTGAACCTCGCGGAGCTGCTGCTCGGTGACTTCTGTCGGTGCGCCGAGGAGGAGATCCTGCGCATTGGAGTTGAGCGGGAATGCAATGATCTCGCGAATGCTTTCCTCTCCGGTGAGAAGCATTATCATGCGGTCAACACCGGGCGCCATACCTGCATGAGGCGGTGCGCCGAACTTGAACGCGTTATACAGCGCGCCGAACTTGGACGCAACGTCCTCTTCGGTGTACCCTGCTATCTCGAATGCCTTGATCATGATGTCGAGGTCGTGGTTTCTGACCGCGCCGGAAGAAAGCTCAACACCGTTGCATACGATATCATACTGATAAGCGAGTATGTCGAGCGGATTTTTGTTCAGAAGCGCGTCAAGACCGCCCTGCGGCATGGAGAACGGGTTGTGCGTAAATATGATCTTCCCTGTTTCCTCATCAAGCTCGTACATAGGGAAGTCAACGATAAAGCACAACTCAAAGCGGCTCTCATCGATAAGGTTCATGCGCTTTGCGACCTCGGTGCGTATCTGTCCCGCAAACTTGGGCGCATTCTTCTTGCTGTCAGCTATGAAATAGAGAACATCTCCGACCTGAAGCTCGCAGCGCTTTGCAAGCTCTGCTCTCTGCGCGTCGTCAAGGAACTTGTCGATAGGACCGTTGTACTTAAATCCGCCGTTTTCGCCCTCTTCGACCTTAAAGTAACCCAGGCCCTTCATGCCGACCTCGTTTGTCGCGAAGTCCTCCATGCTCTTGAAGAAGCTCTTGGACTGACTTGCCATACCGGGAACGCGGATACCGCGGACAACCTTGTTGCAGAACGGCTTGAAATCGCTGTCAACGAAGAGATCGGACAGCTCCTTTATAACAAGCGGGTTTCTCAGATCGGGCTTGTCGGAGCCATATGTCAGCATTGCCTCCTCATAAGGAATGCGTCTGAACGGAGCGGAGCTTACCTTTTTATCCGAGAACTCGGCAAATACGGCGGAAAGCACCTCTTCCGCAACAGCAAAAACATCTTCCTGCGTCGCAAAGGACATCTCGAAGTCGAGCTGATAGAACTCTCCGGGTGAGCGGTCTGCTCTTGCGTCCTCGTCGCGGAAGCAGGGAGCTATCTGGAAATACTTATCAAATCCGGATACCATATAGATCTGCTTGAAGATCTGCGGAGCCTGCGGCAGTGCATAGAATTTTCCGTGGTGCTTGCGGCTGGGGATAAGATAGTCGCGCGCGCCCTCGGGCGAAGATGTGGACAGGATAGGAGTCTGGAGCTCAAGGAAGCCCATTTCCTGCATCTTATTGCGCAGGAAAGAAATGATCTTTGAGCGCAGAATGATGTTATCGTGCATCTTCTTATTGCGAAGGTCAAGATAGCGGTATTTAAGGCGGAGATCCTCCTTAGTATCCTTTGAGAGAGCTATTTCAAAAGGCAGATTTTCCGTGACCTTGCCAAGGATCCTGACTTCCTCGGCTTCGATCTCGACAGTGCCCGTTTCGATCTTGTCGTTGTATGTGCTCTCATCGCGCTTGATGACCGTGCCGGTTATGGAAACCGCGCATTCCTTATGAATGCCCTCAAGCAGCGCTTCATTATGGAACACCACCTGAACTATGCCGTAATGGTCGCGCAGGTCGATGAACATTATTCCGCCGTGGTCGCGGATATTCTCTACCCAGCCGGCAGCCCTTACCTTCCTGCCGATATCCTTTTCGCTTACCGCGTTGCAGTATTGCGTGCGGTACTCATTTTCTAAAAACACTTTATTCAACCCTTTCATAAAGCCGCAATGGCTGATTCACATAATATCATCCGTTATTCCGGAAACTATTATACAAACACTACCGTATATTATACCATTTTTTTTTTGCGTTGTCAATATAATTCTCAACATTACAATGCCTGTGGGAGAAATTTTAAGGCAACACCGCACAAAGATTGTGCGCATATTGCGCCGTCAGATTTTTCGTTAGA
>CAMERU010000160.1 GCA_945935925.1 uncultured Clostridia bacterium | reverse complement strand
GGACGTTCTCCGACGGCGGGAACGGCTCGTTCAGGGAGCTGTATTACTCGCTGCTGGACGGCGCAAGCTGGCACAAGCCCGATCACTACTACCTCCTCGGCGACCTCGAGAGCTATGTCGAGGCGAAGCTTAAAGCTAACGCCGATTACCGCGATGACAGGGACGGCTTCATGAAGAAGTGCTGGATAAACATGGCGTCCGCAGGCAAATTCAGCTCCGACAGAACGATCGCCGACTACGCCCGCGAGATATGGAAGATAACACCCGATAAGTGAAAAATGTTCCGAAAAGGGCTTGACAAACGGGAATTTATCTGATATAATAATGAAGTTAAGGCTGTAAATCAGTCATTGACCCCTTTCTCGCAGAAAAACTGCGGGATATATATCCATAAGGAGGTGCTTTTAATGGCAAAGTTAGCAGAAAAGTATGAGGCAATCATCGTTTTCTCCCTGAAGAAGGACGAGGAGCAGATCAAGGCTCTGACAGCGAAGTTCGCTGACCTTATCAAGGATAACGGAACACTCACCAACATTGATGAGTGGGGCAAGAGAAAGCTCGCTTACGAGATCAACTACGAGAGCGAAGGCTACTATGTACTCTACAACTTCGAGTCCAAGCCCGATTTCCCCGCTGAGCTCGAGCGTATCATCAACATTACCGACGGCGTTCTGCGTTCCATCGTAGTTCTGTCCAAGTAATCGCGGCAGCATTCATATCGGCAGGAGGTGCTTCAAGTGTATAATAAGGTTATTATGATGGGTCGCCTTGTTGCGGATCCAGAATTAAAGACCACTCCGCAGGGAGTAAGCGTATGCTCTTTCCGTATCGCGGTCGACAGGCGTTTCCAGACTAAGGGAGAGGAAAAGAAATCCGATTTCTTTAACGTGGTCGCATGGCGCCAGCAGGCGGAGTTCGTTTCCCGCTACTTCAACAAGGGCAGAATTATCCTTGTAGAGGGCGAGCTTAACACCAGACAGTACACCGACAAAAACGGCAACCCTTCAACGTGGTATGAAATAGTTGCTGACAGGCTCAGTTTTGCAGGAGATTCAAAACCGCAAGGCGGCGCTTACAGCGAAAGCTATCCCGCTCCTGCTCCGTCGGCTCCCCCCGTGCAGAGCAATCAGGCTCAGCAGATCTCCGCACCCGCTGCGGATTTCAGCTCGGCGGCGACCGACGACGACTACCCGTTCTGAAAGAACGGCGAAATTTCCGATTATCCATTCTATAAAGGAGGTTCAGTATCATGGCTGAAAAGTTTGAAAGATCCGCTCATCCCGTTAAGCGTGCCAGAAAAAAGGTATGCCAGTTCTGCGTTGACAGATCCGAATTTATTGATTACAAGGACGTTGCTAAGCTCAGAAAGTGCATGACAGAGCGCGCTAAGATCCTGCCCCGCCGCGTTACCGGCTGCTGCGCTTATCATCAGAGAGAGCTGACAACAGCTATCAAGAGAGCAAGACAGATCGCCCTCATTCCTTACACCGCTGAATAATTCAATTCAACAAAACGATATCCCCGCCGAAAACGACGGGGATATTTTTTTATTACTGTTTTCTCGCTATCGCATATTCGTCGTCGGGGTCAAAGTACGGGCAGTCGAAATTGCCGCCCTGCAAAAATCTGTACATCTCGTCCTCGTCAAGGTTAACAAGGCAGGTGTAGTACCCGCATTCCTCGTCGTAGACATAATTTACGCACTCGTCACAATTCGCCGCCATAGTTACCTCCGAATATCATTTCCCATGTCGCAGGTGTAGATAAATTCAACGATATCCCCCTCGGAAAGCTCGAATGTTCCCGCCGAGGTGTCGGGAAATTCACCGTTCACCCTGTACATCCAGCCGCTCGTGCTGCCGAAGCCGAATTCGTATATAAACCCGATACCGTTTATATACACGCCGTAGACCGAGCCGGTGTAATCAACGCGCACGCCGTTCGCGCGCGCAGCTGCGGTCAGCGCGTCGAATGCCGTCCCGCCCTCGGCGACGCTCACCTCGGTCTGCCCGATGACAACGCCGTCGGCGGGAATGACCTCCGCGGGATTTACCGCCTCGTCAATGTCACCCATTCGCGAAAGCACCGCCGAGCAGTCCGCCGTAACCGTCACGTTAACGCCGCTCTGCTCCTCCTGCCCGTAGTACTCCTCCGGCGTTTTTATGTCAAGAAGCCACACTCCGCCGCCGCACACCGCAAGAACGACAGCCGCCGCAAGCAGCCCTCCGCGCCGTTTCACCGCGAATACGACCGCGCACGCCAACGCTCCCGCCGCACAGACGACGCATATTATAAGCTTGATGTCCTGCCCGCCTAATGTGGATTTATTCGTTTCGGGGGTATTTCCCGTTCCGACCGCCGTGCTCGTTTCGGAGGTATTTCCTGTTCCGACCGCCGCGCCCGTTTCGGGGGCATTTCCCGTTCCGACCGCCGCGCTCGTTTCGGGGGCTGTTTCCGCGCCGCTCCCCTCGTTGACTTCTTCGGTAACTGCCGATTCATCACGGGGCAGCGGAGCACCGAACAGAAGCTCGCCGCGCTCGGACAGTGCCAGCGCGGTCAGTGCCTCGAGCGCCTGAACAGTTGCAACTCTGTTGCTCTCTCCGTCGGAGGTATGGGCGAAGCCGCCGTCCTCGCGGCGGTAACTCATGACCGCGCCGACCGCCTTTTCAAGCCGCGCGTCGTTCACCCCCGCGGCAGTGAACGCTATGACCGCCTGCGCCGCGCTTTCGCAGTTTTCAACGCCTATCGACATGAACCCGCCGCTTTCAAGCTGCATTCCCGAAAGGCATTCCACCGCCGCAGATACTGCCGCCGAAACTTCCTCGTTCCCGCTCACGGGCGCGAGCGTGTATATCGCCGCCGCCGTAACATCTGCGTCAGCCTTGTCGCCGAAAAGCGCGAACCCGCCGTCGGAAAGCTGCCTTGAAAGAATGTGCGCGGTAATGCTTTCACGGGTATTGACCGCGTTTTCGGGTGACTCCGCGCCCGAGCAGTTCGCCGCAATGAGCGCCCACAGCCACGCGTTAAAGCCCTGCCTGTCAAGGTCCTCGTTAAGGTAGACCGCCATGTCGATAAGCCCGCGCGGGCATTTACCCAGCGCCGACAGCACAATCGCCGCGCGCTGAAGCTCGGTCGGGGTGACAAAGCCGTCACGGCTCACAAGCTCCTCCGCCGCCGACAGCATTCGCCCCGCATAGTCCGCCGCGCCGTCCGTTCCGTAAAGGCGGATATAGCACAGCGGCGCCCATACCGAGCCGCTGTCCGCGCCGTCAAGGAAATCAGCCTCGGAATTGACCCCCGAAAGAAGCGAAAACACGCCCGCGATCGCCTCGCCGCGCTCCTCGGTTGAAGCCGCGAAAGCATAGCAAAAAGCAGTCTGCACCGCAATAATCAATGCCATGCAGACCGCCGAAATGGCTATTTTAAGCTTAGCCGCTCGCATTACTTCCTCTTAACAAGAGCAAGCGCGCCGCAGGCGAGAACAGCCGCTCCGAATATCACCGCCATGCCCTCTACGCCCGTTTCGGGGCTGGTCTTGTCGTCGGCAGCTTCTTCGGAAGCCGTATCGGTAACGGCTTCGTCGCTGCTTTCAACCACCGTTTCATCGGAGCCCGCAACAGTGCGAACGTCGTCGGAAAGGAGCTGTACCGCGCCGTCAACATCTTCCTGAGTTACGCCCCACTCTGCAATTACCTCCATAGCGTAAGTAAATTCAACGCTGTCCCTTGTATCCTCGGGTTCAGCCGCGCAGAGCTTTATAAGCTTGGAGAAGTCGGGCTGTGTATTAAGAGCCGCCGCGCCGCCCCAGCTGCTGTTGTCAACGCCGAGATCCGCGCCGTAGCCGTAAACGGAAAATCTGAACTCAAGAACATCGCCGTCAGCGGGCTGATAGTCGCCGATGCCGACCATGGCATATTCGCCGTTGACAAAATAGCTCCAGCCGCTCTCTGCGGTGTAATCCATGGAAGAAAGATATCCCTCGGCAGTCCTGCCCGTTGTTTCGGGAACGACAGCCGCTATCTCCTCGGGAAGATATATCTCCTCGCCGCCGTTGTCCGCGAAGCCGGTTATATAGGGACCGTAGTCGCTCTCGCTGTACTGAATTTCGGCAGCGCGCTTTACAACGTCAATGCCCTTTTCGCCCTCGTAGAAGGGAACGCTGACCGGCTCAACGGTAAAGCCCTGACCGATAGTGCTCTTGACAGCTGTAAAGGCAACATAGCCTGCGGGCTCTGCCTCTGCCGATTCCGCGCCTGCGGAAATCGCCGTTGCTGCAAGTACTGCCGCTGCGGCAAGACCTGCCGCGAATTTTGTGATCTTCATTTTTTATTCCTCCGATAAAATTATTCTCAGCAAAGGCGAACAAAAGCCGCCGCTCGGCTCATGCAGCCAATGCCACTCGGAAAATAACGGTGGCAGGTCTTCCGGCTCGGAATATCACACGCAGCGCCTGC
>CAMERU010000159.1 GCA_945935925.1 uncultured Clostridia bacterium | reverse complement strand
CTTTCGGACCGACGGGACCTATCTGCGATAAGTATGAGGAATATCTCAGGTTAAGGACTATGCCTGAAATTCCCGAGGAGCTGAATGGAAATTATTAAACTTTTTATGTGCTGCCATAAGGAGTTCAGTATTGTGCCCCCGCTGTGGCAGCCGATACAATGCGGTGCGGCGCTTTCTGCTCCGATTGCGGGGGCGCTGTCTGACAGCACGGGCGACAACATCTCCGCCAAAAACCGCGAATACTGCGAACTTACCGCGCATTACTATGCATGGAAGAACATCGACGCGGAGCACTACGGATTCTGCCATTACAGGCGGCTGTTCTGCGCAGACGACAGGGTAAAGCCGCCGTATCTTGCGCTCGCGGGCGTACCAAAGCGGAATTACATCGGCAGCGAAAACTTCTGGCGGAAAACGATATCCGACTACGACATCATCGTGCCCCGCAGCGAGGATATGGGTATCCCCGCGGGGGAGCACTACCGCACGTCGAAATTTCACTTCTCGGAAGATCTTGAGCTGTTTTTGGCTCTGCTTTCACGGAGAGCGCCGCAGCTTGCCGAAACGGCGGAAAGATATCTCGCACAGAACCGCCAGTATTTCTGCAATATGTTCATCATGGACAGGGCGCATTTTCATGAATACTGCGAAATACTGTTCTCAGTGCTTGAAAAATTCGACCAAAAAAAGACTCTGCACGGCAATTTTCAGTCGGACAGAACAAATGGATATCTCGGCGAAATTTTCACAGGAATATATATCACCCACTGCCGTGAATGCGGGGCGAAAATAAAGGAACTGCCTCGGCTGGATATCGGCTGCACGGCAAAGAAACGGCTCTCCTGCCTGCTTCTCCCGCCGGAAAGCAGGCGAAGATTTCTCGCAAAAAGGCTTGCAAAAAAAATAAAGGACTAAAAATGAGGTGCGGAAATGCTGCTGCAAAGTCTTATCATACCCGAAAAAACTCAATACAGCGAACTGTATTACAGAGGAAAAACGGAACTTGCGGCAGGCGGCGCCGTTTCTTTCGATACCTATTACAACAGCTTCTCCTACACGAAATACTGCGATTACACAAGCGTTGAACGCATCGTATTTAATTGCCGCTTCAGCGGCACGGCTCGGGTAGAGCTGTGCGTGTTTGACGGCGGCGAGCATATCATCTGCGGGGGTGAATTCAGCGATGGTGCCGAGCTTTCTGCGGAAATCATTCTACTGCCGAAAAACGGATTTCTGTATCCAAGAATAACCGCTGCGTCTGACGTAACCTTCGAATGCGGCGAATACAGCGCTGATTGTATTCCAACGGATATCTCCTGCTGCATAGCGATATGCACATATAAACGCGAAAGCTTTGTGCTGAGAAACACCGCGCTGCTGCGGGCGGCTGAATTCAGCTTTATACGCCGTGTTTTCGTTGTGGACAACGGAAACACTCTAAACAGTGCCGCGCTGTCCGATGGATTTATAGAGGTGCTTTACAACAGAAATTTCGGCGGCAGCGGAGGTTTTACAAGGGGACTTATCGAGGCGAAGGACGGCGGCTTCACGCATGTAATTCTCATGGATGACGATGTGGAATTCCACCCGCAGACGCTTGAACAGATGACGGTTTTCATCTCGCTTCTAAAGGAAAAATACCGCAAAAGCTGGTTCAGCGCCGCCATGATTCCCCTTGACGACCCGTCCTGTCAATTTGAGCTTGGCGCTGAATGGAACGGAAAGCGCTCCGTGGTGCATAAGCATAACGCAAACATTCTCGACCGAACCACTCTCCTGGACGACCTTGACAACCCCAATGTGGAATACGGCGGTTGGTGGACGCTGCTTATGCCTGTTTCCGTAACGGACGGCGGACTTCCGTATCCTTTCTTCATCAAGTTCGACGATATTGAATACGGTATGAGAAAGCCTGAGGATACCCAAATAATAACCATGAACGGCATAGCTGTACGGCACGACGCCTTTGACAAGAAGAAAAGCTTCGTGCTGGATTACTACAACCTGCGCAACGAGCTGGTCGTAAACGCGGTATACGGCAAATACGGCGGTGCCGGCGCGGCAAAGCGGTTTATGTACGAAATTGCAAAGCACCTCAGCCTTTATCGTTACGACAATATCCCGCAGGTGTTCCGCGCAGCGGGCGATTTCCTCGCGGGTGCGGAGTTCTTCCTCTCCTGTGATGAAGAAAAGTTGAACGGGGAGCTGATAAAATCCGTGCCTAAACTCTCACCGCTTGGGGACATATGCGGCTGGGACGAAAGTCTGCGCTGCGACGATCATGTGCTTGACAAGCGCCTTTCCCCCGCGATGATACTCACCCTCGGCGGACATCTAATCCCCGTCTTCATGCTAAAAAATGAGATCTCGGCGGTGCCGATCTCGCGCACGGGCGCTGTCGACTGCTTCGGGAAAAGGGCGGTAATACAATACCAGCTGGGCGGCGGTGCGGGAATACTCGCAAAAAGAAGCTTCGGAAAATTCCTGCGGTATTCTTTCGCCTCGGTCGGAATGGTGTTCAGGCTGATTTTTGGCTTCGAAAAGGCAAAGAAAAGTTTTATCGAAAAAAAGGACATTCTCTGCTCGGAAAAATTCTGGCGGGATCACCTCGGAATATAAAATTGATGTTGTGCAATAAAACCTGACACAAACCTCCAAAAATATATACTGATAGATTTTAGGCAACACCCGAAAAAATGACACATAAATCGCCTCATGATACAATGGGAGTAACCCACAGCTCAAAAGGAGGAGCCAAATATGTCATTACACCCATTTTACCGCAGAAGAGGTTGTCAAGAGTTTTGCAAACCTGAGGATTGAGCATTTGCCGCCGCAAATAAATAAAACGATCTGATTAACAATTGTCCGAGGAAACGCTTGAATTACCTTACTCCTTTTGAAATGCTCAAAAATTTTTTCTCATAACTGTTTTACGTTTGTATTTACAATCTATCATAATAAAAAGGCGCGGGAAAGATCCTGCGCCTTTTGCGATGTTTATGAGATATTTCGGGGTTACTTGATAACTCTTACGGAAATAACGTTTGCTACTTCTCTGAGCTTTGCGTCTACGCCTTCGGTGTTGCCCTTTACATCAAGGCAGGTGTATGCGTAGTCCTTCTTGGACTTGCTTACCATGTTCTCAATATTTATGCCGGAGGAGGAAACGGGAGCGGTTATGTTGTTGATAACGCCTTCTACGTTCTTGTGGATAACGCAGATCTTCGCATTTCCGCTTATTGCCATCTCAACGTTCGGGAGGTTAACGGAGTTCCTAATGTTGCCGTTCTCGATGTAGTCAACTATCTCATTTACTGCCATAACTGCGCAGTTGTCCTCGCTCTCGGGAGTGGAGGCGCCGAGGTGAGGCATTGCAACAACGCCGTCAACGCCGATAAGAGCGTCGGTCGCGAAGTCGGTAACATAGCAAGCCATGCCGCCGTTTGCGAGGGCGTTGATGATCGCCTTTTCGTCAACGAGGGAATCTCTGGAGAAGTTCAGCAGGCGAACCGTCTTTTTCATGGAAGCTATCGCTTCTTCGTTTATCATGCCCTTTGTATCGGGGAGAGCGGGAACGTGCAGCGTGATGTAGTCGCACTTCTCGTAAATTTCCTGGTTGCTCTTTACATAGTGTACCTTGCCGGACAGCTTGAGCGCGTTATCTACGGAGAGGAAGGGGTCTGCGCCGTAAACGTCCATGCCGAGCTCTGCGGCAGCGTTGGCTACAAGTATGCCTATCGCGCCGAGGCCGATAACGCCGAGCTTCTTGCCCATGATCTCGGGGCCGACGAACTGGCTCTTGCCCTTTTCAACGAGCTTTCCTACCTCGTCGCCCTTGCCCTTGAGGGTCTTTATCCAATCCATCGCTGCGGGAATCTTTCTGGAGGAAAGCAGTAAACCCGCGATAACGAGCTCCTTAACGGCGTTTGCGTTCGCGCCGGGGGTGTTGAAAACAACTACGCCCTTTTCGCTGCACTTGTCGATCGGGATATTGTTTACACCTGCGCCCGCTCTTGCGATAGCCATAAGGTTAGCGGGGAGCTCCATCTCGTGCATGGAAGCGGAGCGGACGAGTATCGCGTCGGGGTTCGCCATATCCTCGGAGAAGGCATACTTGCTCTTGTCGAGCAGGTCGGTGCCGCACGCGGCGATCTTGTTTAATGTAAGTATATTATACATGATAAGACATCTCCTGTGATTGATTTTTCGGCGTTATCAGCCGTTTTCTGCCTCGAACTTCTTCATGAACTCAACGAGCTTTTCAACGCCCTCGATAGGCATTGCGTTGTAGATGGAAGCTCTCATTCCGCCTACTGTTCTGTGACCCTTGAGGTTCTCGAAGCCCGCTGCCTTTGCCTCCTTGACGAACTTTGCGTCAAGCTCCTCGTTGCCGGTAACGAAGGGAACGTTCATGAGTGAGCGGTCCTTCGGCTCAACAGTGCCCTTGAACAGCTTGCTGCTGTCGAGGAAATCATACAGGATCTTTGCCTTCTTCTCGTTGTGAGCCTTCATTGCCTCAAGGCCGCCCA
>CAMERU010000158.1 GCA_945935925.1 uncultured Clostridia bacterium | reverse complement strand
ACTGAACGGACTTTTCGATATCCTTTATTGTGATAAGCCCTTTAAGGAAGCCGTTTTCGTCAACAAGCGGGAGCTTTTCTATCTTGTGCTTTCTGAGGATATCCTGTGCCTGCTGGAGGGTGGTGCCGACGGGAGCGGTGATGAGGTTTTCCTTTGTCATTACCTCGCCGATATTCTGGTTCGGGTCGGAGATGAAGCGGAGATCGCGGTTGGTGAATATTCCGACGAGCTTTCCTTTCTCAACGATCGGAACGCCGGAGATCTTATATTTTCCCATGAGCTTGTCTGCGTCGGAAACGCTGTCCTCGGGAGAAAGGAAGAACGGGTTTACGATGACGCCGTTTTCGCTGCGCTTTACCTTGTCAACTTCGTCGACCTGCTGCTCGATGGTCATGTTCTTGTGGATTATTCCAATGCCGCCCTCGCGCGCGATCGCGATAGCCATGCGGCTTTCGGTTACGGTATCCATGGCGGAGGTCATTATAGGAGTGTTAAGCTTGATGTTTTTTGTGAGATATGTGGAAAGATCGATCATGTTGGGAGTAACATCGCTCTTTGCGGGAATGAGCAGTACGTCGTCAAAGGTCAGTCCCTCTTTGACAAATTTTTCGCTGTAATTGCAGTTAAGCATTTTTTATCCTCACTTTCTCCTGTCCGCCGTCGGCGGCGCCCTTTTCTGTTTTTACATCATATCACCGCTCAAACCACAAGCGGCGCAATATGCAACAACACCGCCTAAAATAATAAGCGGTCAAGGTTATAGTGTTATTATTATAACACGAATGCCGCCTTTTTTCAACCCTTTTCGGGGAATGAAATGCCTATAAAAATACACAAATATATCGGGTAATTGCGCCCGCGTTTATGACATTTTAACGCACTTGAAAAAAATTATCAGAAAAATCCGCCGCGCTTCTTGACTTAAATTCATGTTTATTATACAATATATAATATATGGGGTCAATGCACCTCTCTCAAGAAAGGGACTGATATATATAGATACACTTACCTCCGCGTCGCTGCTTGCCTGCGACCTTGCGGATATCGGACGAGAAACAGCGCGCTGCCGCGAGGCGGGCGTCGACTGGATACATTTTGATGTTATGGACGGCGTTTTCGTTGAACAGATAACCTACGGAGCGCCCGTGCTGAAATGCGTGAGGGCTGCGACGGATATGTTCCTGGACGCTCACCTTATGGTAGAAAAGCCGTTCAGGCAGATAGAATTTTTCGCCGAGGCGGGCGCCGACCTTGTGGATATACACATAGAGAGCGACTGCGATATCGCTGCGGCGCTGAAGCTTATACGCGAAAAGGGCATGAAGTCCGCTCTGGCGGTAAAGCCCGCGACGCCCGTTGAGCGCGTTTACGAGTACCTCCCGCTGTGCGATATGGTGCTCGTCATGACTGTCGAGCCGGGCTACGGCGGGCAGGGTTTTATCCCCGAAACAGCGGACAAGGTAGCCGCGCTGCGCAGTTATGCCGACAAAAACGGCTTCCCCGCGCTTGATATTGAGGTAGACGGCGGAATAAACTCAAAGACCGCGCACATAGTAAGAGAAGCGGGCGCAAATGTTCTCGTGGCTGGAACGGGTCTGTTTAAGGCGGCGGACATGGCGGCGGCTAACCGCGAGCTCAAGGGCATGTAATACGCGGGCGCAGCTATAATATCCCCGCAAGGCGCTCAAGCTCTTCCCCGCGCGCCGTTTCGTACAGAAGCTCTGCCGAACGCGCGGCGAAAAGCTCGGTTATCTCGCTGTATTCGCCGAATTCGCGGCATATATATTCCGCGCGGAGCGGCGGGTCGCGCAGTATAGCGCGGTAGCAGCCGTTTTTCCCCGCATAAACGCGGATATCCCCGCACAGGTGAAGCCCCGCGGCGACTACCGCGCGGCACCATGCGCCGAGCGCCTCGCTGCCGCAGATATCGGCGGCGAACAGTGCGCCGTCACAGCGGCGATCCACCTGCTTCGGCTTAATGTACAGCACGCAGCCGCCGCCCTTTCGGAAAACACGCTCTGCCGCGGCAACATCTCCGATATCGGCGTCAAGCTCGTCGGACAGCTCGTCTATAACCTTACCGAACCTTTTGTCCGAGCATTCCTCGGCGGAAAGGCATATTCTGTAAACTACGCCGTAAATTGGCTCAATATCCATATAAAACTCCTCCGTTGAAAGGAATAATAAATGACTAACGTTTCCACGCGCAAGCCCTCGCAGATATATTTTGAGCGGCTTGTATTCATGGCGGCGCTGCTTATTCCCGCTGCATTCATGCAGGGGCCGCGTGTGCTGCTGACCTCTGCGCTCAGCACGGGCTTGTGTATGCTGACGGACCTGGTGTGCTGCCGCATAAGGAAGCTCCCCTATGACGTAAAGGATACGGCTGTGCCGTTCTGGGGGCTTGCGGCGGCGCTGCTCATGCCGTCGGGCATTCCGCTCGCGCTTGTCGTTTTCTCGTCGGTGATATGCATTGCTCTCGGGAAGCACATTTTCGGCGGGAGCGACAATATCGTGTTCTCTCCCCCCGCGATCGCGGCGGCATTCCTTATAATATGCTATCCCTCCGATATGTTATACTATGCAAAGGCAGGGGAACAGTTCCCCGTTTTCGGCGAATTTGGCGGCACGCTCGTCCATTCCACCGAATATTTCCTGCGGCTGGGCAATATCCCGACCGCAACCGCGTCCGAGCTTCTCCTCGGGAATATCCCCGGCGCTGTCGGAACGGTAAATATCCTTGTCATTGCGGTGTGCGGGGTATGCCTGCTCATTCGCCGCGACAACAGTATATGCGCGGTGCTTTCCTGCCTTGCAACGGCGGCGGCGCTGGCGTTCTTCTTCCCGCGCGCGGAAATGAGCGGCTGGGAGTCCGTAATGTATGAGCTGTCGTCGGGCTGCCTTTTCTTCGGGACGGTCTTTATGGCGGCGGAGCCTTATCTTGTCCCGAAAAAGCTTGCCTCGCGCATAATGTACGGAGTAGTCCTCGGTTACACGACGATGATGTTTCGTTATTTCGGGCAGACGGAGTGCTGCTTTGTTTTCGCGCTGCTCATAACGGGCGCGCTTACCGGCTGCTTCGACAGGATAGTCGACAACCTTTCCTATTGGAAGAAGAATTACATAAGCTCCTTTGAAAAGAGCAAGTCCATGGTGCAGCACGGCGATATCAAGCTGACCGATACTCAGGAGATAGTTCTCCCCGAAAAATACAGATACAACACCCCGCCCATCGACGGCGAGATAAAGAAAAAACGCAGAAAGAGCGGCAAGGAGGGCGGCGATGAAAATGACTAGACCCTCCTCGATAAACTCCGACGGCATTTTCAGGCAGAACATCGTGCTGATGAGCGGGCTCGTGACCGCGCCGATAATCGTTGCGGCGACGACCGCGGAGCGCGCCCTTGTCCTCACGATAAGCTTTTTCATGATATCCTATCTTTCGATACTGATATGCAGGTATATCCCGCGAAAGATAGCCTATAATGTACGCATACTGTTATATGCGGCGGTGGCGGCGGTGCTGTTTATTCCGACGGCAATGCTGCTGAACGCATGGTTCCCGGAAACGACCCGCAGCGTTATGATATATGTTGAGATACTTGTCGTGAACTCGCTTCTCCTTTCCAAAACGGAGAGCAGGTTTTATCTCAAGCCGTTCGGCGAGATGGCGGCAGACGCGCTTATATATGTCGCGGGCTATGCCATTGCGGCGTTTGCGGTGGGGATAGTGCGCGAGCTGCTTGCTTTCGGCTCGCTGTTCGGGCTGAACCTTTTCGACGCGCCCATGCCTGCGGCAAAGTCGCCGTTTTTCGGCTTTATTCTTGTCGGGATATTCGCGGCGGTGTGCCGCGCCCTTTCGGGAAAGCGTAAGGGGAAGGGGGCTGTGCGCTGATGGAGGTATTTTATAAGATAGTAAGCGTTGCGATGATATCCGTTTTCGTTCAGAACGCTATTTTCGACCGTGCGCTCGGCTCGAATGTCGTTATTTACGCCTCGCGCAGGGACTCCCACGTTATCGGCTTCACGCTCGGCATAACCGCGATGACCACGGCGGCGAGCGCGGCGGCGTATGTTTTTGACAGCCTGCTGCTGCCGCTGCCGCTCGGGTGGCTGTTCATGCCGCTTGTTTATGTGGCGGTGATAAGCGCGCTGTATGTTCTGGCGCTGCTGTTCCTGTGGAGGGTGTTCCCGAAATTCTTCGCGAAGATAAAGAAATACGTCCACCTTGCTATAATAAACTGCACGGTGATAGGCGCGCTGTTCCTCAATTCGGGCTACGGCAGCGATATCTGGAGCTATATCGGCTACGGCTTCGGCACGGGCATAGGATTTTTCCTTGCGTGCTTCCTGCTGAACATTGCGCACGAGCGGCTGGATTCGGACAAGATACCGCGCGTTTTCAGGGGTTATCCCATAATGCTCATTTATATAGGCGTTATTTCGCTGGCGTTCAGCGCGCTGGTGGGATATACCGTCGAATTTTAAGGCAACACCGCATAATTATTTTCGTTCGATTGCGCAGCTAGTTGTGCCAAT
>CAMERU010000157.1 GCA_945935925.1 uncultured Clostridia bacterium | reverse complement strand
TATTACCTCACCGGCTCCGACAACAACGAAACGTCAACGCTTGACGCGGTGCGCAGAATGGGCATTCCCGTTGTTCTGGGGCAGAAAGCCGAAAATATCGCGGGGGCGGACCTTATAGTTCATTCCGCGGCAATAATGGACGACAATCCCGAGCTTATGGCGGCGCGGGCGAGCGGCGTGCTGACCGTTGAGAGAAGCGACCTGCTCGGGCTTATCACCGAGGAATACAGCAAGGCGTTCTGTGTTTCGGGCACTCACGGAAAGACAACCACGAGCTCCATGCTTACGATGATACTGCTTGAAGCGGGGATAGACCTTTCCACCGTTATCGGCGGCAAGCTCAAGGCAATAGGCGGGAGCGGCAGAGCGGGGAAGAGCGAGTACATGGTATGCGAGGCGTGCGAGTTTGTCGACACGTTTCTCAAGCTGTCGCCGAACATCTCGATAATACTGAACATCGACCGCGACCACATGGATTATTTCAAGACCATGGAGAACCTCAAGCGCAGCTTCTCGAAATTCTGCGGGCTGACCACCGACATCATAATAGCAAACGGCGACGACGCGAACACCATGGAGGCAGTAAATGCCGCAGACGCAAGGGCGCGCGTTATCACGTTCGGCAAGACGGACAAAAATGATTTTTACGCCGCAAACATACGCCACATTGCCGACTTCCACACCGAATTTACGCTTATGCACGACGGTAAGCCTCTTTGCGATATCGCCGTTCATGTTCCGGGGATACACAATGTTTACAATGCAGTCGCGGCGTGCGCGGCGGCTTATTCGGCGGGAATACCCGTTGAGGCGCTGCGCGGCGGTCTTGAGAAATTCGGCGGTGCAATGCGCCGGTTTGAGCGGCTCGCAACGATAAAGGGAGTGACCTTTGTTGATGACTACGGTCATCACCCTGCGGAGATATCTGCTACGCTTAAAACCGCGAAGGAAATGAGCTTTTCGCGCGTGTGGGCAGTTCATCAGCCTTTCACCTATTCCCGCACCGCAATGCTGCTTGACGAGTTTGCAAAGGCGCTTTCCATTGCAGATAAGGTGGTATTGACCGAGATAATGGGCAGCCGCGAGAAGAACACCTACAACATCTATTCCGCTGACCTTGCCGCGAAAATAGATGGCTGTGTGTGGTTCCCGACGTTCGGGGAGGTCGCGCGGTATGTCGTGGATAACGTCCGCGAGGGCGACCTTGTTATCACAACGGGCTGCGGCGACGTTTATAAGGTTGCCGATATGATGATAGCGATGATGGAGAAGTAAAATGAACGAGAATATAAAGGAGTACATTTATTCCCGTAAAAGCGAGCTGCTCGGCGTTCTGTCGGAGCTTGTCGCGATACCGAGCGTAAAGGGGGAGCCCGCCGAGGGCACTCCGTTCGGTAAAGAGCCGCGCCGTGCGCTTGACAAAATGCTGGATATCTGCGGTGAAATGGGATTTAAAACGCATTGCTGCGAGAATGTTGTCGGTACAGCGGAGCTCGCTGCGGGCGGAGAAGCCGCGCTCGGTATTCTTTGCCACCTTGACGTTGTTCCCGCCGAGCCTAAGAACTGGCACAGCGACCCGTTCTGCATGACGGAGCGTGACGGGGTATTGTTCGGGCGCGGGGTCATTGACGACAAGGGTCCTGCTGTGGCGGCGCTGTTCGCTATGAAATGCGTTAAAGACCTCGGTCTGCCGCTGAAAAACGGCGTAAAGCTTGTTTTCGGAACGGACGAGGAAAACGGCTCGGAGGATCTTGAAATATTTCTTTCGCGCGAGAAGCTGCCGCCCATGGTATTCACCCCCGACGGAAGCTTCCCTATAATCAACATTGAAAAGGGAATGATGCGTTCCCGCTTTGAGGGCAGGGTAAACGGGCAGGGAAGTGTTGTCAGCCTTTGCGGCGGGTCTATCCCGAACGCCGTTCCCGACAGGGCGGAGGCTTTGCTTGAGGGGGTAATGCTAAGTGATGTTTCGGCGGCAATATCCTCCGATAAAAGCGGCGCGGTGTTCGCCGCGGATAATGAGAACGGCTGTGTGAAAATAACCTGCAAGGGTCGCTCGGCGCACGCCTCAACCCCTGAAAGCGGAATAAACGCCGTGACCGCGCTGATAGGGCTTGTAAACTCGCTTTTTGAAAGCGGGAAGCTGCCTGTCTGCGACGGCGTTCAGCGAGATATACTTCGTGGGCTGGCTAAGGTATTTCCTTTCGGGGAAACGGACGGCGCATCTGCGGGGCTGAAATGTTCCGATGAAAAGAGCGGCGCGCTGACCTGCGTGTTCAGCATTTTCAGCATGGACAGAAACGGCTGCCGCGGCACGGTGGACGTGCGCTTCCCGACCTGCGTTAACCTTGATTTCGTGGAAACGACCGAGCGCGCGGCGTTATCCTATGCGTGCTGCGAGTTCGCGGGATTTATGGGCGACGAGCCGCACTGCGTCGACGAGGACAGCGAGTTTATACAGAAGCTGCTGCGCGTTTACGAGCGCGTCGAGGGCGAGAAAGGACGCTGTATCGCCATCGGCGGGGGAACGTATGTCCATAATATCAAGGGCGGCGTTGCTTTCGGAGCAGAGCGCGGCGATACGGATTATCATATGCACGGCGCGGACGAGTTCGTCACGGTCGACGAGCTGCTGAGGGACGCGGTGCTTTTCGCGGAGGTCATCACCGAAATATGCGGTTGACGCAATAAAAAAACGGCTGCCGGTATTCCGACAGCCGCTTTATTATGCGATTTTTCCGTTATTACTTCTCGGGAGCCATAAGTCTTACCATGACAGCCTTCTGTGCGTGGAGTCTGTTCTCCGCCTCGTCGAATATCTCGGCAGCGTGCTGCTCGAATACCTTGGCGGTGATCTCCTCCTCGCGGTGCGCGGGCAGACAGTGCATTACCATTGCGTCGGCCTTGGCAACGGACATAATGTCGTCGTTTATCTGATAGCCCTTGAATGCGAGCTTGCGCTTCTCCGCCTCGCTTTCCTGACCCATCGAAGCCCATACGTCGGTGAACAGAACGTCCGCGTCCGCCGCAGCTTCCTTGGGGTCGCTGACAAGCTTGAAGTTATTGTACTGCTTTGCAAATTCAAGTACAACGGGGTCGGGGTGGTATCCCTCGGGGCAGGCGAGCGAAACGTCCATGCCTACCTTGAGGCAGCCTACCGTAAGGGAGTTCGCCATGTTGTTGCCGTCGCCGATGTAGCACATTTTCAGACCGTCAAGCTTGTTCTTGTATTCGCGAACGGTCTGGAGGTCGGCGAGAACCTGACAGGGGTGGCAGAAGTCGGTCAGACCGTTGATTATCGGGATATTGCCGTATTCTGCAAGGTACTCAACCTCGCTCTGCTCGAAGGTTCTGATCATAATGCCGCTGAGGTAGCGGGAGAGAACGCGCGCGGTATCCTGAACGGGCTCGCCGCGACCTATCTGGAGTTCCTTGGAGGAAAGGAAAAGCGCGTGACCGCCGAGCTGGTACATACCTGTTTCAAAGGAAACACGCGTTCTTGTGGAGGCTTTCTGGAATATCATACCGAGGGTCATGCCCTTGAGGATATTGTGCGGAATGCCATGCTTCTGCTCATATTTGAGCTGGTCGGCGAGGTTGAGGATATCAATTATCTCCTCGGTGCTCAGGTCGAGCATTTTCAAAAGATGTTTCATGTGTATTATCCTTTCGTTAAAAATTATTGCTGTTAAGCGATATATTGTAGTAGTTGAGATCGTCGCGGCGCTCACATTCTGCGGCGTTCCAGAACGCGTTTCCCGCGCGGTTGTCGGCAAAGCAGACGAGCGCGCACTTGTTTATTCCCTCATTTCTCAGCGCGTCACAGGCAAGCCTTACAAGTTCGGTGCCTACGCCCTTTCCGCGGCAGCTTTCGCGCACGCAGGCGTGGTAGATATACCCGCGCCGCCCGTCGTGCCCGCACAATATACAGCCCGCCATTTTTCCGTTTTCCCTTGCGGCAAAGCAGGTTGTGGGGTTGCGCGCGAGGAATTTTGCGATACCCTCGCGGCTGTCGTCAAGGCTGCGCATTCCCATGCCGGGAGTGTCCGACCACAGTGAGAAAATCTCGTCATAATCGTTGATGTCAATTACAGAATATACCATATTAATTATTATTCGTTGAGCAGATCAAGCAGTATAGCAAGCCCCTTGTCTATTTCATCATAAGTTATTGTCAGAGGCGGGAGCAGGCGTACCTTTGTCTTTGCCGTCAGCAGGAGCAGCCCCTTTTTAAGCGCCGCCTTTGCGATATCGCCCGCTTTCTTGCTGCTAAGCTCAATGCCTATCATCAGACCCATTCCGCTGACAGACTTGACTTCCTTTGAGGTCAGGAGCTTCTCGCGGATATATGCGCCCTTTGCAGCCACTTCATCAAGAAATCCGGGAGTATTGACCTTTTTCAGTACGGCAAGCCCGCCCGCACAGGAGATAGGGTTGCCGCCGAAGGTGGAACCGTGCGTTCCGGGCGTGAGCACCCTTGCGCATTTCTCTCCCGAAAGGCAAACGCCGATAGGAACGCCGCCCGCAAGCCCCTTGGCAAGCGTTGTGAGGTCAGCCTTTTTGCCGAAATTGTCCCCCGCGAGGAATTTTCCCGTTCTTCCGACGCCGGTTTGTACCTCGTCAGCAATGGTGAGGACGTCCTTTTCCGCGCAGAGCCTGAATATCTCGTCGACAAAATCCTTATTGAGCGCCATAACGCCGCCCTCGCCCTGAATGTACTCAAACATTACCGCGCAGACGGTATCGTCAAGCTTTGCGCGCAGGTCGTCGATGTTGTTCGCCTCGACGTTGATAAATCCGTCAA
>CAMERU010000156.1 GCA_945935925.1 uncultured Clostridia bacterium | reverse complement strand
TCGGCGACCGTCTTGTAAACGACGTTGCTCCTAAGGACAGAGATATCGCGATGGTTTTCCAGAACTACGCTCTGTACCCCCATATGACGGTATTCGACAACATGGCTTTCGGTCTGAAGCTCCGCAAGGTGCCCAAGGACGAGATAAAGAAGCTTGTTGAAGAGGCTGCAAAGATCCTCGATATCTACCACCTGCTCGACAGAAAGCCGAAGGCTCTCTCCGGCGGTCAGAGACAGCGTGTTGCTCTCGGCCGTGCTATCGTCCGTGATCCTCAGGTATTCCTGCTCGACGAGCCGCTCTCCAACCTGGACGCAAAGCTGCGTGCACAGATGAGAACCGAGCTCTCCAAGCTGCATAAGAAGCTGGGTACGACCTTCATCTACGTAACCCACGACCAGACAGAGGCTATGACGATGGGTGACCGTATCGTTGTTATGAAGGACGGCTACATCCAGCAGATCGACTCTCCTATCAACCTGTATGAGAACCCTGTAAACAAGTTCGTTGCGGGCTTCATCGGTTCTCCTCAGATGAACTTCATCAACGCAAAGCTGCTCATGATGAACGGCAAGTACACCATCGAATTCGGTTCCGAGGACACCAAGACCTCCAGAGGCCGCAAGTTCTATGTAGAGCTGCCCTCCGCAAAGGCTGACAATGAGGCTCTCAAGTACTACGTTGACAAGGAAGTTATCCTCGGCATTCGTCCCGAGAACATTCACGATGAAGAGATGTTCCTCTCCGCTGCAAAGACCGGTATTATCGAGGCTACTGTTGATGTAACAGAAATGCTCGGTGCCGAAACATATCTGTATCTGACCTGCGAGGGCATTCCGCTCACAGCCCGCGTATCTCCCAGATGCACCGCTCGTCCTCAGGACGTTGTTAAGCTCGCTCTCGATCCTAACAAGATCCACCTGTTCGACGCTTCCGACGAGCACTCCCTGCTCAACTGATAACAGGCTGAAGCGAACGGCTTAATGCTGAAATAACTGCGGCGCGGCTGAACAGGCTGCGCCGCTTTTATAATTATTCGGAGAAATACTATGAACGACAAGATCCAACAGCTTATTTCCAATATAGAGGGCGTTATAATCGGTAAGCGGGACGTTGTTGAAAAGGTAGTCTGCGCAATGCTTGCGGGCGGTCATGTGCTGATCGAGGACGTTCCGGGCGTCGGCAAGACGCTGCTTGCGGAAACGCTCGCGCGGTCGGTTTCGGGGTCATTCGGGCGCATTCAGTTCACGCCCGACCTTATGCCGTCGGACGTGGTGGGCTACACGGTTATTGACAAGGACGGCAAAAGCGAGTACCGCGCGGGCGCGGCAATGTGCAATTTTCTTCTTGCGGACGAGATAAACCGCTCGTCGCCTAAGGTACAGTCCGCGCTGCTTGAGGCAATGGAGGAATTGCAGATATCCGTCGACGGCGCTACTCACAGGCTCCCCGTGCCGTTCATGACGATAGCAACGCAGAACCCGATAGAAACCTACGGCACCTATCATCTCCCCGAGGCGCAGCTTGACCGCTTTTTAATGCGCTTGTCCATCGGTTACCCCGACCGCGCGTCGGAGATGCTTATGCTGGACAAAATGCCGCATAAAATGAAGGTCAGTCCGGTAATGACCCTTGAGGAGCTCTGCGCACTCATGGACACGGCGGGGAAAATTTCCGCGGCGGAGCAGGTAAGGGCGTATATTCTTATGATAGTCGGCGCGACGAGGACTGCTCCCGAGGTTAAGCTTGGCGCAAGCCCGCGCGCTTCGATAGCGCTTTTCCGCGCGGCGCAGGCGATGGCGCTTGTCAGGAACCGCTCGTTTGTAACGCCCGACGATGTTCGCGACGTTGCGAAGCCCGTGCTTGAGCACCGCATTATCATGGCGGCGGGGCAGACGGCTTATAAAACGAGCGGGCAGATAATCGACCGCATACTTGCGCAAACGACCGTGCCGATGTAAGGCATTAAGGAGGAATTACCGTGAACGAGGTATTGGAAAACATACGCACAAGGCGCAGCGTCCGTGCGTTCAAGCCCGACATGGTGCCCGAGGATATACTGCGGCAGATCGCCGAGGCAGGGACATGGGCGCCGACGGGGCGCAACGCGCAGTCGCCGATAATCATTGCGGTGACAAACAGGAAAATGCGCGACAGAATTTCCGAGATGAACAGAAAGACAGGCGGCTGGAACGAGGGCTTCGACCCGTTCTACGGCGCGCCCGTTATTATGATCGTTCTTGCGGACAAGAGCGCTCCGACCGCAGTGTACGACGGCTCGCTAGTTATGGAAAATCTCATGCTGGCGGCAAATTCGCTCGGCGTCGGGAGTATCTGGATACACCGCGCGCGGGAGGAATTTGAAAGCCCCGAGGGAAAGGAAATACTCCGCTCGCTCGGTATAGAGGGCGATTATGAGGGAGTGGGGCACTGCGCGCTGGGTTACGCGGCGGAGGACGTCCCCGAGGGAAAGCCCCGAAAGGAAAACTGGGTATATTGGGTGAAGTGACCCCCAAAGCGACAGAAATTATGGAGCCGCTTTTGATGTTATCAAAGGCGGCTTTGCGTTTTGCCTGCCTTTTGCGGCTGTAACGTTTTTGGGGAGAAGCGGATATGTTGCCTTAAGAAGGATCGCTGTATTATTGGCGGCTTTTGCCGCAGGAAAGCTGCTTCGGAGGAGTTTGGGGAAGATAGGTACCGTGGCGGTGCTCATAGTTGGCATAACCGTTACGGCTGCTGTTGGATTTGTCCTTAACAAAACGGTATTCACCGGTATTTCGCTTAATTATATGCTTATGGGCGTTGCGTTTTCCGCCGTGTTTTCCAATATGGTTTCGGAGGAAAGACTGAAGGAAACGGTGGGGCTGTTCCGCCCGATCCTCGCTGTCAGCCTGTCAGCCGTATTTGCCGCGAAAAAGGGCTTCGAGCTTGCGGGGGAAATTAAGGCGCGTTAATTATCTGGTCATCATGATAAAGCCCGAGAGGATTTTTGTCCTCCCGGGCTGAATTGCAATATTTCATACCAACCCGCAGGTCTTTATCGCCGCCTCGTATAACCCCGCGAATACAACCGCCGCGATATATCCGACATATTTCAGCGAATACTCCCGCGCCGCTCTTTCGTGCAGGAAAACATTCCCGCCGCGCGCCACGCGGAGCAGCATTGCCGAAAAATCCGCCGAAGCCGCCGCGCCGAACACCGCCGCCGCAAGCACCGCTCCCGCCGACGGCAGCAGCCATGCCGAGCTGTCGGCAGCCGTGAAGGATACCGCCGTGCTCATTCCGCACAGCAGCGGGACGCTCCACACCGCCAAATCGCCGAGCGCGGAAAACCCTAGCAGATATTCCGCGAGCAGGAATGCCCCGCCGTAAACCAGCCTTGTCAGGAATATTCCGAGGAAGTTGTCCGAGCGGAAAAACAGAAAGCCGCCCTCCGCTGTCCATGCGCCGGAAAATATGCCTGCCGCGCCCGCCGCCGCCCCGCATACCGCGCACAGCAGCATGAGCAGCAGCACGCCGCTGCGCTTTATCGCAGGGCAGCGGACGTGACGGACAGAGTTTTCGTAGTCTGCGGCGGGCTTGTCCGACAAACCCTCGCGCGGGGAATGCTCCATAACGGGCGCCTCGATATCCGACGGCTTGCTTTGCGGGATGGTTTGCCGCGAAAGCCCGCGCTTGCCGAGGGGGAGCGCGCCCGCGTTTTTCCTTTTGGTGACAGCCGCAGCTCCGACAGTGTTTTCCATGATGTTCACGCTCCTTTTTCCTTATTATATTAATTCGTGCAGGCAATAATGACCGCCGAAAAAAAACAAGCACGCTTTGCGGCGCGTTTTTTTGTGTGTAACGCCGAAAAAGGACGAATTTGTGCATTTTGTGAAGATTTAGTATTGACAACCGAACGGGAATGTGTTAAATTAATTATGTATTTATTTATTATTTTATGTCGGATTTGCACATATTAAATATAGCCGTGTAGGCAGTTCCTGCGCGGCTGTATCGGTTAATGAAAGGTCAATTGTAAATGAAATACGATGTTGTTATCGTCGGGGCGGGTCCCGCGGGAATTTTCACCGCCATAGAAATGGTGCGAAGAAATTCAAATAAGAAAATAATCATTATAGAAAAGGGCGTTTCCGTTGAAAAGAGAAGCTGCCCCAAGTCCAAAACAAAGGTCTGCATGAACTGCAAGCCCTACTGCCACATCACAACGGGCTTTTCGGGAGCGGGCGCGTTTTCAGACGGAAAGCTCTCGCTGTCCTGCGAGGTGGGCGGAAATCTCCCCGAGCTTATCGGCGAGGAGCTTGCGCAGGAAACGATAGATTACACCGATAAGATATACCTCGAATTTGGCGCGGACGAGCACGTCGAGGGCGTAAGCGACCCCGACAAGATACGCGAGATACGCAAAAAGGCGATAAACGCCAACCTGAAGCTTGTCGACTGCCCCATACGCCACCTTGGCACCGAAATGGCGCAGCAGCTCTATTTCCGCATTGAAAAGTATCTTGTCGAGCACGGGGTTGACATTCTTTTCAGGAAGAACTGCGACGATATTGTCATTGAAAACGGCGTCTGCAAGGGCGTTATCATCTCCGACGCAGTGGGCGGAACAAACCGCGAAACGATTTACGGCGACGATATAGTTATCGCAACGGGAAGAAAGGGCGCCGACTGGCTGGAAAAGACCTGCGAGGCGCACAACGTCGAGCACCGCGCGGGAACTGTCGATATCGGCGTTCGCGTCGAGGTCAGGAACGAGGTCATGGAGGAGGTAAACGCCGTTCTCTATGAGTCAAAGCTCATCGGCTACCCGCTGCCGTTCAAGAACAAGGTGCGCACGTTCTGCCAGAACCCCGGCGGCTTTGTCAGTC
>CAMERU010000155.1 GCA_945935925.1 uncultured Clostridia bacterium | reverse complement strand
GAACGCGAAAGCGTCGCCGCAGTGCCGATCATCACGAGCGAAAGGAACATATTGAACGGCAGGTCGTTTATATCGAAATACGAGCTGTTGTATATGCTTGTCACCATGAGCGTTTTCAAAAACACCGTGACAACGCCGAGAAATACAAACCGCTTTGATTTATCGTTTATATGCCTGCCCCACCATGTGATAAGTGCGGAGCTCCACAGGATAAGGACAAGGTACATTATGCGGAATATTATGCTGAGCGTTGAAATATCGCCGATCATAAAGCCGAAAATGCCGCCAAGATTGTTCGGGTGGAATTGATCGGGCTCGCAGGGCAGAGTGTAGTACAGCAGGACATCAGACGTGCTTATTTTTTCAACAACATCAAACGAAGCGTACAGTGAGATGATGACGCTTGTCAGAAACAGGTATTTTCCAAGCATAAGCTCCGAAATGCTTTGAAGTACCCTGCTGTCCTTTAACTTGTGAAAATGCCGGCAGATACTATGCTGAATAACATCGGGTGCGGGAATGTTCATTTTTGGGACACTTCCTTTTTGATAAACACGTTTTTCTTGTTCTTTTTCAGCATGAATAAAAGCTTTATCGCCTCAAAAACCGCCTTCGGCTTCAGCGAAGAGTCGCCGCCTATGTATGTTATCGGCACCTCAATTGTGTTAAAGTCCTTGCAGTAGAACCGCATTTCCGTCTGATACATATGACCTGTTGACAGGAACTTGCCGAGATCCATTTGTTTCAGTACGTCGGCATTGAATGCCTCATATCCGCTTGTCATATCTTTAAGCCTTGTGTGAAGTATCAGGTTGGAAAGAAACGTTCCGCCGGAGCTCAGCATTCTGCGGTACAGAGGGTGATTGCTTATACTGCCGCCTTTTACAAACCTTGAACCCCATACGCAGTCGTACCCCTTTTCAAGGTTATCGATAAATTGAGGAAGCTCCGCAGGGTCATGACTGCCGCCGCCGTCCATTTCTATCACAAATTCCGCGTTATCCTCAAGCGCACGTGTGAAGCCGTAGAGATAGCAGCTTATCAGCCCCGTAGAGCCTTCGTGGAAGATACATTTTACCCTTCCGTTGTAGGTTTCCTCTGCATTACGGATTATTTCCTCTGTCCTGTCTTTTGAATAGGAATCGATTACAGGATACAGATACAGCTCATCGTATGGCAGCGCCATTATCTTATCGATGACCTCCTGCATGGTTTTTTCTTCATTTGCTACCGGCATTACAATTATTGTCTTTTTCATATTCGCTCCAATGACATTTTTAAGGCAACACCGCATAATTATTTTCGTTCGATTGCGCAGTCAGATTTTTCGTCAGATTGTACAAAAGCGACGCAGGCGGGCTGACGCCCGTCAAGTCGATTTTGTGCGATATGACGGAAAAGATGCAAGCAAGCGGACGGAAAAGGCGTTAGCCGTTAATTGTGCGGTGTTGCCTTGAGATTTCTATTCATTTTATCATAAAATCGACTTGTTGTCAATATGTCGGGGCATAGTACCGCGCTCGCATAAGGCAGAGCGGGCTTTTCGACTTGCCAAAAAAATATTGAAAAGCACTTTACAAATCAATTGTTTTATGATAAAATAAGTAAGTGGGAATGAATAGTTATGATTGTCAATATTTCCCAAATATATCAATTTTGTTGAAATGCGGAGGGGCTTGGTATATGAAGATCATGTCGGGTAAGAGCGTTGTGTCTTTTTCGGAAAAAACAATCGACGAATGGCATAAAGAAGCTGCGGAACGGCCTGCGGACTACGTTATCGTAAACGAAAAGGTCAGGGCTATCAGAGAGCTTGGCGATCATCGTGAAAATATAGCCGAGGTCATAAATGAGCTCATTCGTACCAACACCGAAATATGGCACGAGGAGGACAAGGTAAGAAGCGAGCGCGATGAAACGGTGCTTAAAGCGATAAGAAACATAAATCCTCTTAATCAGCACCGCAACGACCTTATCGAGGAGATCGACGAGATAATCCTTGACGCGGTGAACAACAACGAAGAAGCGGAGTGGGAATAATGGAAACGATAGGCAGCCTTATTGATAAAATAAGCATAAACGAACTGAAAATATATCATATGAAGGAACAGATCGGCAGACCCGATATAACCGATGAACAGCGCGGCGCGTTCAACTGCAGAATGTCGATACTGCTTATGCAGCGCGAGGATCTGTCAACGGAGCTGCAAGCGCTTTATGATGATATTTTCAGCGGCAGGAAGAAGCTGAAGCTTTACCGCCAGCTGAAAATGTACAATGACAAGAGGTTCAAGGATTAATAATGTGTTTTGATTACATAATTGTTCAGGCAGGCGGAAAAGGCACCAGAATGGATAAGCTGACGCGCAACAAGCCAAAAGCCCTTGTTCCCGTGTATAATCTGCCGATATTGTTCCATCTGTTCCGAAAATATCCGCAGAAGAAATTCATCATAATCGGGGATTACAAGTTCGATGTTTTAAAGCGCTACCTTGAAGCCTTTGCCGATGTCGATTATGAATTGGTAAACGCCTGCGGCAAAAGCGGCACCTGCGCGGGTCTGCGCGAGGCGGTCGGCAAAGTCGCGCCGAACAGCCCGTTCATGCTGATTTGGTCAGACCTTGTGCTTGACAAAAGCCTGTCCTTCGACAGCCTCGACACGGGTAATTATGTCGGACTTTCGGGTGATTTCAAATGCCGCTGGAAGTTCGAGAACGGTGTTTTTGAGGAACAGGCTTCCTTTGAGTACGGTGTTTCGGGGCTGTTTTTGTTTAAGGACAACAGCTTTGCGGAGGATCTACCCGAAAGCGGAGAGTTTGTTCGGTGGCTGTCGCAGAAGGGGCTTGATTTCGGCACGGTAAGGCTGAGCGGCGCGAAGGAATACGGGCTTATCTCGGAGTATAATAAAATCAGCATTCCGAAATGCCGCCCGTTCAACAAGATAGTCGTTGACGACAACAGGATAGTCAAAACGGGAATAGACGAGCAGGGAAAAGCGCTTGCAGTAAGAGAAAAGGCTTGGTACAGAAAGGCGCAGGCGCTCGGCTTTGAGGGGATACCTCATATTTATTCGTTCGAACCGCTGACAATGGAGCTTATCGACGGTAAAAACATCTATGAATATTCCGGGCTTTCGCTTGATGAGAAAAAGAGCGTTACAGGCAAGCTCGTAGCCTTTCTCAAGCAGCTTCACAGCTACGAGAGCGCCCCTTATGATGACGAAAGCTATTACGACGCTTATATAGGAAAAACGTTTTCGCGGCTTGAGAAGATACGCGGGCTGGTTCCCTTTGCCGACCGACCCGTTATTAACATAAACGGCGTAAACTGCCGCAATGTGTTTTTTCACAGGGAAGAGCTTGAAAGAATGTTCGAGGCTTTCAAGCCGCAGAAATTCGTATTTATCCACGGCGACTGCACCTTTTCGAACCTTCTTTTGAAGCATGACAGCGAGCCTGTTATGATCGACCCGCGCGGATATTTCGGGAAAACGGAGCTTTACGGTGACGCTGCGTATGATTGGGCTAAGCTGTACTATTCCGTTGTCGGAAATTACGACCTATTCAACCTGAAGCAATTCGACCTTAAAATCAACGAGAACGATGTTGAGCTTGATATCGCTTCTTCCGGCTGGGAGGCGCTGGGCGATCATTTTCTCGAACTTGTTTCCGACGAGGTGTCGCCCGAGCAGATAAAGGCAATCCACGCGATAATATGGCTTTCGCTCACTACCTATGCATGGGAAGATTATGATTCGATATGTGCCGCCTTTTATAACGGCCTACTGTTATTGGAGAAACTGCAATGATTCATTATTTTGAGCGTCTGCTCGGTATCCTTGACCATTCGCTGAAGTCCATTGATGAAAAGATCTTCCGTCAGCTTATCGACGAGTGTAAAATCACCCTTGATAACGGCGGGAAGATAGTTGTTTCGGGCTTGGGAAAGAACGTTCCCGTATGTGAGAAGTTTGTCGGCACAATGACGTCGCTTGGGCTGAGTGCGTCGTTTATGAACACCAATTCAGCCGTACACGGCGATCTGGGCATGGTACGCAAGAGCGACCTTATTATCCTGCTGACAAAAAGCGGCGAAACAAAGGAGTCGGTTTACCTCTATAATATTCTGAAAAAGCGCGGCTGCGATATATGGATGATTTCCTTTTCTAAGGACAGCACCCTTGCAAATGAGATAAATGGCAAAATTATAATGGATCTGGAACACGAGGGCGATATGTGGGATATCGTGCCAAACAATTCCACCACGCTTAACCTTATCGTGCTGCAGGCGCTTGCCATGAAGCTTGCCGAGAAAATGGGCGTTTCTCTGGAGGAATTTAAGGAAAATCACCCCGGCGGACATATAGGAGAGCTGCTGAATGAGTAATGTTCACAAGGTGTCAACGCTGTCAAAAACATGGATATTCGACCTTGACGGGACCATTGTCAAGCATAACGGCTATAAGCTTGACGGGGAGGATACGCTCCTTGACGGGGCAAAGGAATTTCTTGACAGCATTCCGCCCACGGATAAAATAGTAATCCTGACGTCGCGGACGGAGGAGTACAGGGAGTCAACGCTTCGATTTCTGATCGACCACAGCATAAGGTTTGATAATATCCTTTTTTCAATGCCGATGGGCGAAAGGATTTTGGTGAATGATAAAAAGCCCAAAGGTCTTGAAACAGCCATTGCTGTAAACACCGAACGGGACGTTTTTATGACGGACTGCTTCGTAACCGATGAAAGCCTGTAATATGGCTGTTTTATCTGACCCCGCAATAATAATTTGCCCCCGATTTCAGCTCGGGGGCAAATTATATTTTTTCGACAAGCTGACGGGAGACGGGCATAGCCCGCCTCCCGTTTTG
>CAMERU010000154.1 GCA_945935925.1 uncultured Clostridia bacterium | reverse complement strand
AGATCCTGTCGGAAAAGTCTTTAGACTTTTTCGACAGACTGACAAGCCCCGCGCAAACGGGGTTTGCATTTTATTCATTTTCTTCCGCGATCACGGACTGCCTGTGGTTCTCGGCAGAGTATGACAGCGTCATCAGGCTGTCGGTGAGGTGAACATTCTCAACGTCTGCCTCGGGATAGTCGAAATGGATATCATAATGCGTAAAATTCCAGAACGCATTCACTCCGCAGTCTATAAGCGCCGACACGGTATCCTTTGCCGCCGAGCGCGGAATGCACAGCACCGCCATTTTCGGCGAATTATCAAGGCAGAAATCCCTCATTCGGTTGGTGTGCATTATCGGCACGCCGGAGATCTCTATTCCCTCCATGGCTATATTGTTGTCAAAAATGCCGACCAGCTCGTAGCCGTATTTCTTGAAGTCGATATGTACCGTTATCGCCCTGCCAAGGTTTCCCGCGCCGACAAGTATCATTCTGCGCATATTGTCCAGCCCGAGGATATGCGCTATCTCGCTGCGGAGCTCCGCAACGTTGTAGCCGTAGCCCTGCTGCCCGAAGCCGCCGAAGCAGTTAAGGTCCTGCCTTATCTGCGAGGCGGTCAGGCGCATTTTTTCCGAAAGCTCTCTTGAGGAGATCTTGGTTATTCCCTGATTAAGCAGCTCTCCGAGGAAACGGTAATACCGAGGTAGTCTGCGTATGACAGAGTTGGAGATATTGTTTTTCTGCTGCATTATCCGTCCCTTCCCTTTCTATGGATAAAAATCAGCCCATGAGCTTTGCAAGTCTGTTGTTTATCTCAACAAGGAATGTTTCTGTATCTACGGGGCGCTTGTTTTCAAGCTTGGACATGGCTGCAAGGTTCTTGTCCATTATGCCCTCCTCCATGGTCTGAATGGAAGCCTTTTCAAGCTTGTCCGCATAGTCGCACAGCGCGGGGATATTATCCAGCTCGCCGCGCTTGCGGAGCGCGCCGCTCCATGCAAAGATAGTCGCAATGGGGTTGGTGGAGGTCTTTTCGCCCTTGAGGTAGTTGTAGTAGTGGCGGGTAACGGTGCCGTGAGCCGCCTCGTACTCGTAAACTCCGTCGGGGGAAACAAGAACGGAGGTCATAAGACCCAGAGAACCGAACGCTGTCGCCAGCATATCGGACATAACGTCGCCGTCGTAGTTCTTGCACGCCCAGATGAAGCCGCCGTTGGAGCGGATAACGCGGGCGATAACGTCGTCGATGAGGGTGTAGAAATACTCTATGCCCGCCGCCTCGAACTTAGCCTTGTATTCGTTTTCGTAAATTTCCGCGAAAATGTCCTTGAAACGGTGGTCGTAAACCTTGGAGATAGTGTCCTTGGAAGCGAACCACAGATCCTCCTTTGCGTCGAGCGCGTAGTTGAAGCAGGCGCGCGCGAAGGACGCTATTGAGTTGTCGAGGTTGTGAACGCCCTGAACGATACCGTCGCTATTTTTGAAATCGTGAATGAGCGCTCTTGTTTCCTTGCCCTCCTTATCGGTGACAACAAGCTCCGCCTTGCCGCCCTGAGGAACCTTGAGCTCGGTGTTCTTGTATATGTCGCCGTAAGCGTGACGCGCGATGGTGATGGGCTTTGTCCATGTGGGGATATAAGGAACAATGCCGTCAACGAGGATAGGCTTTCTGAAAACCGTTCCGTCGAGGATAGCGCGGATAGTTCCGTTCGGGGACTTCCACATCTCCTTGAGGTTATATTCCTCGACGCGCTGCGCGTTAGGGGTTATCGTTGCGCATTTTACCGCAACTCCGTACTTCTTTGTAGCGTTCGCGGAATCAATGGTTACCTGATCGTTGGTTTCGTTTCTGTGCACCAGACCGAGGTCGTAGTAGTCGGTCTTGAGGTCAATATAGGGATTGATGAGGATATCCTTTATCATCTTCCAGATGATGCGGGTCATCTCGTCGCCGTCCATTTCAACCAGAGGGGTAGTCATCTGTATTTTCTCAGCCATTGTCTTTTCCTTTCTTCACAGCACCGTAGTTATTTATCGTGGTCGTATTCTTATTACACCCGACAGAGCCGCCGCAGGGCAGAAAGCTGCTTCCGATGACGCCCCGCAGGAAAAGCGGACAGTGCCGTCAATACACAAGCAGTCCTGCTCATAAAGCGCTCCTTTCGGTAATCACGATCAGCCGTTAGCCTTTGTGAAATTCAGCAGTCCGCCCGCGAGCATCATGCCCTTTCCGCGCTCGGAAAGCTCACACTTCACCTCAAAGCTGAAGCCCTTGGTCTTGTCCTCAACGATTATCTTTCCGCCGTTCTCAACGATAGAGCGGATATTTGCGATAACAAGGTCATCGCCCTGCTCGATCTTGTCGTAGTCCGCCTCGTTGACAAACTCAAGCGGCAGAATGCCGTTGTTGATGAGGTTCTGTCTGTGGATACGCGCGAAGCTCTTGCAGATGATAGCCTTAACGCCGAGGTACAGCGGAGCAAGCGCCGCGTGCTCTCTCGACGAGCCCTGACCGTAGTTAGTGCCGCCGACGATGATAGATGTACCCGCTTCCTTTGCGCGCTTGGGGAAGGTTTCGTCGCATACAGTGAAGCAGTATTCGGAGATCGCGGGGATATTTGAACGGAGCGGGAGTATCTTCGCACCCGCAGGCATGATGTGGTCGGTGGTGATGTTGTCGCCGACTTTCAGCGTAACACCGCTCTCAATCGTTTCGGCGAGGGGCTTGTTCACGGGGAACGGCTTGATGTTCGGACCGCGGAGTATCTCAACGGAGGGAGCTTCCTCGGGCGACGCGGGAGGAACTACCATGTTATCGTTGATGATAAACTTCTCGGGCATTACATATTCGGGCATTGCGCCTGCCGTTCTCGGGTCGGTGAATACGCCGGTGAGAGCGGATACAGCCGCCGTTTCGGGGGAAACGAGGTATATCTCGGCGTCCTTTGTGCCGCTTCTGCCAAGGAAGTTTCTGTTGAATGTACGGAGCGAAACGCCCTTGCTGTTGGGCGACTGACCCATGCCAATACAGGGACCGCAGGCGCTCTCAAGTATTCTCGCGCCCGCCGCGATAAGTATGGACAGCGTTCCGTCCTCGGCAATCTGGTTGAACACCTGCTTAGAGCCGGGGGCTATGGACAGGCTAACGTCGGGGTGAACGGTCTTACCCTTTAAGATGTGAGCGACCTTGCGCATATCCTGCAGGGAGGAGTTGGTGCAGGAGCCGATGCATACCTGATCTATCTTTATCTTTCCGATCTCCTCGACAGACTTTACGTTGTCGGGGCTGTGGGGACAAGCAGCAAGCGGAACAAGCTCGGAAAGGTTGATATCCACTTCATTGTCATAAACAGCGTCGGGGTCGGCGGACAGCGGAACGTAGTCCTCTTCCCTGCCCTGTGCTCTGAGGAACTGCAATGTGGTTTCGTCGGAGGGGAAAATCGAAGTCGTTGCGCCAAGCTCCGCGCCCATGTTGGTGATAGTCGCGCGCTCGGGAACGGACAGGCTCTTTACGCCCTCGCCGGTGTATTCCATTACCTTGCCGACGCCGCCCTTTACGGACAGCCTGCGCAGCACCTCAAGGATAACGTCCTTTGCGGACACCCAGTCGTTGAGCTTTCCGGTGAGATTTATCTTAACTACCTCGGGCATGGTTATGTAATAAGCGCCGCCGCCCATTGCTACCGCAACGTCAAGTCCGCCCGCGCCCATTGCCAGCATACCGATACCGCCGCCCGTCGGGGTGTGGCTGTCGGAGCCGATGAGGGTCTTTCCGGGCTTGCCGAAGCGCTCGAGGTGCACCTGATGGCAAATGCCGTTTCCGGGGCGGGAGAACCAAATGCCGTGCTTCTTTGCAACGGAGCCGATGAAACGATGGTCGTCGGCGTTCTCAAAACCGCTCTGGAGTGTGTTATGGTCTATATAAGCCACGGAACGCTCCGTCTTAACGCGGTCAACGCCCATTGCTTCAAACTGAAGATACGCCATTGTACCCGTAGCGTCCTGAGTAAGGGTCTGATCGATACGAAGTCCGATCTCCGTTCCCTTAACCATTTCGCCATCAATGATATGCGCCTTGATTATCTTTTCTGTCAAAGTAAGTCCCATAACTTGATCTCCTTTATTTTGTTATTTGGAGGAACAGTACCTCCATATACAATATTATTATATACCATATAAGTCAATCTGTCAAGAAATTCACAAAAATAATTATTGGGAACAGCATAAAAATGCTTGAAAATCGGGCAGAAAAGCGGCATTCCGCTGCGGCAAAATCCCACGGAATAAGGCTTTAAGCCATGCGGAGAGCTATCGCGCGGCAGAAGTGCGCGGATTGTTATTATTATATCAGACATTTGAAGGAACAAATGACATTGTGCTGCGGCATTTAACCATTTCTTTAAAAAAATTCGGAATAACCTGCGGAAAAGGGTTTGCGGCAAGCATAAGACATTGCCGAAATGTTAATTTTACGTTAAAGAACAAAAAAACAGTGGCAAACACCTCATGGGTATGGTATAATTAATGTGTATAATGACAGGTTGAGGAGGCGTAAATATGTCACGTCATAAAAGAAAGCGCAGGGTTGCTGCCCTGCCGCATACAACGGCGCTCAGCACATACGGCGGAGGCTCCGCGCACCTTGAAGCGCTTACCGTCGAGGAATACGAGGCAGTAAGGCTTATCGACTATGTTGGGTTGACGCAGAGCGAGGCAGCCGAAAAAATGGAGGTCGCGCGTACCACCGTGCAGGCTATTTACTGCAAGGCAAGGTTCAAACTTGCGCGGCTCATGGTCGAGGGAGGGCTGATGAAGATCGAGGGCGGAGAGTATTATATTTCCCCCGAAAGCGAACAGCCGCTCCGCACCGACAGCCGTTCACGAAACGAAGCATAAGCTCCCGCCCGATATGTAATGCAATGTAATACAAAAGCTCCCGCTTTGTTGGCGGGAGCACAGCTTGTCGAAAAAGTTAATTTTGCCCGCGAAGCGGGCTTTTAAATACATTTTTGGGGCGGGTTTCCCGCCCCAA
>CAMERU010000153.1 GCA_945935925.1 uncultured Clostridia bacterium | reverse complement strand
GAGCGCTTGCTTCGCATGTAAGAGGTCAGGGGTTCGAATCCCCTTATCTCCACCAAACAACCAAATACCGGAAAGGCTTTACAGTGCAAAAACAGCCATATACCGCACTGTAAAGCCAAATTTTTATGTTTTTATATAATGCACAATCGTGTAAAAGATGGGATTTCGGGCACAAATACGGGGTTTTGCGCCCTCATGCAACGGGAAAGTAACGAAAAAATCACAGGAAAACAAGCCGAATTTGAGCGCTTTTTCTTCTATATGCAACAAAAGCCGCCCCCGCGCGGCTGCTGTTTTATATCACTTTTTGAGCTCAAATGTGTTAACCATGAACCCTTGAGCCTCGAGTTGCGCTGTAGTTTTGTAGTGCTTGGCGAATGGCTTGTCCTTATTGGTGCCGTAAGAAAAGCGCAGCATCCGGCACCTGCTCCGGTGCGGTCATTACGTCATCATTTATCAGCAGCACGTTGTCACCTCCTGCAAAAGGACAATAAAAAAGCGCCTTGTCGTATTTGACAAAACGCTTAATTGTTCTGTTGCTTGTTTAGTCGCCTACGAAATCACGATACACTGCGCACTTCTTGCAGCGCTCGCGAAAATCCCCATGCTGAATGTACTCGTCAGGCATTACTGCAGGCTTTATGCATTCGTTGACTACATCAATCATAACATTACACCACCCCGGGTCGTACACCTTACCTGTGCAGGAACAAATAAACTCATCATTTATCTCCATTGTCTTCGTCCTCCTTATACTTCTGTTTTGTTTTTTATGTTATGCTTTTAAAAACGGGGCACTTCCCGTATTTCTTCATGTAGTCAGCATGATTTGTAAGCTCTTCGGGTATTACGCCAGGCTTTATATTACCCTATGCCACCTCATAAACAATGAGGCAAAGTCCGGAGTCGCAAGGCTCTCCCGTGTTTGGACATATAAAAACATCATTCGCCATCTTTGCCATCTCCTCTCTTTATTACCTGCGCCTTTGTCATCATCGCCGCCTTCGCTCTCGCCAAAGGTGCCGTTCGGATGCGCTTCTGCCTTAAGCAGATTGTATCACTTTTCGGCTCACTTTGCAAGGCATCGGGTGTTATATTTTCCGCTGTTGCCGTCGGCATTTTCGCCAGCTGATTGGTATTCGGGGTGTAGATATAGCCGTTGTCGGGGTCAAGTAACACAATGGGAAGCCCAAGCTGTACATAATCCATGCCCTATGGTGTCAAATCCTCTACTTGTAAGCCTTTCCTGCTTCGGCGGGGCGTTTTATCTGCGAAAATACCTTGACATTCTCATATAAAGAGTATATAATAATTATGTATGCGGCACGCTCCGCATTTTCTATTGACAACGGAAGAGGAAATAACATGGCATTTTTTGAATTTTCGCCCAGGATAAACGCCGCCGCGGAAAAGGCGGAGGAGCTTTGCAGGGAGCAGTTCGCCGAGCTTGACCGCCTCGCGGCATACAACGGTCAGCGCGTGCTGAGGGCGTTTATCGACAACAGGGTCAGCGATATCCACATGAAAGGCACCAACGGCTACGGCTACGGCGACGACGGCAGGGACAAGCTTGACGCGGTTTTCGCGCAGATACTCGGCGCGGAGGACGCGCTTGTCCGCCACGGCTTCGTCAACGGCACACACGCGATAACCACCGCCCTTTTCGGAATATTAAGAACGGGCGACACGCTGCTTTCCGTGACGGGAATGCCCTATGATACGATACAGTCGGTCATTTTCGGGGAGAACATCGGCTCGCTGAAGGATTTCGGCGTGAAGTACGATCAGGTCGACCTGCTCCCCGACGGAACGCCCGATCTCGAGGGTATAAAGGCTAAGGCGGCAGGAGTAAAGGTGGCGTATATACAGCGCTCGCGCGGTTATTCGCTCCGCCCGTCGCTCACCGTTGACGTTATCGGGGAGATTATAAAGGCAGTCCGCGCTGTCAACCCCGAATGTATCGTCATGGTCGACAACTGCTACGGTGAGCTCGTTGAGGAGCGCGAGCCCACGGCGGTCGGCGCTGACCTCATAATAGGCAGCCTTATCAAGAACCTCGGCGGCGGCATCGCCGAAACGGGCGGCTACATTGCGGGTACAGCGAAAGCGGTGGAGCTTTGCGCTTACAGGCTGACTACCCCCGGAACGGGCAAGGAAGTCGGAGCGACCCTTAACCAGCTGCGCGGAATGTTCCTCGGGATATTCCATGCGCCCGAGGCAGTGTGCGCGGCGTTAAAGACCTCTGTGTTCGCGACGGCATTTTTTGAGAAGCTTGGGTACGAGGCTTTCCCAAGATACAACGAAAAGCGCACGGATATCATCGCGGCGCTGAAGCTCGGCGGCGAAAAGCAGCTGATCGCGTTCTGCGAGGGCATTCAGAGCGGCTCGCCGGTCGACAGCTTCGCGGCTCCCGAGCCGTGGGATATGCCCGGCTACGACAGCAAGGTCATAATGGCGGCGGGCGCGTTCACAATGGGCGCTTCAATAGAGCTTTCGGCGGACGCTCCGCTGAGGGAGCCGTATGCCGTGTGGCTTCAGGGCGGGCTGACTTACCCCACGGGAAAAACGGGGATAATGCTCGCCGCGCAGAGAATGGCGGACAAGGGACTTATATAGAATAAGGAATAGGGTGCTTTTATGATAAAGAGTATGACCGGCTTCGGGAGAGGTCACAATGTTCTTAACGGCAGGGATATCACGGTAGAGATACGCGCGGTGAACCACAGATATTACGAGTTCAGCTGCCGTATCCCGCGCAGCATGGGCTTTGCGGAGGAAAGGCTGAAATCGCTTTTGCAGGGTAAAATAAACCGCGGCAAGGTAGAGGTTTCCGTCCTTGTAAGCAATACCGCTGTGAATGACGAGCAGATAACCCTTAACACCGAGGTGATCCGTTCCTATATAGAAGCGATGCGCGCGGCGGGCGAGCAGTTCGGGCTGGAGGAGGATCTGTCGGTAAGCGATATCCTGCGCATACCCGACGCGTTCACCGTCATAAAGACCGACGTGGACGAGGAGCAGCTCTGGGAGGACGTGCGCAGCGTTGCGGAGGAAGCGCTTTCGCGGTTCATTTCCATGCGGGAGACCGAGGGAGAGCGAATGAAGGCGGATATCCTTTCCAGACTTGACCGCATTGAGAATTGGGTCGGATTTATAGAGGAGCGTTCGCCGCAGGTCGTCGAGGATTACAGAAAGCGCCTTTACGACAAGATGTGCGAGGTGCTCAAGAGCAAGGAGATAGACGAGAACCGCATTCTTATCGAGGCGGGAATATTCTCCGAAAAGACCGCCGTCGACGAAGAAACGGTGCGCCTGCGCAGCCATATCGCGCAGTTCCGCACCATGCTGGAAAGTGCGGAGCCTGTCGGAAGAAAGCTTGATTTCCTTGTTCAGGAAATGAACCGCGAAACAAACACCATCGGTTCAAAGGTGCAGGACATCGAGGTGACGCGCGTCGTTGTCGATCAGAAAAGCGAGATAGAAAAGATACGCGAGCAGATACAGAATATCGAATAAAACCTATTGACAAATCAGCGGAAAAGGTATATAATAATGATAAGGGATAATTCCCTAATACATTTATCTGTTTCGGGGCGGAGTGAAATTCTCCACCGGCGGTGAAAGTCCGCGAGCCGTGTGAGCGGTCGAATCGGTGCAATTCCGATACCGACGGTATAGTCCGGATGAAAGAATCAGAAACAAATGTGCTCGTTATATCTGTTTTATCGTTATATCGGAACATATTTGCGCCCCCTGTGTATTTACGCAGGGGTTTTCTGTTTCCCCTAAGACAAAAGGAGAAAACATGAACATTTCAGCAGCAAAGAAAACACACACCTTCGATGTCAGAAAGCTGGTCTTTACGGCGCTTATGGCGGCGCTTTCGACGGTTCTTGCGCAGTTTCTCTCGTTTAAGGTGCCGATAATGCCGAGCTTTATCAGCTTTGATTTCTCGGACGTTCCCGCGGTGCTCGCGTCGCTTACGATGGGACCGATATCCGGCGTTGCGGTGTGCCTTGTGAAAAATCTCGCGGGACTTTTCACTTCAATGACGGGCGGCGTCGGCGAGCTGTCAAATTTCCTGCTTGCGGCGAGCCTTGTGCTTCCTGCGGGCTTTATCGCGCGGAATACACACAAGACCTCCCGCGCGATCATCGGCTGCGCTGTGGGCGCGGTGTCAATGGCGCTTATAAGCGTTGCCACCAACTATTTCGTTGTATATCCCATTTACACGGCGATAATGCCTATGGACACGATAATCGGTATGTACAAGGCGATAAACCCTAACGTTAATTCGCTGCTTGACTGCCTTGTAATATTCAATATGCCGTTCACCTTTGTAAAGGGCGCGATCGCGTCCTGCATATCCGTGCCGCTTTACAAAAGGCTTCGCCCGATTTTCAATTCCGTTTACGCGGAGAAGTGAGCGGGGGAGCGGACGTTTTCGGAGGACAGATCATGTTTATAAAGTCGGCTTTTCTTCATTTTCGGACGATAACCCGCCACAGGCACAGGGTTATTGCGAACTGCCGCAGGGCAGGGATACTGATGCAGGGGCTGATGCATGATTTGTCAAAATACTCCCCCACGGAATTTATCCCCGGCGCGAAATTCTACACCGGCACACGCAGCCCGAACGAGGGCGAGCGCGAGGCGTATGGCTATTCGCTCGCATGGATGCACCACAAGGGCAGAAACAGGCACCACTTTGAATACTGGACGGATTATTTCCCGTCGGAGAAAAAGGTGCTGCCCGTAAAAATGCCGCTGAAGTATGTCGTGGAGATGTTTTGCGACAGGGTAGCGGCGAGTAAGATATATCAGGGTGACAAATACACCGACCGTTCGGCGCTGGATTATTTCCTGCGCGGAAAGAGCCGCCGCGTCATTCACCCCGAGACCTCCGAGCTTCTCGAAAAGCTGCTCACCATGCTTGCGGAGCAGGGCGAGGACGCGGTGTTCGCGTATATCCGCGGGCTTGTCAGGGCAGGGAAGGAATATTGATGTGTTAAGGCGCCCCGCAATGCACGCGGGGCGCTCAGTCTGTCGAAAAAGTCTAAAGACTTTTCCGACAGGATCTCCGCTGACGCGG
>CAMERU010000152.1 GCA_945935925.1 uncultured Clostridia bacterium | reverse complement strand
TAAAGTGATATGTTTTATTTTGTGCCGAATTGTAAATATGCAAGCAAGCGTGCGGCAAAGGCGTTAGCCGGTAATTGTGCGGTGCTGCCTTAACTTAATTAGGCAATAAAAGTGCCGTAATTTACCTATAAGCGCACGTTATTGTTATGTTACCCAAAAAAATATAAAAAATCTGTTATTTTTTTAGAATTATTGCATTTCCTCTTGATTTTATCGACTGAATAATGTATAATGTTAATATAACTATTATGCCCTATAATGCTTGCTTTGCGGTGGAGCTTTGTGGCATTGGTTTCGGTGCGCCTCGCGGAATGGGGCTGCCCGACTTTATTTGAACAAAAGGGTTTGATGCGTTTGTTATTCAGTAGTAAGATAGTAAAAATTGACATACTGGACAAAAACGGCACGGTAATAATGACTGCGGAGAGAAATTTCAACTTTCCCAAAAACCTTGGTTCTGACGATGAAAGCATTCTTATCATAAAAGGTTCCTCGCTCCGCGAGCTTGAACACAATACTTCTGTCGGCGTCATCACGACAACAAAGGCGGGCGAACGCGTAAGATACGCGGGAAGCGTTTCGATGTCCATGGAAAAGCAGCTCAACATCAGGCTTTTTAAGAACGACGGTTCGGAGGTGCTTCAGGAACGGCGGCGGTATTTCAAGATAAAAACGCAGGAAAAAGGCCGCGCGCTGTTCTTTATGCGCGGGGAAGAGTCGGTCAGATTTGAGGTCCCCGAGCCGATAGAAATTCTTGATATAAACATCGGCGGCATTTTTATGAAATGTGCCGGCTGTACGTTCGAGAGCGAGGATCTTGTATGCGTGGAGATAGACCTGTTCGTCGACTACAAGCTAAACGCCGTCGTTAAGGTGCTTCGCGTGCAGCCCGACGAGGACGGCGGTATAAAGGGCTACGGCTGCGAATTTCAGGGGCTGACCGCCGGACAGGAGGACTACATAGGAAAGTACATCTACAAGCTTCAGTCCGAGCAGCGGCAGAAAGAGATCGCACAGGAAATGAATTTTTAACGTGCCGAAAGGCAGTATCATTATTTTAATAAAATCAACCTAGGGGGAGAATCCATGAACAACGCAAAGCTAAAAGTCGTCCTGACGGGCATACTGCTTATTTTTGCAATACTTCCCGCGCTCATTCTCGGCGCAGTCGGGACTTTTTCACTGGCAGGCTATGAAAAAAATGCAAAGTCGGACACCCTGCAGACCGTTTCGCTTTCAAAATCTGCGGCGGTGGATCAGGTGTTCTCGGGCTATATCGCCGACGTGAACGTTATGGCGAAGCTGGACGCGGTGATCGGCACGGCTGACAACGGCTCATCGTCCGCCGACAGCATCATCAAGGCTTATGCGGGCAACGACGACGATATCCTTGATATACTTATCATCAGCGACAACGGGTCGATAATATCCTCCGCAAAGGGCACTACCGGAAGCTTTGAGCACTTCAACAGCGAGGGTATGCCTGCGGTATCCACCGTTATGGCGTGGGAAAAATATCAGACAGACGCGATTTTCTTCTCCAAGGAGATATATGCCGATCCTGACAACAAGACGGGCGGCAAGCTCGGCTATGTCTGCATGGTGGTTTCCCTCGGCGCAGACAGCAGCATTTGCACGGCAATAAACGGTACATACCTTTCCGACGCGCATCTTGTCCTTGTTGACAACGCCGGAAATGCGATAAATTTCGACGGCACGGGCTCCGTTATGAAGAACGGTCAGCTGGACAACGCCTTTGCGGCGGCTGTTCCCGAGTTTTTCACGGCAGCGTCCAATGTTTCCGGTGTGAATAACTCCGAAAACATGGTAACCGGCAATGCCGGCAAATACGCTTACGCCTGCGGTATTATTCCGAATGTTACCACATGGAGATGGGTAGGAATAGCGGATTCGGGCACGTTCGGCACCTTCGCTATGCCCACAAACCTTATGGGCTGGGGCGTGATACTTGTTGTATGCGCGCTTGCTTCCATCATCGCGATCTTCATCATAACGAAATTCGTCGGCAGTATGCATGAAATGCTGTCTACCATGGAGGAGATCGGTAAGGAGGAAGGCAGCAGCGAGATCCGCTTCAAGGTCAAGAACCGCAAGAGCGAGCTCGGCGAGATACAGACATCCTTCAATGAGCTTCTCGACGAGGTTTATTTAAGCGAGGAACGCCACCGTACAATCGCAGAGCTGTCCGATAATATGCTGTTCGAGTGGGATTTCCACAAGGAGCGTATGTATGTTTCCCCGAATGCTCTTGCAAAGTTCGAGCTTGATCCCTCGATATCCACTCTCTCAAACGGCAAGTTCATAGACTCCCTTATGAGCGCGGAGGACGCGGAAAAATATAAGCGCGACATCAACACGCTGCTCAAGAACAAGAACGGTTACAGCGCCGAATATCAGCTCAAGACCAAGAGCGGCGCGGTCATCTGGGTATCCCTCAGAGCCGTTTGCATCACCGACCGCCTCGGCGAGCCGCTGAGAGTTGTCGGAGTTATCACCGATATCGATAACGATAAGAAGATGGAGCTTCAGCTCTCCGAGCGCGCAAGCTACGACTTCCTCTCGCAGCTTTACAACAGAAATACGTTCATCAGAACACTCACCAGCGAGGTGGACCGCCGCGGTCAGAACAAGCTCGGCATTATGTTCATAGATGTCGACGACTTCAAGTTCATCAACGACAGATACGGTCACACCATCGGCGACGAGGTAATAAGATTTGTTGCGGATTCCATAAGGAAGAAGGTTGACGACAGAGGCGGCTTCGCGGGTCGTTTCGGCGGCGACGAGTTCGTGCTTTGCTACACCAATCAGGAGGATATTGAAAACCTCGAGAACATTGCAATGAACATAATCGACGAGCTCTATGTCGGCTACACGACAGCAGACGGCACGATCATCAATGTCCGCGTTTCTATCGGTATAACCTACTGCCCCGAGCATTCAGACAATGTAAACGACCTTATTTCCTATGCGGATACAGCGATGTACTTCGTAAAGAAGAACGGCAAGACGAACTATCATGTTTATATGCCCGAGGACAGCGCGTCCGGCGAATACATTGACCCCGAGGGATATTGATCGGCAGCTGCCGGCTCCCGCTTCGGCAATGTCAATAAATAACAGGGCGGGCAAGATTTTTTGCCCGCCTTTGTAATATTTTGGAGGAATGATTTTGGCAAAGGTAATCGCTGTTACAAATCAGAAAGGCGGCGTCGGCAAGACTACCACTTGCAGCGCGCTTTGCGGCGGACTTTCGCTGCGCGGAAAAAAAGTGCTTGCTATCGACCTTGACCCGCAGAGCAACCTTAGCTTTTCGCTCGGTATCGAATCTGACGAAAACTACACGATATACGATGTCCTCAAGGGCAACTGCGAGCTTGAGGACGCGATACAGCACGGCGCGATATGCGACGTTGTTCCGTCGAATATCCTGCTTTCGGGGCTTGAGCTTGAAATGACGGGCGTAGGGCGCGAGTATGTCCTGCGCGAGCAGATAAGCGACGCAAAGGATGACTATGATTACATAATAGTTGACACCCCGCCTGCGCTGTCTGTGCTGACGATAAACGCTTATACCGCTTCGGACGAGCTGATAATCCCGATGATGTGCGAGATACTTTCGCTTCAGGGTATCGCGCAGCTCAAGCAGACGATATTCGCTGTTCAGAAATACTACAACAAGTCGCTTTTCGTCCGCGGAATACTCCTCAACAAATACAACCCGCGTCTTACCCTGACAAAGGAAGTAGAGGAGCTGTCACAGATGATAGCAAAGCAGCTTGACACCGTGATACTCAAAACAAGGATAAGCGCAGGCGTATGTATCGCCGAGGCGCCCGCCCACGGTGAGAGCGTACTTACCTACGCGCCGAAGTCGAAATCCGCGCGCGAGTTCAATGCGCTCATTGACGAGCTGACAGCCGATGATGGAAAGAACGGAGATAAATGAGCGGAAAAAATAAAGCGAAAACCCCGCCCGACGAGCGCCCGTCAGTCAGCAGCAAGACCCCGCAGGTCATGAAGCTTGTAAGCTCGGAGCCGCCCGTAAACCCTGTTGTTATCGCGGGGAAAAGCCGTATCCCGAAGCAGCTGCGCGGAATAGAGCCTCTCTCGAAGGTCATGCGCCGCGACGCCGAGGCGATGCTTGCGCCGGACGAGGAAGAACCGACCGTTTCCGTCGACCTCACACAGGCGGCGATAAAGGAGAACGTGACTGAAACGCTCCGCAGATTTAACGCGTGCAGCTGCGAAAAGTGCGCGGCGGCGCTTTCGGAGTTGGTTTCCGGCGAGGTACCCGCGCGTTACGCGGACGTGCCGAAAAGCTGCGCAGAGGATCCCTCGGGCAGCATTCCGGAGGTTTACGAGCCGATAAAGCGCGAGGTTCTTTCAAAGATGATAAGGATACTCATGGGGAATAAAAAAAGGAGCTTCCATTAAGGGGCTCCTCTTTTATTTGTAATATTTGCTCGAATATTACAGAGCGTATTTTAATTAAATGTGCCGTAATATGTCAAACTGTAATATTTCTTCTCATTATTACAGCATCGTCGTCGCTATAATACCCCCTGCGGACGGATATCTGCTCAAATCCGCTTGACTTGTACAGCGCGATCGCGGGAGCGTTGCGGCTGCGCACCTCAAGGAAGCACACCGCCGCGCCGCGAGCTTTCATACTATCGAGGAACCTTCCGAGCAGTTCGGCTGCAATTCCGCGCCTGCGGAAGTCGGGGTGGACGCATATCTGATAAAGCTCCGCTTCGTCGGCGGCAAGCTTTCCGAGCGCAAACGCGCATATTTCACCCTCGCAGGCTGTCACCTCAAGGCAGCAAAGCGGGCTTTCAAGCTCTCGCAGGAACGTTTCACGCGTCCAGTCGCCGCCGAAGCAGAGCTGCTCAAGCGCGAAAAGCTTGTCAATATCTTCTTGGCTGAAAATCATGTTTACCCCCGAAAAAAGCTCCCGAATACTTGTCGGGAGCTTGACTTTATTTATCAGAAATCAATATCGTTTACCGCAGAATTAGCAAGCTGAAGCTCCTTCTTGGGAATGCGTTTGAGCGGCGAATAAACGAATTTCTTGCAGGAATCGTA
>CAMERU010000151.1 GCA_945935925.1 uncultured Clostridia bacterium | reverse complement strand
GAGCCCGCTCCCTCAACCTCGGGCGGCATGATGTCACAAGAGGATATTGAGAAACTCCTCGCGGCAAATGCTCAACCCGAGCCCGAGCCCGAGCCCGCTCCCTCAACCTCGGGCGGCATGATGTCACAAGAGGATATTGAGAAGCTGCTCGCGGCAAATGCGGCTCAACCCGAGCCCGAGCCCGCTCCCTCAACCTCGGGCGGTATGATGTCACAAGAGGATATCGAGAAGCTGCTGAACAGTATGTCGGAGGAAGCGGCAAAGTGACCCGCAATTTTCATTGATTTGTCACATTTCCTTAACAGAATATTTTCACGGCGAAAATATAATGGTCTTGTTACGGGAACCCTGTGAAAGGAAAAAATAATGAACGCAAAAAATACAAAGAAAGCTATCAACCCGCCCGCAGGGCCGAATCCGGTGCAGCAGCTGTTCGCCGCGGATCAGCAGCAGGCGCTGCTCGACCAGCTTTATCAGTTTATAGAGCTTGAACACCTGTATGAATCCGCGATACGCGAGGTCAAGACAAAGCTTGAAATACTTGACAGCGAGTTCAAGGCAAAATACGACTATAACCCCATACATCATATCGAGGACAGGCTAAAATCCCCGCAGAGTATTCTCGAAAAGCTTCAGCGGAAAGGTATGCCGTTCAGCTGCAATGCGGCGCGCGCAACGCTGAACGATATTGCGGGAGTACGCGTTATCTGTAACTATATAGAGGATATCTATACCGTCGCGGAGCTGCTCACCTCGCAGGACGACGTGACGCTCATAAAACGCAAGGATTACATAAAAGACCCAAAGCCCAACGGATACCGCAGCCTGCACCTTGTAATACAAACCCCCGTTTACCTGTCCGACAGTAAGGAGCTGGTGAATGTCGAGGTGCAGATACGAACGATAGCTATGGATTTCTGGGCAAGTCTTGAGCACGAGCTTAAATACAAGACGAACCACGACGTTTCCGCCGATCTCGCCGAGCAGCTGAAGGACTGCGCCGAAACCATAGCCGCCACCGACAAGCGTATGCAGGAGATATACCGAACGCTTAAACAGATAGACTGAACAATTAAGTCAACACCGCACAACCCCATTTCCCGACAGCCCAAGAACCCCTGCCAGCGCAGAGGTTCTTTTTTATCTGCACCCCCGCCCCGCGCCAACGCAGCGCGCCCTCAAAATGAGCGACTAACAAGGAGAGAGTGCATTCAACGAAGCGGCGCGCTATCCGTATTATAACGAGGGAAAAACCGCAAACAATTCGCGCAGCGAGCAAATCCTATGACGTGAAAGCTCAAAAAAATCGACAAAGGGGGAAAAGGGAGAGGGGAAAGGGAGCACGAGGGGAAACCCGTAGGGAAAAGGGGGAAATGTCGATTTTTGTTGGATTTTCTTGTTCCCCCTTTTCCCGAAGGGTGTCCCCTCGTTCCCGTGTGACAACACAAAAAACAAAAAATTTCAAATAAACAACATACAACACATCAAATAAAAATCAACTGCACCCAAAAAACTTTTATCAACCTTTTGCCCAAAGGTCGCAAGGCAGCACCTAAGAAGCAGCGGGGTCAGAGGGGCAGCCCGCCCCCGCAGAATTTTGCAATAAAAAACCTAAAACCCCCTTGATTTTTTTTTGAAAAGGTGTATAATATAGTTAGCACTCACAGAGCGAGAGTGCTAAACATTGCTTAACATTAAAAAGAAATATATTAAAGGAGCTGATTTTTCATGGAAACTAAGGAGTTCAAGGCGGAATCAAAACGCCTGCTTGAAATGATGATCAATTCGATCTATACGCATAAGGAGATATTCCTGCGGGAGCTTATCTCCAATGCAAGCGACGCAATGGACAAGCTTTATTTCAAGTCAATGAACGAGAATATCGGGATAACCCGTGCCGACCTCGCAATAACCATCGAGGCGGATAAGGACGCGCGTAAACTCGTTATATCCGATAACGGTATCGGCATGACAAAGGACGAGCTGGAGAATAACCTCGGAACGATCGCAAAGAGCGGCTCGCTCGCGTTCAAAAACGAGAACGAGCAGACCGAGGACGTTAATATTATAGGTCAGTTCGGCGTCGGGTTCTATTCGGCGTTCATGGTGGCAAAGCGCGTTACCGTTATCTCTAAGGCTTACGGCGCGGATAAGGCTTATATGTGGCAGAGCGAGGGCGTCGACGGGTACACGATCTCCGACGCGGAAAAGGACGCCTGCGGCACGACAATAACCCTCGAAATAAAGGATAATACCGACGACGAGAATTACGACGAGTTCCTCACTCCGTACAGAATAAAGTCCCTCGTTAAGAAGTATTCCGATTATATACATTACCCCATTAAAATGGACGTTGAGCACGAAAAGCTTAAGGAAGGCTCCAAGGACGAGTACGAAAAGTACACCGAAACCGAAACGCTCAACTCAATGACCCCCGTCTGGAAAAAGTCTAAGAGCGAGCTTACCGACGAGGATTACAATAAATTCTATAAGGAGAAATTCTTCGACTACGACGACCCCCTGCTCCATATCCATACCAAAACAGAGGGTACCGCAACTTACAGCGCGCTGCTCTATATCCCCTCAAAAGCACCGTATGACTATTACTCCAAGTCGTATGAAAAGGGACTCCAGCTCTATTCCGGCGGAGTTATGATAATGGAAAAGTGCGCCGACCTGCTCCCCGATTATTTCAGCTTCGTTAAGGGCCTTGTCGACAGCGAGGACCTGTCGCTCAATATCTCGCGTGAAATGCTCCAGCATGACAGACAGCTTAAAATCATCGCAAAAAGCCTCGAAAAGTCTATCAAGAATGAGCTGAAAAAGCTTTGCAAAAATGACCGCGAAAAATATGAGAAGTTCTTCGAGGCATTCGGTATGCAGCTTAAATACGGCATATACGAAAGCTTCGGCGGCAATAAGGACGAGCTTCAGGATCTGCTGCTGTTTAAGTCAAGCAACGGCGGCTATACCACACTCGAGGAGTATGTTTCCCGCATGAAAGAGGAACAGAAGTATATCTACTTCGCAAGCGGAAGCAGTATCTCGCGTATCGAGTGCCTGCCGCAGACCGAGCTTGTCAGGGATAAGGGCTTCGAAATACTCTACTTCACCGACCATGTGGACGAGTTCTGCATTCAGATGATGCATGACTATAACGGCAAGGAGTTTAAGTCGGTGTCCTCCGACGACCTCGGGCTTGAAACCGAAGCCGAAAAAGAGGAGATCAAAAAGGCAGAGGAGGATAATAAGCCCCTGTTCGATTTCATGACCGAAAAGCTCGGCGGCAAGGTAAAGGCAGTCAGACTGTCACAGCGGCTTAAGTCCCACCCCGTCTGCATTACAAGCGAGGGTATGCTGTCCGTCGAAATGGAAAAGGTGCTCTCCGCTATGCCGAACGAGCAGGGCGCAAAGGCAGAGAAAATTCTCGAAATAAACCCCGATCACCCCATCTTCACAAAGCTGAAAGCCCTCTTCGAAAGCGATAAGGATAAGACGGCAGAGTACGCCGATATCCTCTACGATCAGGCACTGCTTATCGAGGGTATGCCCATAGACGACCCAGTTGGCTTTACAAATAAGCTTTGCACTATCATGGCGCAGTAATATCGCCGCATAAATAAACAGCTGCCCCCGCGTTTCCGCTCGGGGGCAGTTTTTCGTATAAAAGGCGAGGAGTTAAGAGTAAATAACAACTCCTAACTATTACCGCCGATGGAGTTGTACACCATGGTGTAAAATTCGTCCCACATCTGCGTGACGTGCTCCTTGGAGTAAAATTCGTTGCCGCGGCGGGAATCGTCAACGCATTTCGCGTAAAATTCCGCGTCCGTCATCATTCGCCGTATCACCTTTTCAAACCCGTCAACACTGTCAGCAGCGCGGTAGAAGTCGAAAAGTATGTCGGGATAAATGTCAAGGTCGCGCAGAAGTATCGGAGTGTGCGCGCACATCGCTTCAAGTATAGTCATGGGGAACAGCTCCTCAAACGACGGGAGCAGCATTACGTCGCCCATGTTGTATATGCCGTTCATGTCCTCGCGCTCGATCATGCCAAGCAGATGAAGGTTCTCCGGCGGATTTTTCGACAGCTCCGTTATCTCCTTGTAGCCGTCCGTCATCTTGCCGAACGAAAAGCCGCCCGCCCACGCAAAGTTGACATCCGGCATTCGCCGCGCAAGCTCCGCAAAATCAAAAACACCCTTCCTGACCTGAAGCTGCCCCGCACATACAACAGTGAATTTCCCCTCGGGTATGCCGTATTTTCTTTTAAGAGCCGCCTTTTCTTCCGCGGTTATCGGGTGGAATTTCTCGGAGGAAACATAGTTCGGTATGTAGGTAACACGCGATCTGTCAACGCCGTAGTGCTCAAGCCGCCCGATGAAATACGGGTTCACCGTCACAAGGAAATCCATGCTCTTGTAAAAGCTTATCATGTAACGGTAAAATACCTTTTTGAAAAGCTTCGGTATGCAAAGACTGGTGTCAACCGTTTCGGGGAGAAGATGTACATAGCCGACAGACCGCCCGTTTTTCGTGCGGAATTTTCTGAAAAGATAGAAGTCGGGGTTGAGCGTGTGGTAGTGGGTTATGTCGGGGAATACCCGCGCGCCCTCGGTGACCTCGTATTTGTCCGACATACTCTTGATAAGGTTCACCTGTTCAATATAAGCCGAGCCGACCCCCTGCCCCTTGACCTTAGTCGCGCTCGACATCATGTTTACGGTTATTTTTCTGTTCATATATTTTCCTTTGTGTTAATGCAATAATGCTGTAAATTATTACCCTATCGAAAATTATACAACTTCTGCGCCAAAAAGTCAAGAATAAACCCCAAATTTAAGCAATTTGTAAACAATATTCCACAAAATTTAGCTAATGTATGTCCTAAAAAGCCCCAATCCCCCCGCGCAAGCCAAGCGACAGCCCAACAAGACCAAATCCCCCGCCCCGCGCCAACGCAGCGCGCCCACAAATTAAGCGCCCCAAAAGAGCGAGTGCGTTCAATGAAGCGGCGCGCTATCCGTATTATAAGGGTGGAAAAACCGCCGTCCTTCGCAAAGCGAGAATAGGCTAAGCATTGAAAGCTCAAAAAAATCGACAAAGGGGGAAAAGGGAGAGGGGAAGGGGAGCACGAGGGGAAACCCGT
>CAMERU010000150.1 GCA_945935925.1 uncultured Clostridia bacterium | reverse complement strand
TTCGGGTGCTTTCGGGAGGACGCTACGACGCGCTTATCGGCGACTTCGGCAGAAATGTTCCCGCTGTTGGCTTTGCGCTTAATGTTGAAGCGGCGGCAAAGGCGTTTCTCAAGGATCATGACACAACGCTGTGCACGCCGCCCGATGTTATTGTATTTGCCGAAAGCGGAGCGGAGCTTGCCGCAATGAAGCATTGCTCCGGTATCACAGCCGCAGGAAAGACCGCGTTCAACTCCCTTGCCGCATCGCTTGACGAGGCCAGAAAGTACGCCGTGGCAAAGGGTATCCCCGTCATTGATGTTGTAACCGCCGACGGAAATGTAAAGAGCATGGAGGTGTGAGCATGGAAAACAGAAAGGTAAGAATTGCTCTCACCAAGGGCAGAATTGAAAACAAGGCAGTCGACCTGCTTGAAAAGATTGGATATGACGTATCGGAGCTCAGGGACAAGGGCAGACGGCTCATTCTGAACGTTCCCGGGGAGGATATAGAAGTTGTTCTTGCAAAGGCGGCGGACGTTATCACCTATGTTGAACACGGCGTGTGCGATATCGGCGTTGTCGGCAAAGATACGATCATGGAGCACGGCGGGAAATTTTTTGAGATCTCCGACCTCGGCTTCGGCAGGTGCAAATTCGCGCTTGCGGTCAAAAAAGGTCATAATTTCTACGACGGCTACGGAGTAAAGACCGTTGCAACAAAGTATCCCGAGGTGACCCGCCGCTTCTTTGAGGCTAAGGGCATGGACGTCGATATTGTAAAGATAGAGGGCTCTGTCGAGCTTGCTCCGCTTGTCGGGCTTGCCGACGGTATCGTCGATATTGTTGAAACGGGAACTACTCTCAAGGAAAACGGGCTTGAGGTCAGCGAGGACGTTGCGCCTATTTCTGCAAGGCTTATCGTCAACACGGTCAGCATGAAGCTCAAGCAGGAGCGCATTGAAGAAATTGTAAGACTTATTGAGGAGAATTTATAATGATAAAGATAATCAAAGCAGACGGCGCGGAAAAGCAGTTTCTCGCGGAGGTTGAAAAGCGCGCGGGCGAAGTAAACGCCGATGTTGAAAAGATAGTTCGCGGCATTCTTGCCGACGTTAAGGAAAACGGCGACAGCGCCGTGAAGTCATACACGGCAAAATTTGACTGCCCCAACGCCCAGTATTACCGCGTTCCCGACGAGGCGATAAACGACGCGCTCACCGAGGCGAACGAAAAGTGCCCCGATTTCGTGAACGCAATGCTTAATGCCGTCGAGAACATAACAGCGTTCCACACAAGACAGAAGCGCGAGGGCTTCTGCGTTACCGAAGCGAACGGCGTTATGATGGGACAGCGTGTGCGCGGTCTTGACAAGGTGGGTCTTTACGTTCCCGGCGGCACGGCGGCTTATCCCTCGTCAGTGCTGATGAACGCTATACCCGCAAAGATAGCGGGCGTTAAGGAGGTCATCATGGTGACCCCGCCGCTCAAGGACGGCACCGCGAACAAGGATATTCTCGTTGCGGCGGCGCTGTGCGGCGTTGACAGGATATACCTTGCGGGCGGCGCACAGGCGGTCGCTGCGCTCGCATACGGAACGGAAGAAATTCCGCGCGTTGATAAGATAGTCGGTCCGGGTAATATTTTCGTTGCGACAGCGAAAAAGCTGCTTTACGGAACGGTCGATATTGATATGTTCGCGGGTCCTAGCGAGATACTTGTATTTGCGGACGAAACCGCTAACCCCGTTTACCTTGCGGCAGACCTTATGTCGCAGGCGGAGCACGACAAGCTTGCCAGTGCGATAATGATAACCACCAGCATGGATGTTGCTGTAAGGACGCAGGAGGAGATCGAGCGCCAGTCGGCTTACCTTTCCAGAAAGGATATCATCGACAGTTCTATCTCAAATTACGGCGCGATAATCGTGTGCGAGGACAAGGATTATGCTATCGATATAGCAAACAAGCTCGCTCCCGAGCACATGGAGGTGGTTGCGGAGAATCCCACGGAGTACATCGGAAAGATCGACAACGTAGGTTCGCTTTTCCTCGGTCAGTATTCTCCCGAGCCGCTCGGCGACTACTACGCAGGTCCTAACCACGTTCTCCCAACGAGCGGGACGGCTCGCTTCTTCTCGCCGCTCGGTGTGGAAAGCTTCATAAAGCGCTCCAGCTATATATGCTACACAAAGGAAGCGCTGCTTGACGCCGCCGATGACATAATACTTTTCGCCGAGCGCGAAAAGCTCACCGCGCACGCCAACTCTATCAGAGTCCGCAAGGAAAATCAATAATTTTCAGCCGCGAGGGTGCGTCTGCCGTATCCCCGCGGATTTCCGTACAATGACACAGGAAAAATAAGGAGCGAATTTATGAACAGGACAGCGCAGATTTCCAGAAAAACAAAGGAGACCGACATAACCGTTAAGCTCGAGCTTGACGCCGCGCCAAAGGCGGACGTTGATACGGGGATAGGCTTTCTCGACCATATGCTGACCGCGCTTGCGGTGCACGGCGGGTTTTCGCTTTACCTCCGCTGCAACGGTGACCTCAACGTCGACGGACACCACACTGCGGAAGATATAGGTATCGTCCTCGGCATGGCGTTCAAGGAGGCTCTGGGCGATAAGTCGGGGATAATGCGCTACGGAAGCGCTTTTATTCCAATGGACGAATCGCTTGGCTTCTGTGCGCTGGATATAAGCGCGCGCCCGTTCCTTGTGTTCAACGCGCAGTTTACCAACGAAAGGGTAGGGGAGTTCGATACCTGCCTTACCGAGGAGTTCATGCGTGCGTTCGCGTTCAACGCGGGGATAACGCTGCATCTGCGCTGTGAATACGGCAGCAACGACCACCACAAAATAGAAGCGCTGTTCAAAGCGCTTGCGTATGCGCTGAAGCAGGCGGTAAAGCCTAACACAGACGGCAGCGTCGTTTCGACAAAGGGAATGCTGTGATGCAGGGGTATAATCTCATCGCGGTGTTTTCGACCGACGGAGAAAAAATGCTGATGTGCCGCAGAATGAAAGAGCCGTACAAGGGGCTTATCAATTTTGTCGGCGGGAAGATAGAACCGGGCGAGGACGGCGCAGCGGCGGCATACCGCGAGCTTTTCGAGGAAACAGGGATAAAGCGCGGGGATATTTCCCTCGTTCGTCTTATGGATTTCTCGTATCCGCTCGACCCGTGCTATGTCGAGGTCTATGCGGGGCAGCTTCTGCGGGATGTACAGACTGTCGACGAAAAAAATCCGCTTTTCTGGAGCGGCATGGACTGCAATTTCTTTGATATGAAGCAGTATGCGGGAGAGGGAAACATAGGTCACATTGTAGAGCATATAAAGATAAACAGTGACAGAATTTTCCGAAAGAAAGGAACATGGCTATGACAGCTATAATCGACTACGGCGCGGGGAACCTTTTCAGCGTTAAAAACGCGCTGGATTTCCTCGGCATAGAAAACAAGATAACCAACAGCGCGGACGACCTGCGCGCGGCGGACAGGCTCATTCTCCCCGGCGTGGGCGCATTTCCCGACGCAATGAGAATGCTCGGCGAAACGGGGCTTATCGAGGTTATAAAGGAAGAGGTCAATAAAAAGCCGCTGCTCGGCATATGCCTCGGTATGCAGATGCTTTTTGAAAAGGGATATGAGTTCGGCGAAACGGACGGACTGGGGCTGATAAAGGGAAGCGTAAAGCTAATGCACCCCAAGGGCGATCTGCCCGTTCCTCACATCGGCTGGAACAGCCTTGAAAAGAATGTGCCCTGCAAGCTGCTGGAAAAGTGCTCGGAAGGGGAGTATGTGTACTTTGTACATTCGTTCGCTGCCGAATGCGACAGCAATAACGTTGCGGCATACTGCGACTACGGTATGAAGATCCCCGCGCTCGTATGCGAGGGGAATGTCTACGGTGCGCAGTTCCACCCCGAAAAAAGCGGCGAAACGGGGCTTAACATACTCCGCTGCTTTGCGGAGCTTTGAGAAATTCCGGAATATCCGGCAGTAAATCGGCGTTGAAAGATATATGAATAACAAACATCTATTGCGTAAAAGTTTTCTTTTATGCAATAGCATAAGGAGATAATAATGGTCATTTTGCCTGCAATAGACATAAAGGACGGAAACTGCGTCCGGCTTTTCAAGGGGGACTACAACACCGTACAAAAGGTAGCCGAAAATTACATGGACACCGCGCGTTCGTTTGAATCGGCGGGCGCGGAGTGGATACACATGGTAGACCTTGACGGAGCGAAGGACGCAACACAGCAGAACAAGGATATATTCCTTGACGTTGCGAAAAACACGGGATTAAAGGTAGAGGTAGGCGGGGGAATACGCTCGCTTGATACGGTGGAAATGTACCTTTCCAAAGGAATTTCCCGCGTAATAATCGGCTCTGCGGCGGTCAAGGACCCGCAGCTAGTAAAAAACGCTGTGCGTGAGTTCGGCGACCGCATCGCAGTAGGAATTGACGCGAAAAACGGCTATGTCGCTACCGAGGGCTGGCTTGAGACCTCCGAGGTTTATTTTACCGACCTCGCGAAAGCAATGGCTGATATCGGCGTCAAGTACATAATATTCACAGATATTTCAAAGGACGGCACGCTTTCGGGCGTAAACGCCGAGCAGCTTGAGCAGATAAACAGCTGCTGCTCCGCAAATATCATAGCAAGCGGCGGCGTTCACACGATCGAGGATATAAAGATATGCAAAAAGCTGTCGTTGTACGGTACAATATGCGGAAAATCCATCTATTCGGGCAGCCTTGACCTGAACGAGGCGATCCGCACCGCAAAATAAAGGAGAACAACTATGCTTGCAAAAAGAATAATCCCCTGCCTTGACGTCAGAAACGGTAAGGTAGTTAAGGGCGTTAATTTTGAAGGAATAAAGGACGTTGGCGACCCCGTGCAGCTTGCCGTTGAATACAACAGACAGGGCGCGGACGAGATCGTTTTCTATGACATAACCGCCTCCTACGAGGGGCGCGGAGTTATGCTCGACGTTGTAAGGAACACGGCGAAGCAGGTGTTCGTGCCGCTTTGCGTCGGCGGTGGTATTGCTTCCGTGCAGGACTTCCGCGACACACTGCGCGCGGGCGCGGACAAGGTTTCGGTAAATTCGCAGGCGGTGAAAAATCCTAAGCTAATCAGCGACGCTGCGGAGATTTTCGGCTCGCAGTGC
>CAMERU010000149.1 GCA_945935925.1 uncultured Clostridia bacterium | reverse complement strand
CATCTTCCCTCCTTACGAATATGGTTTGGCAAACAGCATGATTGTAAACTTCTACATCAACACAGGGCTGACCGCAGAGGAAGCGGAAGAACGCGCAAAAAGCGGCAGAAGCAACGGCAGCTTCGACATCAAGACAAAAAGCGTCGGGCAGATACTGCGCAGCAACATCTTTACACTGTTCAACCTTATCAATATAATTCTCGCGGCGCTGATAATCATGGTGGGGAGCTATCGCAATATGCTTTTCATGGGCGTTGTGCTGTGCAATACCGCTATCGGGATAATTCAGGAAATACGCTCCAAGCGCGTTATTGACAAGCTGTCGCTCATCTCCGCGCCAAAGGCTCACCTGCTGCGCGACGGAAAGAAAACCGAGCTTCCCGTGTCGGAAATCGTGCTTGACGACATAATGCTGCTTTCCTCGGGTCAGCAGATATGCGCCGACGGGCTTGTCCTCGACGGCGAATGCGAAGTGGACGAGAGCCTTATCACGGGTGAATGCGACCCGATAAGGAAGAAAAAGGGCGACGAGCTGCTTTCGGGAAGCTTCGTAACCTCGGGCTCGGTCAGGGCGCAGGCTGTCCGCGTCGGCGCGGAGAGCTACTCCAACCGCATAACAAGCGGCGCGAAATACGTCAAGAAGCATTCCTCCGAAATGATGAAAGCTATCAACAGGATAATTTCAACCGTTTCGGTGTGTATCGTACCTTTCGGGATCATATTGTTTCTGAAATCGGTTTTAATGGCTCAGCAGTCGTTTGAAAGCGGCGTTGTGAGCACTGTCGCTGCGCTTATCGGAATGATACCCGAGGGGCTTGTCCTGCTGACAAGCGTTGCGCTCGCGGTAAGCTCGATACGGCTCGCGCGGCAGCAGACGCTGTGTCAGGACCTTTTCTGCGTCGAATCGCTCGCGCGGGTTGATATTCTCTGCCTTGACAAGACGGGAACTATCACCGAGGGCAGTATGCAGGCGGAGGAAGTTATCCCGTTGGACAACGGCTTCGACTGCGGCGGCGCGCTGAATGCGCTGGCTTCGGCTTTCACCGACGTTAACCCGACGCTCGCCGCTGTAAAGGAGAAATTCGGCAGCGGCACCGATATGAAGCTTTCCGCATCCATTCCCTTTTCCTCCGCAAGAAAATTCAGCGCGGCGTCGTTCGACAGCTACGGAACGGCAGCGCTCGGCGCACCGGAATTTATTCTCCGCGATATCCCCGAAAAGGTCGCCGATATTTCAAAGGAATACAAGCAGCGCGGAATGCGCGTTCTGCTGCTTGCTCACAGCGGGCAGAAATGCGGCGACGGCTCTCTCCCCGACGATATGGAAGCAAAGGCTCTCGTTATTCTCTCGGATAAAATCCGCAAGTCCGCGCCCGAAACGCTGGAATATTTCAGAAAACAGGGCGTGACCCTGAAAGTCATTTCGGGCGACGACCCGCTAACGGTATCGCGCGTTGCGGAACGCGCAGGGCTCGAAAACGCCGCGGAATACATCGATATGTCGACCATAGCCGAGGAACAAATTCCCGACGCGGCGATAAAATACACGGTATTCGGGCGGGTAACTCCGTGGCAGAAGCTGGAGCTTGTCAAGGCAATGAAAGCCGCGGGGCATAAGGTCGCCATGACGGGCGACGGCGTGAACGACGTACTTGCGCTCAAGGAAGCCGACTGCTCCGTTGCAATGCAGTCGGGAAGCGACGCGGCAAGGAGCGTTTCTCAGCTCGTGCTGCTCAACTCCGACTTTGCGTCAATGCCGCTCGCGGTAGAGGAGGGCAGGCGCGTTATCAACAACATTGAGCGCTCCGCGGCGCTTTTCCTTGTCAAGACGATATTCTCGTTCCTGCTCGCGGTTATGTTCCTGATACTCCCATTCCCTTACCCGTTCCGTCCGATACAGATGACGCTGATAAGCGCGCTCACTATCGGCGTGCCGTCTTTCCTGCTGGCGCTTGAGCCCAACCATAACCTTGTTCGCGGGAAATTCATCTCAAACGTACTGAAAAAGGCTGCCCCCGGCGGAATAACCGTTGCGGTGGGAATAGGGCTGCTGACGGCGGCGGGATATATTTTCTCCGTCGGACAGGAGCAGCTGTCCGTCATGGCTGTTCTGCTGACCGCAGCGGTCGCATTTGCGGTGCTGTGGAACGTGTGCCGTCCGTTCAAGACGTGGCGCGCGGTCATGTTCGGGCTGCTTATCGCCGCGTTCGCGGGAGCGTTGCTGCTGTTCGGAGAGCTGTTCTATTTCGTTCCGCTCGGCGCTTCCGAATGGGTGATACTCGCCTTGCTTACCGCTGCGGTACTGCTGATGAGATGGGGGCTGGCGGTGCTTTTCGGGAAATTGTTCAACAGGAATAAGAACGGGCAGAGCGCTTGAGTTGAGCTGCTTTGCATATCTCGTATGAATACACACGAGAGAAAAATTAATCCGACGTTGAAATTTATATTGACAATTCGGCAGGATTATTGTAAAATTAAAGATGTATATTTATCAAAAAGACACTTTGGAGGTCACTATGGAAAAGGTAACGGTCAATGCAAGCCGCACATACGACATTCTGATAGGCGGCGGGCTTCTTGACAAGGCGGGAGCATTTATCGCAGACGCGATAAAACCGCGCAGAGCGGCGGTAATAACCGACGACAACGTTGACGGCTTTTACGGAGAGCGGCTCATGAAGTCGCTTAACGCTGCGGGTATTTCGGCGGTAAAATATGTTTTCCCGCACGGCGAGGCTTCAAAGTGCCACAGAACGCTCCTCGGTATATATGACTTTCTCGCCGAAAACGGGTTCACAAGGTCGGATTTCCTTATCGCGCTCGGCGGAGGGGTCGTGGGCGATACCGTAGGCTTTGCGGCGGCAACCTATATGCGCGGCATTGAGTTCGTGCAGATTCCCACTTCCCTGCTTGCGCAGGTGGACAGCTCCGTTGGAGGAAAGACAGCTGTCGATATCGCGGGCGGGAAAAACCTTGTCGGCGCGTTCTATCAGCCCGCGCTCGTCATTTGCGACACCGACACTCTCGACACGCTGACACCCGAATTTTACGCCGACGGGCTCGGCGAAGTGGTAAAATACGGCATGATAAAGTCGGCGGAGCTTTTCGATATACTTTCCGAAAAGGATATTAAGGCTAATATAACCGACATCGTAAAGCGCTGTGTTACCATCAAGGCGGAGGTCGTGCAGAACGACGAGCGCGAAAAGGGCGAGCGTATGCTGCTTAATTTCGGTCACACGCTTGCTCATGCCATAGAAAAATACTACAATTACAGCGGACTTACCCACGGAAGCGCCGTGTCAGTCGGAATGAGCGTATTCACGCACATTGCCGAGCGACGCGGAATGTGCCTCGGCGGCACTGCCGAAAAGCTGGACGCGCTCCTCGTAAAATGCGGGCTCCCGATAACGGACAGCGCGCCGATGGACGAGCTTTACAGAAATTCTCTCGGCGACAAAAAGCACCTTTCCAACGGTATGAATATCGTTATCTGCTCCGAAATAGGCAAGAGCGCTGTCGTCAGAATGACAGAAAAAGAATACGAAGAATTTCTCAACAGCTAAGGAGAAAACTAATGAACATAGAAATAACACCATCAAAGCTCAGCGGCACGGTAGTCATACCGCCGTCAAAAAGCGTATCCCACCGCGCCCTTATCTGCGCCGCGCTCTCCGAGGGCGAAAGCGTTCTGCATAACGTTCTCGATTGCGAGGATATCGACGCAACGCGCTCCGCGCTTGAAATGCTCGGAGCGGAGTTCCGGACAGAAAACAGCGTGACCTATGTTAAGGGCATTAAAAACCCGCCAAAAAAGGTCGAGATCGACTGCCGCGAATCGGGGTCGACGCTCAGATTCCTTATACCCGTTGCCGCCGCGCTCGGAGTTGAAGCCGTTTTCACAGGCACGGGAAAGCTCCCGACAAGACCGATAACACCCTATCTTGAGGAGTTCCCCAAGCACGGCGTTGAATTTGTTTCCGACACTATGCCCTACCATATAAAGGGTCAGCTGACCGCGGGCGTTTTCCCCGTAACGGGCGACATTTCCTCGCAGTTCATCACGGGGCTGCTGCTCGCGCTGCCGCTTATCGAGGGCAGCAGCACGATACAGCTTACCTCGCCGCTCCAGTCAAAGCCATATGCGGATATCACAGTAAACTGCATGAAAACCTTTGGCGTGGAAACGCTTGAATTTAACGGAAATTACTCCGTGAAGGGCGTTCAGAAGTACCTTCCGTGCGAATATACCGTTGAGGGCGACTGCTCGCAGGCGGCATTCTTCGCCGTTGCAAACAGGCTCGGCGCAGATATAAGGCTTGATGGGATAAACCCCGCAAGCGTTCAGGGCGACCGTGCGGTTTTTGATATTATAGACAGTCTGCTGCTTGTCGGGGACAATTACGCGGGGTTTGACGTGGACGCCTCCGATATCCCCGATATAGTGCCGATACTTACCGTACTCGCCTGCTTCGCGGACAGCACTTCGCATATCCGCGGCTGCAAGCGCCTGCGCATAAAGGAAAGCGACAGGCTCGTTTCCATCTCAACAGTGCTTAACTCGCTCGGCGGCGATGTTAAAATAGTAAACGACGAGCTCGAAATAAACGGAGTTAAGGAACTGCGCGGCGGTATATGCAGCAGCTTCAACGACCACCGAATTGCAATGTCGCTCGCGATAGCTTCGCAGAAATGCACCGACAAGCTCATTATAACCGACGCGGAATGCGTAGGGAAGTCATACCCCACATTCTTTGAAGATTTCCGCTCTCTCGGAGGTGAATACGATGTCATCATGCTTTAACGGCGGTATAACCGTTTCGCTATTCGGAGAAAGCCACGGGAAGGGTATCGGCGTTGTTATCGACAACCTCCCCGCGGGCGAAGAGCTCGACCTTGAGGAGATAGCGGCATTTATGGCGCGGCGCGCTCCCAAAAAGGACGGCACCAGCACCATGCGCTCCGAAAAGGATATCCCCGAAATTCTTTCGGGATACTTTAACGGCAAAACAACAGGCACTCCCCTCGCGGCGGTCATCATGAACACCGATCAGCACTCGAAGGATTACGGAAATATTTCTCACATCGCACGTCCCGCGCACGCCGATTATACGGGCTACCTGCGCTATAACGGCGCAAACGACCCGCGCGGCGGCGGTGCATTTTCAGGGCGGCTGACTGCCCCGCTCGTT
>CAMERU010000148.1 GCA_945935925.1 uncultured Clostridia bacterium | reverse complement strand
AGCGATCTTCTCCGTCATGTATTCGGAAACCTTCTGAGATGTGCCTGCAACAGTGCACTCCTTGAGCGCCTCAACGTCGGCAACATCGTTTGCAAGGATAGTGTCGGTGATAGTTTCAACGAGCTCGAGGAACTTGTCGCTCTTTGCGCAGAAGTCGGTCTCGCAGTTTATCTCAACAATAACGCCTGTATTGCCGTTAGTCTTAGCCTTAACGATACCCTCGGCAGCAATTCTGCCTGCCTTCTTGGCAGCCTTTGCAAGACCCTTTTCGCGCAGGATCTTTACAGCCTCATCTCTGTTGCCGTCAGCCTCTACAAGCGCTCTCTTGCAGTCCATCATGCCGCAGCCGGTCATATCGCGAAGTTCTTTTACGTCACTTGCTGTTACATTAGCCATGGGTCAAATCTCCTTTTCAAATCTTGTATATATCGCCCCGCCCGTATAAGGCAGGCAGGGCGCATTCGTATTCCTGATTATTCAGCCGTTTCCTCTGCGGGAGCCTCTTCAGCCTCAGCGCTTCCCTGTCTTGCAGAGATGATAGCGTCAGCCATTGCGCCTGCGATAAGCTTAACGGCACGGATAGCGTCGTCGTTGCCGGGGATCACATAGTCGATCTCGTCGGGGTCGCAGTTGGTGTCAACGATCGCAACAACAGGGATACCGAGCTTCTTAGCCTCGGAAACTGCGATCTTTTCCTTGCGGGGGTCAACAACAAAGAGAGCGCCGGGGAGCTTCTTCATGTTCTTGATACCGCCGAGGAACTTCTCAAGCTTCTCGATCTCGAGGTTGAGCTTGATAACTTCCTTCTTGGGGAGCAGATCGAAGGTGTTGTCGGCTTCCATTGCGTGAAGCTGCTCAAGTCTTGCAATTCTTCTCTGAATGGTCTTGAAGTTGGTCATCATGCCGCCGAGCCATCTTGCGTTAACGAAGTGTGCGCCGGCGCGTACAGCCTCTTCCTTGATGGAATCAGCCGCCTGCTTCTTTGTGCCGACGAAAAGGATCTCGCCGCCGTTTGCCGCTACCTCGTGAATGAAGTTGTAAGCCTCGTCGAGCTTCTTTACAGTCTTCTGAAGGTCGATGATGTAGATGCCGTTTCTTTCGGTGAAGATGTAAGGAGCCATTTTAGGGTTCCAGCGTCTTGTCTGGTGACCGAAGTGAACACCTGCTTCGAGAAGCTGCTTCATAGATACTACTGCCATTTGTTTTTCCTCCATTTGGTTGAATTATTTTTCCTCCACGGAAAATCACGCTTCGGACGCTTTCGCGCACCGTCGAAGGCTGTTCCCGTGTGTGTATTTGTGCTTATTCTGCACATTTACTTGAACATTATACCATATTCTCCCCCGCATTTCAAGAGCGCGAGAGAAATTTATTTAAACAAATTTCCGAGAAATTTACCGCGTTTATTTGTTGAACACGACGAAATATCACAGGACACAAGTATCGTATCCTCGCCGATTACCTCAATATCGCACCATTTTATGGAAAGGTCGTCCTCTCGCCCGAACAGCCCGAAAAAGCGCGGCCTGCCGAAGACGATGAGCCTGCATATTTTCGCGGTGCAGTTGTCAAATTCGATATCATCGGGATAACCGAGCCGACAGCCCGTTCTGATATTTATAATCTCCTTGCATTTGATATCATTAAAGCTGTAAACCATATCGGCACCTCACTGTACATAACCTCTGATTGTACAATGTATGCCGAAAAGCGCGCAAAAATGCCGTTTCGCGCCTTTATACAAGCGATATCGCAAAGTTCACCGCGTCGGAGACGCTTCCCTGCGTATAAGCCGACGTGTCTTTTCCGAGCGGATTTTCCGCAAACTCGGGTACGAAAAACACTCTCATGCCCGTTTCGGCGGCAGGTTCCATGTCCTCCGCAACGCTGTTCCCGACCATAAGGCAGTTTTCCGGCTTCTCGCCGAGCTTCGCGAGTATTTCGCGGTAATATTCGGGGTTCGGCTTGCAGAATGTGCTGTTATCGTAATGGGTTACCAGCTCGAAATCACCCGGCGCAAGTCCCGCCCACGCAAGGCGCGTATTCACTCCATCCTCGGGGAATATCGGGTTTGTCGCAAGGACAACGCGCAGCCCCGCTTCGCGCAGCCGCTTCATTTCCCCGCTGTGGTCGGGTATGTATTTAAGACACGCCTTAACGCGGTCAAATTCGCGGGTGTAAAAGCTGTCGCATTCGGGTCTTGCGTCAGGCAGTCCCGCCGTCAGCTTGTCGAAAACCGCCCAGAAAGCCTCGGAATTTGCACGGCTGCCGTCGTTTTCGATCATTGCCTTTGTCCCCGCCCAGACAGCCTTGACTGTAAGCTGAGGGTCATACCCGAGCGGAATAAGCCTTTTGGAAAGCTCGGAGAAATATATCTTTATAAAATCCTCCTGCTCGAACGGGAGCAGAGTGCCGTCAAGGTCAAACAGAACAGTTGTTATCATCAGTCGACTCCTTTTCCTGATGTCGTTTTTTGGCGTTTTTCTGCTTTTCCAGCTTTTTTTCATAAGAAGCCAGCGCCTCGTCGTCCGCCGTGAAGATTGTTCTGCTGACAGTCCAGTTATCCTCGGTCATTTTACAGCAGGTCAGTCTTATGAGAAAATCACCGTGCTCGGGGCAGGCTGCTATGGTAGTTTTCTTCCCGCCGCCGTAATACAGCCACTCGCGCGGCTTCAGAATATTCTCACAGGACGGGCACACCGCTTCGCGCACACGCGCGTCGTCCAGCATTTTTCTGCACTCGGCGACATTCTTTATAACGTCCCTGCGCAATGCTACCCTGACGCCCGCGGAAAGCTCGCCGTAAGCGGCAAGTCCCCTTTCCATGTCAAGCTTGGTGCAAACCTCATAGGTGAACCACGCGTCGTTCATGGCGTCGTGCGCCTGCGCGTCCATCGGTATCCCGAGCCGCTCCACCGCGTCCGAAAGCGAGCACTGGAGCCGCTCGCCGTCCACCTGCGCCTTGTAGATAAGCTGGAGATTGATGTAATCCCGTCCCCATGTGTGGTCAAGCCCGTACAATTCGAGGTTATCCGAGAGTATGCCGATGTCGTCGAAGCCCCATGTTATGAACCTGAAATCCTCGCCGCACCACGCGCTGAACCGCTTGAACGCCTGCGGGAAACGCTCGCCGAAGGTGAGCTGCGTGCTGGTTATGCCGGTTATCTTCTCCACATGACGGTTCATTACCTTGTAATATTTGGGGCAGACGCTGATTTTAATTTTATCTATAAAGTTGAATTTTTCGTCGGTTTTAACTGCGCCTATTTGGATTATCTCGCCGCGCAGCAGCACGGGGGACTGCACCATTTTTGTGCGCCCCTGCGCCTGATTCCATTCCATGTCAAGAATAATATAGTTCATCTGACCAAACTTTCTTACGATTTATCAAAGCATAAGCGAGCCGCCGACCTTGTCCCTGCGCCATTCTACGAACTCGTCGTAGCTGCCCGCTCTGTCGAGGCAGCCCTGCTCGGTTATCTCGATTATGCGGTTTGCCGCCGTTTCAAGTATCTCGTGGTCGTGCGTTGCGAAAAGGATATTGCCCTTGAACTCGGACAGACCGTTGTTGACAGCCGTTATGCTTTCGAGGTCAAGGTGGTTGGTGGGGCGGTCAAGGATAAGCACGTTGCTCTGGAAAAGCATCATTCGCGAGAACATACAGCGAACCTTTTCACCGCCCGAAAGAACGTTGACGGGCTTGAAAACGTCGTCGCCGCTGAAGAGCATTCTCCCCAGAAAACCGCGAAGGTAGCTTTCCGTTTCATCCTTGGAATACTGCCGCATCCAGTCAAGTATAGACAGCGTGCAGTCGTTGAAGAACGCGCTGTTGTCGTTCGGGAAGTAGCTGACGGAGGTCGTGCTGCCCCATTTGAACGTTCCCTCGTCGGGCTCAAGCTCCTCGGTGAGTATTCTGAACAGCGTGGTTATAGCTATCTCATTCGCGCCGACAAACGCTATCTTGTCGCCCTTGCTGACGGTGAAGCTTACATTGTTGAGCACCTTGACCCCGTCGACTGTCTTGGAAAGCCCCGTCACCTGCAAAATATCCTTTCCGACCTCGCGTTCGATATCGAAACCGATATAGGGGTATTTTCTCGATGAAGCGGGAAGCTCCTCAACGGTGAGCTTGTCGATAAGCTTGCGGCGGGAGGTTGCCTGCCTGGACTTGGATTTGTTCGCGGAGAACCTTGCTATAAAGTTCTGAAGCTCCTTTATCTTCTCCTCGGCACGCTTGTTCTGCTGCTTTATCATGCGCTGGATTAGCTGCGATGACTCGTACCAGAACTCGTAGTTTCCGACGTACATCTTTATCTTGCCGTAGTCGATATCCACGATATGCGTGCAGACATTATTGAGGAAGTGGCGATCGTGAGATACGACGATGACCGTTCCGAAATAATCCGCGAGGAAGTCCTCCAGCCACGACACAGCCTCGACGTCGAGGTGGTTGGTAGGCTCGTCCATGAGGATTATGTCGGGGTTTCCGAAAAGGCACTGTGCAAGCAGCACCTTAACCTTTTCGTTACCCGTAAGGCTCTCCATCTTCTGATAGAGTATCTCCTCGGGCAAACCTAAGCCCTGAATAAGCTTGGAAGCGTCGCTTTCCGCCTCCCAGCCGTTAAGCTCGGCGAACTCGCCCTCAAGCTCGGAGGCGCGGTTTCCGTCCTCCTCGGAGAACTCCTCCTTGGCATACAGCGCGTCCTTTTCCTGAATTATGTCATAAAGGCGCTTGTTGCCCATGATAACGGTGTCCTGTACGGTATATTCATCGAACGCGTAGTGATCCTGCCGAAGCACGGACATACGCAGCTCCTGCGGCTTGGATACGGAGCCCTTTGTCGGCTCGAGGTCACCGCAGAGCACTTTCAGGAAGGTTGACTTTCCTGCGCCGTTGGCGCCGATGACGCCGTAGCAGTTGCCCGCGGTGAATTTTAAGTCGACGTCCTTGAAAAGCAGCTGTCCGCCGAAGCTGACGCTTACGTTAGATACGGTAATCAATGGTTGTTCTCCTGTTCTTTATAATTTTTTATATGTTGGCAAATGCCTGCTCGAGGTCGGCGATAATGTCGTTGACATTTTCAAGACCAACAGACAGACGGATAAGACCGCCGTCAATGCCCGCTGCGACAAGCTGCTCGTCGGTCAGCTGGCGGTGAGTCGCGGACGCGGGGTGAAGGACGCAGGTGCGGATATCCGCAACGTGAACCTCGTTGGAAGCAAGCTTCAGGCTGTCCATAAACTTAACGGCAACAGAGCGTCCTCCCTTAATCGAGAAAGAAATT
>CAMERU010000147.1 GCA_945935925.1 uncultured Clostridia bacterium | reverse complement strand
ATAATCAGCCGCCGGAAGCCGTCGGCGCATAGCGTCAAGCCGTGTTCCTTCACGTACTCCCGCCGCCGCGCGGCTTCTGCCGCTTCCCAGCCGCAAGAAGCGCATTCCGAAGGCTTGCATTTCTGCGTTTTCTCCGGATCAATGCCCAGCAAGCACTTCAAGGGCGGCTTGTCCTGTCTGTTATTCATTCTTCACCCGCTTTCCGCACGAAGGGCAATAATTGAGCGGGTAGCCCTTGCCGTCCTTCATGTAATCCGTTGTCCTTCCGCATTTGCGCCCGTTTACTACTGCGTAGGAAACAAGCGCGGCGGATAAAGCCATTCCGAACCCCGCGGGCTTGCTGTGGTGTTCTTCGATGAACCGTTGAAGCGCGATCGCTTCGCAAAACGGACATTTCTTTTTATCGCTCATTCCTTCACCCGCTCCCCGTTATAGATAACTACCATTGACGGGAAGGGCGCGGGATCGGCGGCGTTCCCGTCGTCGTCCGTGAACCGTAGCCGCCCGCGCACGAAGCGGATTTCCGCTTTCCCGTAAATGTAATCGTGAAAATATGCTGTGTCTGTCCGCGCTGGGATAAGTAAAACAATCGGATACCCCCCCCGCGCTTCCTCGAAAGCCTTTTGAACCCACTTGCCGATCTCGCGTCCGTAAGGCGGATTGCAGAATACCGCGCCGCCGCGATCCCAGCTTTGCGAAAGCCCGTCCGTTTCCGGCGTGTAATACAAAGAGCATTTCGCCGTCTTGTCGGTCGCCGCCGGATCAAGCACGAAGCCGAATTCGGCGTTCAGCTTGTCGAAGAAGTCTTGCGGCGTACACCAGCACATATTTTTAGAGGATAGAAGCGCCTTGTTCATCGTGCGCCACCTCCTTTTCGTCGGAAAAGACGCGGACAACCGCCGCCACCTGTTCAAAGTCCAAATATACGGGTTTATTCTCTACGATCCCGCCGATGTCATAGCCGCGCACATTTCCGAAGCCGTCGCGGTTAATCGTGAACTTGTCGCACTTGATAGCGAATTCAACGCCGCTTTTCAAGATAACGCGCATTGTCATTTTAGGCATTGTCCGCCACCTCGCTTCCTTCTACGATCTCGCCCGTGTTCGGATCAACATTCAAGGCGAATTGCTCCGGCTCTGTCGCCGTGAAATGGTCGCGGGCTTCGCGCTCTCTGCGTTCCTTCTCGGAAAGTGCGAATTCGCATTCCCGCGTTAAGGCTTGCAAGCTCTCCACGAACTGCTGATTGATAACGTCATAGGGCATAATCACCGCTTGAAGCAGGAAGCCCGCCTTCGCTACAATGTAGGGCGCGCCGTCCGTCGTGCGGCGTTCGTAAAGTTCCAGCACGTCCAGCACGTCAGCAACGGGCGCAAGATAGCGGCTTTCGATGAATACCAGCCCGCGCGTTGTGTGGATCGGCTTCAAGGTTCGTCCGGAATAGATGATTGATATTCCTTCCCGCTCGACTTGTCTTTCCGTCGCGTCGGTATCCTCGAAGCTGATACCCGCCGGAATGCCCAGCGTTTTCACGAAGTAATTATCGCGGTCTTTCTCCGGAACGTCGAAGATCGTTAAAAGGCTTTCTGCGTCAAGCGGCGGAAGCCCGATAACCGGATAAACCGCCGATCCGTCGCCGATGTACTGCGTTAATATGTCGCCGCCGTCGCTGTACCGCTCGAAGATCGCAATATTCTTGTTCTTCTTGCAGATAGCGGCAATACTTTTAATCTTCATCTTCGCCGCCCTCCGTTTCCTCTGCGTCTGCGTCGTGTCGAACCGTGATTTCCGGAACGGTAACGCGCGGCGCACGATCCGCCAGCCGGATTTGACAACCGCAAATCGGACAATCAACCGCCGAAAAGCGCGTCGGCGCGGCGGCAAGCATTTCAAGCGCCGAATGTGGTTCTTCCGCCGTGTAGATGTTTTTCCGCTCCGGTGTGAAGCGATAGCCGCAAACGCGGCATTCTTTCTTTTTCTTGCTGAACATAATTGAATAGCTCCTTTCGTGTGATTTAATATTTACCGTAGACGCGGACGGCGGTTTTCCCGCCATGCGTCGCCGCCGATACGATAGCCGAAGGCATAAAGGAAACGCGCAAGAAGTCCCGCGCGGCGCGCTTCGCAAGCCGCCATGTAATCAACTTCGCGTTCGGCTCTTCCGCCGCCGTGTCGTCGATCGGATATTCGCAAATAAGCACGGTGTTTCCGAACGGGCGACGCGCCGGACGCTCCTTCATAAACTCTTTGTTGCCTTCCTTGCACTTGATGATTTCAAGCGCCTTCGGGAACTGCCAGCCGCTTTTGTTGTCCTTCATGTGTGCCGCTCCTTTCAATCTGTGTACGGGCTTTCAAGCGTCCAGCCGAAGCAATCCGTACTTTTCCATTCCGTCGTGAAGTGATTGCGCCGCCCGTCGCCCGTGAAGAAGCAGTATTCCGCCGGAAGTACCCGCCCGACGTTTTCTTCGCCGTCCCGCTCCGCGCGGTATCGTGTCAGCACGTCCGCCGCAAGAAGGGCGAATTCCTCTTTCACGGGATATTCGGGATCGTAGCCGCTGAACTGATAGGGCGCTTCGATAACCTCCAGCACCGTGTCGGGGAAGCGCGGATCGTCAACGCGGTTCAGAACGCACCATACAACCGCCGCTTGCTCCGTCGTAGAAGGAACGATCCCCGCTTCGCCGTAGATCAGCTTTGCAAGGGCTTCAACCTCCGCCGCGTTCGGCACATATTCCGCCACCGTCCCGCTCGAAGGAAGAAGAACGGCGGTCGGCTGGTGTACCTCTTCAAGCGTTCCGGCGGTCGTGTCCTTCGGCTTGTCCGCCGCACCGCTCCCGCTCCACGGCATAAGCGCCGCAAGAAGGGCGGCAACGGTCAGCAATGCAACCGTAAGGGCGACGCGACGGCGAAGCATTGCCCGCCGCCGTCGTTGTGCCTGTATCCGCCGGGGCTTGTGTGCGCTGGCTGTCTGCTCGACTATGTAACCGCAAGGCACTTCGCAAATAAACTTCCCGTCCGCGTCTTGCAGGACGGCAAGCGCTCCGCGCGCCCGATCCGCCGTCATTGTTCCACCTCCGCCGCCGGAAGGGAAAGCCACCATTCCGGATTGTTCCGGAACTGCTCATTCGCGCAAGCGTCGCAATTCTCCGCCGTGCAGGAAGAGCAATAACGCTTCTGAAAAGCCGCGTCCCACGGTGCTTCAATGCAAGGAAGGGAACGAAGGAAGCCCGCCAGCGTGGGCTTGTCCTTCGTGATAGCGTCAAACGCTGTTCTTCTGTCGCTCATGGTGAATAGCTCCTTTCCCGCGTCAAAATGCGACGCGTATAATCTGCTTGCGGTCTGCTGTGCGATCAAGCGGGAAAAGCCCCCACGTCCCGTCGTCCCGCTTCTTGCAGTTTTCTGGGATATGTCCGCGAAAGCCGCCTTGCGTACCCAGCACGTTTCCGGAAGTCGTTACAATCCGGAATGCACCCGAAACGCTGTCTTGAACCCACTTCGCCGCAACGCGCGTTCCGTCAAAAAGGCGAACGGCGCAAACGCTGTATAACTGCGTGTCGGTTTCGCTGTGGCGGAAAAGCGCCTTGAATGCGTTTTCGGCGTGAACCTCGACTTTTCCGGAAAGCTCATAATCTCTGAAATAGCTATCGAAGATCACATACTGAACGCGCGCGTCCCACGTTGCGCATTTCATCGGAAGCGGAAGCGCTCTGTATTCTTCCGCCGTCATTGCAGGATAGAAGCCCCGCTTTCCCTCGAAGCGCGCGTCGCCCGCTTCCGGCAAGAACCCCGCGTAAAGCTCGTTGTTAAACTGTGTCATATTGAATAGCTCCTTTCGTATTTCAGCAATTCGCGCCGCGTCGGTTTCCTCTGCGTCGGAAATTCTCTTGCACCGTCGCTTGTGCAAGATCGGCGCTGTACTTCGGGCGGGCGTAGCCGTCAAACTCTCCCGTATAGCCGCGCTTCAACTCTTCGTAGATAGCGGCGGCGCTCCTTTTCAGACGGGCGGCAATGTCAACAACGCGTTCACCCTCTGCATACATTCTTTCGATCTCGCGGCGCTGTTCCAGCGTCAAATAACTGTATCCGTTCAATGTTTTAACCTCCTTCCGCCTGCCTTCGGATAAAAAAATAATGCAGGAAAAACCGTAACGGTTTCTTCTGCATTTAATGATACTCTCAACAGCCGCAAAAGTCAAGAGTAAAAGCAGAAAAAACTAAAATATTTTTTCAGAAGGCTTCAAGCGGCTTCGGCGACGTATCTTTCAAAGAGCGATCCGGACGTTTCAAAACCTAAAATCTCGCGCGGGTAATTGTTGATCCACGTTTCGACGCGCTGAATATATGCGGCGGTTACTTTCCGGAAGTCCGTTCCTTTCGGCAAGAACCGCCGTATCATTTTGTTTATGTTCTCATTCGTGCCGCGTTCGTATGCGCTGTACGGGTGGCAATAGTAAACCTTCGTGCGCTTCCGGTCTTTGCCGTATACGGATTTTTCAATTCCGGCGCAATCCATGAATTCCGATCCGTTGTCAAACGTAATGCTTTTGAATATCTGTGAAAACTTCTTCCCGAAGCGGCGTTCTAATTTGTTCAGCGCCGCCACGACGCTGGCGGCGGTCTGATCCGGCATTTTGATAATAATTTCGTTCCGCGTCAAGCGCTCCGAAAGAACGAACAAGGTTTCCTTCGTCCGCTTCTTCCCGCATACGCAATCGCCTTCCCAATGTCCGAAGGTCTGCCGATCGTTGATTTCCTGCGGGCGTTCCTCTATGCTTTCGCCCTGCGGCGCGCGGGCGGCTTTCTTCCGCTCTACCTTGTCATACTTCCGCTTCCGCTCCCCGTGTTCCGGCAAGCTCTCGCGGCTGATCCCGTAGAATATGCCTTTGTCGATGTAATTATAGATCGTCTTTTCGCTGATCTCCGTTTTGAAGGTCAGCCCCAGCCGCTTGATTTCTCCGACGACGGCGGCGGGGGAATAGCCTTCTTCGCCGATCTTCTTTTCAATAAAAGCTGACAATTCGTAATCGTTGCCGATCTTCAATTCGCCGCCTTTGGCTTTTAGGTTCTCTTCATAGCGCTGTTGCGCGATCTCCGGTGAATAGCGTTCTTCGGTCGTCAAGTCGGAATTCAAATGCGTATAGCGTCCGCGCTTCAACTCCCTGTATATCGTTGTATTGTGGACGTGCAGACGGTCAGCAATCGCGCAAGGCTTCAAGCCCTCTTTCAAGCCTTTTTCGATTTTTAGGCGGTCTGTCCATGTTAAGTGTTTGTGCATTCTTCCTTCCTCCAGCTTCCGAATATGACAAAAGGGCGGCATTTCTGCCGCCC
>CAMERU010000146.1 GCA_945935925.1 uncultured Clostridia bacterium | reverse complement strand
CGACCTACACCGAGGGCTGCAAGGGTATCTGGACTATCAAGTGCGACATCGCTCTCCCCTGCGCAACGCAGAACGAGATCGACGGCGAGTCCGCAAAGGCGCTGGCTGCAAACGGCTGCTACGCAGTTGCCGAGGGCGCGAATATGCCTTCCACTCCCGAGGCTATCGAGGTTTACTTCGCAAACAATATGCTCTACGGCCCCGCAAAGGCTGCAAACGCAGGCGGCGTTGCTACATCGGGTCTTGAGATGAGCCAGAACTCCATGAGATACAGCTGGTCCTTCGAGGAAGTTGACAGCAAGCTGCACGACATCATGAAGTCCATCTTCAAGAGCTGCGACGAGGCTTCCAAGGAGTACGGTATGCCCGGCAACTACATGGCAGGCGCAAACATCGCAGGCTTCCTGAAGGTTGCGGAAGCAATGAAGGCTCAGGGCTGCGTTTAATATCGGCGTTAAACGAACACTTTCGGCGGCACTCACAATGCCGCCGATTTTCGACAAAACAAGCTGAGGAATTATCATGAAACGTGACACCAAAAATACCGAGTACAAACGAGGCAAGGACGATGAAGTCCGCCTCCGTTCACCGCTTCACCCCGACGACAAAAAGGGCGGGAAAGGTGCTAAGGCAAGCAAGAGCTTCCACGCAAACTGCGAATTTAACGTAAACGGCAAGAAATAATTCAAAAAAGCCCCGCCGACGGGCAAGGCTTTTACAACAATAAAGGGCGGGATGCAAAACACCCTGCCCTTTGCATTACAACATTACAGCATTACATCATTTCATGCTTTACGCGGTCATGCTCCTCGCAGCGCTTCGCGTTGTTGAAGCGGTCAAGCGTGCCGACAAGATAACCCGTAATACGGCGGATACGCTGGAACGGCTCTGCCGAGAAATGATACGAAGCGTTTATATAGTCGCCGTCAACATCAAGGTCAATTGCGGTAAGGCACTTGTCCGCGAACCGCTCCTTCGCCCTCTCAACGTAATAATTTATCTCTTCCTCGGAAATTTCTCCGCCCGAAACACATACATCTATTGCCATAACTTTATATCCTCCTACAAAATATTTGGTAATGATTTTATTATATATCAATATATTGTGTCTGTCAATATACAACTTGTACAATATTTACCTTGCGATTTTGTAAAAGCGCAGTGCTATGCCGATATCGGCAATTTTACAGAAAACGAAAAAGCCTCCCCGAAATGAGGAGGCTTGCCGTTTTGAAGAGCAAAATCAACCCTTAACAGCACCGAGCGCAACGCCCTGAACAATGTTCTTGGACAGGAAGATGTACACGATAACAACAGGAATGATAGCGAGCAGGATCATCATGTAAACCTCGCCGAGGTTACCTGCCTTGGAGTTGATCTCCGAACGCAGAAGCGAGATCATGATAGGAAGCGTCGCTTTATCCTTGGAGTTGATGATGAGGGCAGGAGTAAAGAAGTTGTTCCACGAAGCAACGAATGCGAAGATGACCTGTACAGCGATAGCAGGCTTCAGCATAGGAAGCGCGATCGCGTTGAATGTCAGGAACTCATTCGAGCCGTCAACACGCGCTGCCTCAACTACCTCAAGCGGCAGCGAGCTTTCGATGTATTGCTTCATATAGAAGAATACAGCGGGAGCAGCGATAGACGGAATGATCAGAGGCCAGTATGTATCGGCAAGACCGATCTGGTTAACCAGCTGTACGAAACCAACTGCAGAAACCTGCGTCGGGATCATCATAACGATCAGAATGAAGTTGAAAGCAAATTTCTTACCCTTGAAGTCGTAAACATGAATGCCGTAAGCGGTCATAGCGGAGAAGTAAGTCGTCAGAATAGCTGTCGACGCCGCAATGATAAAGCTGTTCAGCATACCTCTGGGTATTGCGATAAGGGACGTGTCATTCCATGCGGTAAGGAAGTTGTTGAGGAAGTTGCCGTGAGGAACGAGCGTAAAGCCTGCCTGAAGCTCTGCGTGCGAACGCGTAGAGTTAATTATCAGCAGATAAAATGAGAAGAGTGAAAGAACGGTAACAAATCCAAGGAAGATATAGGAGATAACTCTCGCTGTAATAAGCTTACCCTTGTCACTCTTGGTCTTCTGACCTGCAGGTGCAAATGTATCGTTCATTCTTACTTCACCCCTTTCGCAGCGATCTTCTTAGTCTTTTTCTTGCCGGAATCGCCCATACCCATAGACTTGTAAACCACCATGCTGAGGACGCCCGTGATGATGAATACGATAACCGAAATTGCACCGGACATACCGTAGTTCTTGGAGGTGCTCAGGTAGTTGTTCAGATACATGATAAGCGTCATGGTCGTTCTGTTAGGCTTACCGATACCTGCTGTAATGATCTGCGGAACATCGAACATCTGCAGACCGCCTATGAGGGACGTTATGATAACATATACCAGAATAGGCATCAGCAGCGGCAGGGTTATCTTGAAGAACACCTGAACCGAGCTTGCGCCGTCGATAGACGCCGCCTCGAACAGGCTCTGGTCAATACCCATGATACCTGCCATCAGCAGAATGGTCGTGTTACCGAACCACATCAGGAAGTTGATAAACGCAACTATACCGCGCGCAGTCCAGACACCGCCAAAGAAGTCGACAATCTCACCGCCGCCCGCAGTGATCATCTGGTTGATAGGGCCAACGTTGGAGAACAGTGTGAAGAACAGCATAGCGAAAGCGGAAGCCATTACAAGGTTGGGCATATAAATGACCGTCTTGAAGAACTGCTGTCCCTTGATCTTTAATCTCGCGCTCGTAAAGATGATCGCAAGCAACAGCGAGAAAACAAGCTGGGGAATCGCACCGAGCAGCCACATGATCATTGTGTTTGCGGTGTAATCAAAAATCAGAATATTTCCCGAAGAATTGGGAGTGAAAAGCGTTATGTAGTTTTCAAAGCCAATAAAATTGGGACCGATCTGCGTAAGACCGGATCTGTAGTTCTCGAAAAAGCTGTTATAAAACGTTGATAACAGGGGGATCAGCGAACAGAAGATATATACAACGAAGAACGGTATGATAAAGATATATCCCCATTTTGAATAGCTGACGGATTTTCGCTTTTGTGTACTCATTCAAACGACCTCTCATCATTATTTGCATTTGCCTAACAAAAAGAGGTGAAGCGAGAAAACTGCCTCACCTCTCTTAAAGGCTAATGGTTAACTACCGTATGTAACCTGTACGTCAGACCTCAATTAACTCAAGGAGTAACGATGTCAGGGTAAGTCTCGTTTACGAACTGGTAGAAGTTCTTATATGCGTCTTCCTCGCTGATTGTACCCTTGAAGTAATCCAGGAAGATCTCGGGGAGCTTCTCGCTGAGGAGCTGGTCGTACTGAGTCTTGTGCTCGAACTTGATGTTCTTAGCGAGCTCTACATAAACAGCAGTATCGTTCTGACCGCCGAGGAATGCGTTACCGAATGTAGGATCGTCAGCGTACTTCTGGTTAACTGCCATGTTGTTGGTGAACTGGCCTTCGTTCTCGATCAGCTTAGCGCAGATATCCTCGTTAGCTGTGAACGCGTTCATAACGTCAGCAACCATCTCGGGGTTATCGGTGCCGGTAGCTGCGAGCAGCCATGTACCGCCCCAGAAATATGCCTGCGGGCCCTGGCAGATAGCCCAGTCGCCGGAGCAGCCCTTCTCGGGATCCTGAGCGTTACCCATAGAGAAGTTGTAGTACCAAGCAGGACCGAAGAAGCACATTACCTTACCGTCAGCATACATCTCCTTGGTCTTCTGGTCATCCCAAACGCCGCAGGGGAGAGTGTATTCCTTCTCAAGGAAGTCCTTAGCCTGAACCATCCACTGCTTGATAGCGTCGTCAACAACGAGGTTGTTATCAGCGTCTACCCAAGCGGAAGAAGTGTTGTTGGAGAATGTACGGAATGTTTCAACGTAGGAACCGGTCATGTAGTAACCGCTGTCCTTAGCCTTCTTAGCTACTTCGTTGAACTTATCCCAGTTGTCGAGCTGTGCCTGAACCTCAGCAGGATCGTCTGTGCCGAGAACGTCCTTTGTGATGGAGCGTCTGTAGATCAGAGCAGCAGGGCAGCACTGGAAGGATACGCCCTTGATAGCACCGTTGCTGTCGGAAGCAGCAGATACTGTGTACTGGTACTCGGTATCGAGCTGGTTAACGCCGAGAGTAGCAACGTCGAGTGTGTAGTCGGAGTTGGTGTACTTAACGATGTAGTCAGCCTCTGCAAGGAACATATCAACCTTGTCATCAGCAGCTGCGCTGGACTGTGCGAGCAGAGCCTCGTCAAGCTTATTCTGGTAAACGCCGCCGTCGGAAGGATTCTTGATCCAGTTAACGGTTACGCCCTCGGGAACAACGTAGTACTTCTCGAAGAAGCCCTTGAACTCATCGTTCCAGCAGTAGATGTTGAATACCTTACCCTCGGACTCGGAGAGCTTGATGCCTGTGCCGGCAGCCTTCTGAGCGTCGGTAGCGGGAACACCTGCGGAAGCGGGTGTGTTGTTGGTGTCGTCAGCGGGTGTGCTGCTTGTGTCGTCTGCAGGTGTGCTGCTTGTGTCGTCTGCAGGTGTGCTGCTGTCGGTGCTGCTGTTGTCAGCAGGAGCAGAAGAGCTTGTGTCGCCTGCGCCGGAGCTGCTGGTCGTCTTGCTGGAGCAGCCAGCAAAAGAGAGAACTGTAGCAGATGCGACCAGAGCTGCTAATAATCTTTTCTTCATAGGTTTTTTCCTCCCAAAATGGTTTTCACTCGTCCCTCTTGCGGGGACAGGTAAATGAATAATATCGGAGCGGTATCGGTAATTCATATTCCGTTTTCGGCTGTCTTATTACCGCCGTCCGATTTCATTTGTAAGTTTATCATAAATCATTTTAATTTTCAAGTCCTTTTTTTGAACTTTTTTAACGACAAAATGCGGAAAACGATTTCAATTCCGCTTGATTGTTCATTTTGACAGTCATATTACTTTATAACCTAATTATATAATCTTAATGCAATTAATTGTGAAAACCGCTTTATTAAGCCAAAAAATAGGTTCATCTTTCACACAAAAAATAGTTATTAGTTTTTATTAATCTATATTGTTACCATTTTGTAATAATTAAATTGGTGAAAGTGACGAAAAATTTATATATGTCTGTTGTAAACGTTATCAATTGATTTTCATATTAAATATACATACGATTTAACTTGCCGACCGCCTGAAACTGGGTTTTTAACCCTGGTTTTTCAGCCGTAAATCTGCCCAAAAACACAAATATCCCCGCCCTTTCGGACGGGGATTCAGCTTGTCGAAAAACTAAGCTTCGCCCGCGCAGCGGGCATTTTAAATCCGTTTT
>CAMERU010000145.1 GCA_945935925.1 uncultured Clostridia bacterium | reverse complement strand
CGCAAACGAGGAAGTATTTGTCATGGAATACAACACCGCAATTGAAGCGGGCGGCGGCAACAAGATGAAAATGAGCCTTAAAATCGAAACGGTGGATTCGCTCGAAAAAACCGACGAAAACGGCTCGACCATGTGGGAGCGCGTTGAGAAAATACGCGAGATAATCGAAAGCTATAAGGCGTCGCCGTTCTGTCAGCAGATGGGCGCGAACTATATACGTCCGCCCGTCATGAGGACAAACGCTATCATGAAGAATGTCGACCTCAAGGCTTGTCTTATCCTGTGGCAGTTTATCGAGGGCTATGACAAGGTAGGGTATGAGATAAATGTTTCCGACGAGGCACAGAAGCCCGAGCAGGCGTATATCGACGATCTTTACAGCCTTACGGCGATAAGCCTTATGCTTTTCAGAGCGTCAACGCGGGAGAACGAAAACGCCGAGGTGCTCAAAACAAAGAGCTGCCGCGTTGCCTCTCCGAGAATATTGCGTAGGGTAGGCGGTGCCGATACGGAGGAGTATGACCTTGCCGTAGGCGGGGCGGGATCCTCCGACGCTTCGGAGGAATATTCCTATTCGATGGAGCTCCCGTCCGATTCGGAGGATATTCTTGCGCAGATAGAAAAGGTCGTTGCGATCGAAACCGAGTTTTATAAAGAGGAAGAACGCAGGCGGCTTGAAGCGGAGGAAAGAGAGCGCAGGCGTCAGGAAGAAGAACAGCGCAGGCGGGAGGAGGAGCGGCGGCTTGAGGAAGAACGGCGCCGCGCCGAGGAAGAAGCGGAGCGCAGGGAGCAGGAGCGGCTTGAAGCCGAGCGCCTTGAAAAGGAGCGGCTCGAACGCGAGGAGCAGGAGCGCATAGAGCGCGAGCGGCTCGAAAAGGAGCGGCAGGAGCGCGAGGAACAGGAGCGCATAGAGCGCGAGCGGCAGGAGGAAGAACGCGCTGAGCTGAGCCGAATAATGGGCGAGGAGCGCGAGAAGCTCGAAGCGGAGAGAGCGGAGAAAAACGCAGAGGAAGAAAAGCGGCGGCTTGAGCGCGAGGAAAGAGAAAATATCCGCGCGCAGAAGCTCAAGGAAATGCGCGCAGAGCTTGAGAAGAAAAGCTTTGAAGAAATATACGCCGAATATTCGAGAGCACCCGTTCATGTCGTCAGACGCGGCGTGCGCCGCCTGATATCGCTGGCGCGAAAGGACGGAAAGGTCATACGCGAGGGCGATTCGGACAACCCCATGCTTATCGAAAGGATAGCCGCAGAGGCTGCCGCGAAGCGGGAGGCTGAACGCGACAGGGAAGAGGCGGCGAAAATGAAGGTGCTTTACGAGAAATACTGCCCCGAGCCGTCTTATAAGATCAGACGTCAGTTCAAGCGCATTTTCGGCAAAAAGCGCAAGAAGGTCTATGTTATGCCGAAGCAGATGCCCGAGCAGCGTTCTCCGAGGGAGCAGCGGCGTTACGAAAAGAAGATACACGAGCTGTTCAGAAAGTACCATGTAAGCATTTTCACCAAGATCATCAGGAAGATAAAGAAAGAGTATTGATATGTCGCAGAGCAGGGGCAGGGTATTCGGAGCGGTCGGCAAAGCTGTCGGGATCATTCTTGCGGTCGCGCTGGCTGCTCTGACGGCGCTCACCGTTTACATAATGGTGTGCAATATGCGCGGAAAAGCGGCGGAGGTTTTCGGGGTCAGCATTATGAGAGTTGTCACGGGAAGCATGGAGCCGTCTATCCTTGAGGGAGATTATATCATAGTAAAAAGGGCAGACCCGTCCGAGCTTTGCGAGGGGGACATAATCTGCTTTTACTCCCGCGACAGCGAGATATACGGCAAGCCGAATACCCACAGGATAGTCCGCAGGCTGGACGACGGGAGCTTTGTCACAAAGGGCGACGCAAACCGTACCGAGGATACCGCAGCGGTGCTGCCCGAGGATATTATCGGCAAATATGAGGGAAAGGCGCGGTTTTTCCGCTGGCTCAATTCCTTCACATCATTGAAGAAGCTGCTGCTGCTTGCGGTGATAGTTCTTATGACTGCTGCGGCGGTTTACGAGGTCAGAAGCATTGCGCGGATAACCTCGGAAAACAAGGCGCAGAAAGAGCGGCTGGTTGACGAGGAAAAACAGCGGCTCATGCGGCAGGCAATAGACAGGGAAAAGCAGAAGCTCTATGAACAGGGCTATGTCCCCGAATCGGAGGATAACGGCGAGAACGGGCAGGGAGGCTGACGCAATGAATCAGGAAAAAATAATGAAAGCCCGAATGATGACCGCCATCATAATTGCCATAGCTTCGGCGGTCGCAGCGTTCATTTTTGCGGGGCTGTATTTCGATCAGCGGGAGGAAAACCGCCTCCTGCATATCGAGCAGTACGAGGAAAGCATTTCACGGGCTGCCGACGAGATAGATCTCTACCTTGAAAAGCAGACCGACGCGGAGCTTCACTACAATATGGTGATATCGCAGCTCGGCGCGGCAAGAGCAATGATATTCCTTGTGGACGATCAAACGGAAAATCAGAAGCTTGTCAACGAGATACATTACTGCTTTGTGAAATACCCCGTACAGATGAGCGAGCGGCTCGCGGAGTCGGCGCAGGCTTTTCATGATATCGCGGATCATCTCGATAAGGGGTATGATGAGTTAAGGGAAATAATCGATTCGGTGGACAGGCTGGGTCGCTGAATATAACACAGGAGGTTGTTACAATGTTTGAGGAGAGAAAGTTCAAAAAGGAAATAAAGAAGTGCAGAGCTACCATCGAGGAGATAGAAAGGAAGCGCTCACGTTCGCAGTCCGCGCTGGTTCAGGCGATCCTGCTTCAGGAGGAGCCGAACGAGGCGGACGTTGAATGGTTCAACAAATACACGGGAGAGATAACCGCCTGCCGTAACCACATGACCGAAACGCAGAAGCGGCTCGACGCATTTATGGCGGAAAAGCAGGCGAAGAAAGATAAGAAAGACAAGAATAAGTGACAGCGTTCCGAAATGTGCAGGGAAAGGAGGCGTCTGCTGTGGAGCGGGAAAACAAGGCACGCCCGCATATCGGGAAATTAGTCGTATATCTGGTCGGAGCGGCGGGCGCTCTTGTTCTGCTTGCCCTTTCGTTCACCACGTTCGGCTGGTTTACAAATTCCCCCACGGTCAGCGGCAGCATGAACGGCGTGACTGCTGTGGACGGAGTTTTCGAGCTTGCGGCGGTCGGAAGCAGCGGGAAATATGACAGCTATTTCAATGCCGACGACGGAATAAATCTCAGCGATATAGCTGAGGACGGCGCGGGTGTAATTGACCCCACCGCAACGGGCAGCGGCAAGACCGAAATAAAGTGGATGATGAGCGGTGACAGCAATTTCGGCAACATCACCGGCGACGGGATACAACCCGGCAGCAGCGGGAAGCTTTCGTTTTATGTGATAGCGAAAGAGAACACAGACCTCGATCTGACATTCTCGCTTGATACGATACTTTATACCCCCGACGCGGAGCCTCTCGGGGCAGATAACCCCGATAATTCGGAGCACATTATACCCGATACCCGCGCGGTGGCAAAGCTTGTAAAGGGGCATATCCTTTTCTTTAAGAGCTTTGACGAGGCGAGCGGTGTCTATTCCGACCGTATCACGGACGCGTTCACATTCGTCAGGGATAACGCGCAGGCTGACACGGCGTATAAAGTGGACATTTACTGGGTATGGCCCGAGGTCATAGATCAGCTGCTGCTCCCGCAGGGTGACGATCTGCTGACGTTTGGCGGGCTTGACAGGATAATCGCGGCAGATGACACGGTGGTCACGGAAAGCGGGTTTTCATATTTCTTTTCCGAGGAAATAAGCGGGCTGACGGAGTGCCTTAATAATGTGACAAAGGGCTCGGCGGACGCTGCGTTCAGCACGGATAATCACCGTATCCTTAACGCCAAATGGAACGAGGCGGATCAGATGATCGGCACCGAGACAGGTTACATTGAATTGATCCTGACAGCCGATGTAAGTCGGTCGGGAAGCGTGTAAATGTGGGGGATCGCAGTGAAAAACAAGAAGGTAAGGCTAAAGCGAAAAGCCCTGTTAATAACGGCGATATCGCTCACGGCGGCGTTTGTCCTTTCGACGACGGTTTATGCATGGTTCACCAATCAGCGCAGACTGGAAACCATGACCAAAATAAGCTCGCCCTCGTCGCTGTATATAGGCGCGGGCGCAAAAGAGGACTCCGCGAATATTGACATGGGCGGCATTGACGTCACCGATGCGACGGGCAAGAAGGATTTCGTTTTCTGTGTTTATTCCGACGAAACTGTCGGAAATTACAAGCTGCAGCTCGCGCATACAACGAATATCGACTTTACATATACGATATTCAGGGCGACCGAATCGGATACCGCGCTGATAACGAACGACATGATCCTTTATGTTGACGAGTCGGGCGTATCTCATTATTACGCAAAGGACGGTACGGCGCTGCCGGGCGGGTATCTTAACCTCGGCGGCGACGGAAAAACGGCGAACGGCACCCTGCATGACAAGTCCTATGACGGGTATGACCTTGTGCAGAAGAATGCGGAGCCGCTTTATTGGCAGAACAGGGATCCGATAACGCACGATCAGTCAATGCGGAGCTTTGTTGATTATTATATTCTTGAGGTCAGCTGGAACAGCTCGGAGGTTTCCAATAACAAGGAAACGGACATGGTATATCTGACGGCGGGAATGGTCTGACAGACGACCCGCGCGTCGCGTGAAACAGGCAGGATAAGTGGTGATCTTATTATGAAAGCATATAAAAGGAACTACATACCCAAGAAGCTGATTACAGGCTGGATCGTCGTAATGGCGGCGCTGCTTGTCGGCTTTGTCGGTTATGCGGCATATACCAACCTTAACAGCGTAAAGCGCGTTGTATCAACGCAGGGCGGGCGCGGGACGGAGTTTTCCTCGAACTATCTTAATTTGACGGCTGCAAACGCGACCGTATATGCGCTGAAGAATATCGCTTTTTCCGAGAGCGGCGAAACAACGACGTTTGAAATAAACATCTGCAATTATGTCCACAACGACCCGTCAAAGGTTAACGAAAACGATATAACGTATGCTCTCACGCTGAAGCTGCTGAACAGCGACGGCTCGGATAACGGCATGAGCTACGACGGGCTTTCCGCCGTCGGCGCTGACGGAACGGGTTATGCTTTTTCGGGCGGAGTATGCTCTGTCGGTTACAGAACGCTTACAGGCGGCACAAAGAGTGTTGACACGTTCAGGGTGACGGTGCCGCGGTCATTTATTGATACCGTGAAAATACAGGCGGTCGCCGAGCCGAACAGCGCCTCGTATATTTATACGGACAACAGCAAACTGGCGAGGATAT
>CAMERU010000144.1 GCA_945935925.1 uncultured Clostridia bacterium | reverse complement strand
CATCCTTTTGACTTTGTGAAATTTCCTCATTGTATTTTTCATCTATGGAAACATCAGATATATTCATTTTATTATTCTTTTATTTTATTTTTATTTTTTTATTCTCTACTCAAATAATTTATTTAATACATAATATAGCAATAAGGAAGGTTACAAATGGAAGAAATCAAAATAGTCACACCATTTATCAAGCTTGATCAGCTTGTGAAGTTCGCGGGTCTTGCCGAAACCGGAGCGCGCGCTCGTATTCTTATAGATCTGGGCGAGTTCAACGTCAACGGAGAATGCTGCACCAAAAGGGGCAAGAAAATAAAGCCCGGCGACGTTATTGAATACAAGGGAAAGAAGTATAAGGTAGCTTTTGACGAAAACGCCGCTGCTGAGGAAGAAAGCAAGCCCGAATAAATGTATATCACAAAAATGTATATACGAGGCTTCCGCAACATAAAGGAAGCGGAGCTGGAATTTGACAAAAATCTGAATATCTTCGTGGGAAAAAACGCGCAGGGCAAGACTAATCTCATGGAGGCTGTTTCCGTCTGTCTTGGCGGCAGCTTCCGCCATGTGCGTTTTTCTCAGTATATCCCCGCAGACGATCCCGCGTCTGATGTGGTGATAGAGCTTTATTTTAAAGATGATAATACCGAGCGTGAAAATATTGTTAATTATACAATAAGTAAAGGTACTGTAACGGTTAAATATAACGGGCTGAAGATGAAAGACGCTGCCGAATTATACGGAGTGTTAAAATATGTAGTTTTTATACCTGAACATCTCAACCTGATAAAGGGCGCGCCCGAGCTTCGGAGGAATTACCTTGACGACGTTGCGGTCATGCAGACGAAAACGCATCTTAAAAAGCTCGCGCGTTATAACAAAGGTCTCAGGCAGCGGAACAATATTCTTGCCTTCGGCAATACAACAGACAAGCAGGCACTTGCCGCGCAGCTTTCGGTATGGGACGGCGTGCTCGCAAGCGAGGGAATAAACGTCACCTACGGCAGGCTTAAATATTTTGCGTTTCTTAAGGAATATGCTTCGGGGATATACTCGGAGCTTACCGACGGCGCGGAAAAGCTGGAGATGGAATATTACAGCTCTGTATTCAAAACAGACAGTATTAATTTTGATAACGTAAACGAATTGTATAATAAATATATTGAAGAGCTTGAAAAAAATCTTGAAACGGAGATGAAGCTCAAATATACAACGGCGGGAGTACACCGCGACGACGTGAATTTCTATATAAACGGAATGGCGGCGAGGGATTTTGCGTCGCAGGGGCAGCTCAGAAGCGCCGCATTGGCGTTAAAGCTGTCCGAGGCGGAAATTATACGCCGAAGGAACAAGACCTGCCCTGTGGTCATTCTGGACGATATTCTGAGCGAGCTGGATTTTGTCCGCCGCGGTTATGTTGTAAACAATATTGAAAATTCACAGGTATTTATTACTTGCTGTAATATTGAGGATCTGTCCGCACTGAAAAACGGTAAAACATGGCGGACGGAAAACGGGACTTTTACAGAGGTTTGATATATGAAGGATGGATTTCTGTTTCTCGGGGGAGATGTGACCGTAAGGAGCAGCGACGTTATCGGAATATTTGATATTGAGGAATGCTCGGTGAGCCGAGTTACCGCCGATTATCTTAACAAATGTCAGAAGAGCGGGCTTGTACGGAATGTTTCGGAGGATATGCCGAAAAGCTTCATAGTCTGCGGCAGCGGGGTATATATCTCGAATGTATCAAACGATACGATAAATAAGAGGGCAAGGAATGATACAATATGATATCCGCCGTGCACGGTCTGCGCGGCGGTATTTTTGTACATTTTTTCAGGGTGAATTTTGTCTAAAAATACATGGATATTTGCCTCGTAAATACACAAAACACTTGAAATTATCGTGGTTTTGTGATATACTATATATAATATATGGTTTATTCAAGTTTACTGCTCAACGGAGGATCAACATGGCTGAAAACGAAAAGGCATTGGATACGAACTACGGCGCCGACGATATACAGGTGCTCAAGGGACTTGATCCCGTAAGAAAGCGCCCCGGTATGTATATCGGCTCGACAGGCGAGGGCGGTCTGCACCACCTTGTTTATGAGATAGTCGATAACGCGATAGATGAGGCTCTCGCAGGCTACTGCACCGAGATAGATGTATCTATACTGCCCGACAACGTTATCCGCGTTATAGACAACGGCAGAGGTGTGCCTACCTCTATAAATCATTCCGAGGGCATTTCTGCGGCAACGCTGGTGTTTACCGTGCTTCATGCGGGCGGTAAGTTCGGCGGCGGCGGTTATAAGGTATCCGGCGGTCTGCACGGCGTCGGCGCTTCCGTTGTAAACGCGCTGTCAGAGTGGCTTGAGGTGGAGATACACGACGGAAAGAATATCCACTTCCAGCACTTCGACCGCGGCGAATATAAGGAGCCTATCAAGATAATAGGTCAGACCGACCATACGGGAACACAGGTCACCTTTAAGCCCGACGGCGAGATATTCCATACCACCGTTTTCAGCTACGACATTCTTCAGGAAAGACTGCGCGAGCAGGCATTCCTTAACGCGGGACTGAAAATCAATCTGCACGACCTGCGCGACGCGGAAAACCCCGTAAACGAGGTAATGCAGTACGAGGGCGGAATTTGCAGCTATATCGAATGGCTCAACAAAAAGCGCGGTGCGGAGGTGCTCCACCCCGATATAATCTACCTCAGCGGCACGCTTAACGATATCAACGTTGAGATAGCGTTTCAATATACTACCGACTTCAACAGTGAGATTTTCCGTTCCTTCGCGAACAATATCCACACCGGCGAGGGCGGTATGCATGAGATAGGCTTCAAAAAGGCGCTGAGTAAGGTTATAAACGACTATGCCAAGGCTTATAAGGAAGCAAATGAAAAGAATAAGGTAAAGAAAAAGACGGCAAAGAAGGGCGAGGAAGAGAAGCCGTTCACGGGCTTCAGCCCCGAGGCTATCCGCGAGGCAATCAACGCGATAATCTCCGTAAAGCTGCCCGAGTGTGAATTTGAGGGACAGACAAAGGGTAAGCTCGGCAACCCCGAGGTTCAGCCCGTTGTATATAAAATCGCCGTTGAGCAGCTGACGTATTATTTCGAGGAACACCCCGAAACCGCGCAGATAATCATGAACAAGGCGATAAATTCGCAGGCGGCACGCGACGCGGCAAAGAAGGCAATGGAGGCAAAGCGCAAGTCCATAATGGACAGCAACGGTCTGCCCGGAAAGCTTGCAGACTGCTCCGAAAGCGACCCCACAAAGACTGAAATTTATATCGTCGAGGGAGATTCTGCGGGCGGCTCCGCAAAGAGCGGCCGCGACAGGCGCTTTCAGGCAATTCTCGCGCTGTGGGGCAAAATGCTCAACGTTGAAAAGGCACGCGCGGACAAGGTTTACAATAACGATAAGCTGTCGCCGGTAGTAAAGGCGCTCGGAACGGGTATCGCGGAGGATTTCGATATATCAAAGCTTCGTTACGGCAGAGTTGTCATCATGGCGGATGCCGATGTCGACGGTATGCATATCAGAACGCTTATGCTGACGTTCTTCTTCCGCTTCATGAGGCCGCTGCTGGAACAGGGTCATGTGTATATCGCACAGCCGCCGCTGTTCAAGGTTTCGCGCGGTAAGCAGGTAAGATACGCTTTCTCCGACGAGGAGCGCGACGCGTTTATTGCAGAACTCGGCGCGGACGGCGGAAAGACCGACGTTCAGCGTTATAAAGGTCTTGGTGAGATGGATCCCGAGCAGCTCTGGGAAACAACAATGAACCCCGAAACACGCACTATGCTCCGCGTTTCGGTCGAGGACGCGGCTAAGGCGGACGAGATCATGACGGTACTCATGGGTGACAAGGTTGAGCCGAGGCGCGAATTTATCGAAGCAAACGCAAAGCTTGCGGTTAATCTTGATATTTGATTTGAGGGGTGGTCAGTATTTCTAAAGGTCTTTTACCCGATATGGACGAGCTTGAGGGAGGGGAGAGAAATACCCCCGCAGAGCCTGTCGTAATGTTCAGCTATGACAATACTCTCGACGAGATAGACGGCGCTATGAAAACCTTTCAACAGCGCTATGCCTCAAAAAGAGGGTTGATCTTTATAATTGCTTACGCACTTCTCACCTGTGCGGTCATTGCGGCAATAATATTAAATCCGTCGTCTGTTTTCGCTTATGCAGCGCTGCTTTTCTGCGGATTCGGGCTTGCTTACAGCATAACCGACAAAAAACGCGCGAGAAGAAAAACTCTCGAGGCGTTAAAGGATATGAACCCGGAGGAATATACGGCTGCTATTTATCCCGACAGGATAGAACTGGAAACCGTTATCAAGCCGAAAACAAACGAGGTCAATCTTAAAATAGACGAGAATGCCGACGAGGAAATAATCTCACCGCTGAAAAGCGTATTTAAATTCGACGAGGATCTTCTGAATTTTACAGAGAACGATGAATCGCTGCTTCTGGTATTCAATAGGCGGCAGATTTACTGCTTTCCGAAACGCTGCCTTACGGCTGAGCAGGAGGAAAAGACAAGGAATATCCTTACGGAAAAGCTTGAGAGCAACTGAGGGAAGGTAGTTTGGAGGAAAAATGGATATAGATTTCAGTAACGAAAAGCTGCTCAATATCGATCTTGAGGAAACGATGAAGCTTTCCTTTATCGAATATTCGATGGCAGTTATCACATCGCGCGCGCTCCCCGATGTTCGCGACGGTCTGAAGCCTGTTCACAGACGTATAATTTATACGATGAACGAGGCGGGTAATACGGCGGACAAGCCGTTCAGAAAGTGCGCTTACACCGTCGGCGAGGTTCTCGGTAAATACCACCCCCACGGCGACGCGTCCGTTTATGACGCGCTGGTAAGGCTTGCGCAGGATTTCTCAATGAGATACCCGCTTATCGACGGTCACGGAAACTTCGGCTCCGTCGACGGCGACCCGCCCGCTGCTTACCGTTATACCGAGGCAAGACTTGCGAAAATGTCCAACGAAATGACGGCGGACATTAATAAAAAAGTCGTAGATTTCACCACAAACTACGATGATAAGCTCCAAGAGCCTGTTGTTCTTCCCTCAAGATTTCCAAATCTGCTTGTAAACGGAAGCAACGGTATCGCTGTCGGAATGGCAACAAATATCCCGCCGCATAATCTTGGCGAGGTTATCGACGCGCTCCTCATGATGATAGATAACCGTGATGTTTCCATTGAGGAATTGATGACCTGCATTAAGGGTCCGGATTTCCCGACAGGCGGCATTATCATGGGTTACAGCGGTATCCGCTCCGCTTATTATACCGGCAGAGGTAAGATAATTCTCCGCGGCAGGGCTAATATTGTTGAGGAAAATTCTCATACGAGAATTA
>CAMERU010000143.1 GCA_945935925.1 uncultured Clostridia bacterium | reverse complement strand
CTGTTCATCTTTTTCTCCTTTTTCCGCTTTGGTGTCATTTACTATTTTACCGTCGACCAGCGTTACGATGCGGTCTGCGTATTTTGCCATTTCGGGATCATGCGTCACAAGCACGATCGTCTGTCTGAATCTCCGCGCAAACGCCTTGATCATGTCCATGACCTCTATCGTCGTTTTTGAGTCAAGGTTACCCGTCGGCTCGTCGGCAAAAACAACATCTGGCATCGCAACGAATGCCCGCGCGATTCCGACTCGCTGCTGCTGACCGCCCGACATCTGCCGCGGATAATGCTTCAGGCGGTTGCCAAGTCCGACCTTTTTGAGTATCGCGATCGCCTTTTTTGTCCTGAGCCGCTTGCTTTCGCCGCGGAACATCAGCGGCATGGCGACATTTTCGGTTGCCGTCATGAACGGCAGCAGGTTGTAGGACTGAAACACGAAACCGATGTGCTTCTGTCTGAAAGCGGCGAGCTCGTTCTCCGAAAGCTGCGTTATGGGAACGCCGCGAATGTAAACATCGCCGAAAGTCGGCTTTTCAAGCCCCGCGAGCTGATTAAGCAGCGTGGATTTTCCCGAACCCGAGGTGCCGAAAATACAGCAGATCTCGCCCTGCATAATATCGAGGTTGATCCTCTTCAAAGCCACGACGGTATCATCTTCCAGCCGATACTCCTTGCGAAGATTTCGAACCTTTATCATGACCCTCGGCTTTTTATTTACCGATTCTTCCAATTATCTCCCCCCTGAAAAGGTATTACACAATATATAACAAATTATAAGGCAAAAAGGTTGCATTAATTATCCTGTTTTATCAAGTTTAACACTTTATTTTCCCGATGTCAATATAGATTACAAAGCTGTAATATATTGTTAAGATATTGTAACAATTTATTAACAAAAAAAGCGGAAACAGAAATTCTGCTCCCGCTTTAGCTTATTCAATTACGGAACGCAATCAGTTGCTCTTGGGCATAACCGAAGAAATAGCACCCGCAACATTGCTGATAGGCATTGTCTGGAGATAGATCTTGCCGGGACCTGTAACAACCGTGTTGAACAGACCTTCACCTCCGAACAGAGCGTTGCCTATACCCTTAACGGTCTGGATATCCATTGTGCAGGTTGCGGACATCGCTGCAAGGTAACCCGTATCGATAACCATCTGCTGACCCGCCTGAAGTTCATACTCTACAACGTAACCGTCGATCTCAACGAACGCCATGCCATTGCCGTGAAGCTTCTGCATGATAAAGCCCTCGCCGCCGAAGAAACCCGCGCCGATCTTCTTCTGAAAAGCGATAGAAAGCTCTACCGACGGTGCAGACGCAAGATAACCGCTCTTCTGAACGATCATGTCGCCCTGACTGATGTCAAACGGAATGATCGAACCGGGGAAGCTGGACGCAAAAGCTATCATTCCGGGACCGCCCTCCGCGGTATATGTATTCTGGAACATGGACTCGCCGGAGAACATCTTGCTGAACGCCTTGCCTATGCCGCCTGTTCCGGTCTGCATCTTCATATTTGGTGTCATCCACGACATTGCGCCCTTTTCGCAGAGAACGCTCTCGCCTGCGTCAAGATAGCACAGTACAACAGGCAGCGGCTCGCCTTTAATTTCATACCTCATAAATAAAACTCCTTTATACTTGTTGCGGGAAGAGAATTTCCCGTATTTATTATATTACATTCGGGAAATACTGTCAAGCAGGTTGATTATTTTTTGTGAATTGATACTATTTTATAATATTCAAATTGGTAATAAATACTCATACCCTCCCCGATCTTAGAATAATGAAATATGCCGCCGTGGTGACAAGCGTAAAGGGAACCTCGCTCCCGAGGAAAACAGCCGCCGCAGCGCATATCAGCGCCGAGGATATCCCCGCAGCCCGCATAACGCGGTCGATTTTTTCGGCACGGCAGCGGCGTATCACCGCAAGCTTCAGCAGGCGCGCCCCGTCCAGCTCACCGAGAGGAAGCAGATTGAACGCACCCGTAAATAAATTGACGATCCCGCCCGCAGGCATTCCGCACAAAAAAAGTACAGCCGCAAGCACAAAATTAGCCGCCGCTCCGACGGCATAAACCAACGCCTGACGAGCGCTCGGAACATTCTCTATCGACCCGCAGGATATCCGGATCCCCGCACCGTAAAAGGTTATCGCGTCGGCGTTTATCCCGAACACCGCCATGACCGCAAGGTGTGACAGCTCATGCACCGCGCACGCGGCAAGCGCCCATATACCAAAGCCGCTTTCGTCCATAAGAAAAAACATTGCCGCCACAGCAAAGAACGAAAAGTCAAGCTGAAGCTCCGTCCTTAATATTTTTAATGTTATCATGCTGTAAATTTATGCGGGGTTTGTACAAAATATAACTGCGGTGTTGCCATAAAATTCCGCTCAAAACGAAGTAGTTATTCTCAACGGAAAACAAAAACGGCGGCAGACCGATAAGCCTGCCGCCAAATATTATCAATCAGCAAAAACTGCGCCTGTGTTGGAAGATGTAACAAGCTTTGCGTAGCGCTTGAGGTAGCCGTCAAGCTCCTTCGGGGGATTAATTCCCTTCTTCTTTCTCTCCTCGATCACCGCGTCGTCTACAAGCAGCGTTATAGCGCGGTTCGGAATATCAATGTGGATCTTGTCGCCGTCCTCGACGAACGCGATAAGTCCGCCCTCGGCAGCCTCGGGGGAAACATGACCGATAGCCGCGCCGCGGGACGCACCGCTGAAGCGCCCGTCCGTGATGAGCGCAACGTTACCGTCAAGTCCCTTTCCGACGATAGCCGCCGTTGGAGCAAGCATTTCGGGCATTCCGGGGCCGCCCTTGGGACCCTCGTAGCGGATAACAACAACGTCGCCCGCCTTGATCTGACCGCCAAGGATAGCGTCGCAGGCAGGCTGCTCGCCGTCGAATACGCGCGCGGTGCCCGTGAAATCCATCATTTCGGGCTTTACCGCGCCCTGCTTTACAACGGAGCCGTTTACGGCGAGGTTTCCGCTCAGGATAGCAATACCGCCGTCCTTGCGAACAGGCGCGTCAAGCTTGTGCACGATAACGCCGTCCGCGTCGCGCGCTGCGGCGATACGATCCTTCTGCGTGCCGCTTACCGTCAGGACGTCCTCGTTGATGTGTCCGCCCTTGGAAAGCTCCCGGATAACCGTCTGGATACCGCCGACAGCATTAAGGTCGGTGATGAATACGCTGCTTGCAGGGTTGAGCTTTGCAAGCTGCGGGGTCTTTCTGCTCATCGCGTCGATATCGGAGAGCTTGATGTCAACCTTAGCTTCATGTGCAATTGCAAGCAGATGGAGTACGGTGTTCGAGGAAGCGCCGATAGCCATATCGGTCGCGAGCGCGTTCTCCATGTTCTTCTTGGTAAGGATATCGCTCGGACGGAGGTTCATCTTTACAAGCTCAACGGCTCTTTCGCCCGTTTCCTTTGCAAGGCGGCGGCGTGCGGAGTTGACCGCAGGCTCTGTGCCCGCAGTGGGAAGCGCAAGACCTATCGCTTCTGTAAGGCAGTTCATGGAGTTCGCGGTGTACATACCCGAGCAGGAACCGCAAGTCGGGCAGGCGTTGTTCTCGTAATCCTTGATAACATCGTCGCCTATCTCGCCGTTGGAATACTGACCAATAGCCTCGTAAATTTCGGAATAGCCAACGCGCTTGCCCTGAACGCAGCCGGGGTTCATCGGACCGCCGCTCACAAATATAGAAGGCAGGTTAAGGCGCGCCGCAGCCATTACCATACCGGGCACGATCTTGTCGCAGTTCGGAATGAAAACAACGCCGTCGAGCGGGTGCGCGGTGAGCATTACCTCGATGCTGTCCGCGATAAGCTCGCGGCTCGCGAGGGAGTATCTCATGCCCTTGTGGTTCATCGCAAGGCCGTCGCATACGCCGATAGTAAAGAACTCGAACGGAACGCCGCCCGCGTTGCGGATACCGTCCTTAACGTAGCGGGAGATCTCGTGGAGATGCTGATGTCCGGGAACATAATCGCTCGCCGCGCATACAACTGCGATAAAGGGTCTGTTCATCTCGCTGTCGGTGACGCCGAGAGATTTCAGAACAGCTCTATGCGGAGTTTTTTCAACTCCTGCTTTGATCAAATCACTTCTCATTTTATGTATATTCCTTTCTTTCCGCTTAAAACGGAGAAATTACCTGTTTTATTTGCTCATGCAGAGCATTGCCGCGCCGATTATTCCCGCGTCGTTTCCGAGGCTGCAAATAACTATCTCGGTATTCTTTGCGCTGTTGCGGGAATATATCTGACCGGCTACCTGTTCCCTGAGCGGGAGCAGCAGCGTATCGCCTTCGTTGCATACTCCCCCGCCGATACACAGTATATCGGGCTGGAAAATATTAATCGTGTTTGTTATGCCGCAGGCGAGGTACCTGACATACTGCTCGGTGACAGCCGCTCCCGTCGGGTCGCCCTGCTTCATAGCAGAGTAAGCGGTGCGCGCGCTCACCTTTCCGTCACGGCGGATAAGCTCCGCCACAAGGCTGGAGGGGTTCAGCTCCGCCGCCTCGGCGGTCATTCTGACAAGACCGGTGGCGGAGGAATACGCTTCGAAGCAGCCCTTTCTTCCGCAGGTGCAGGGCAGCCCGTCGGCAACTATCACCGTATGACCGATCTCTCCGCCCGCGAAATTCGAGCCGCTGTATATCCGCCCGTCGATGATTATGCCCGAGCCTACGCCCGTCCCGAGGGTAATTACGACCGCGTTCCTGCTGCCCTTTGCGGAGCCTGCGCAGTATTCGCCGAACGCCGCCGCGTTCGCGTCGTTATCAAGAAACACCTTTATTCCGAACTCGCTCTCCATATCACCCTTTAAGGGGACATTCACAAATCCGAGGTTGTTGGAGTATTCAACAACGCCGCTTTCGCGGTTGCAGGTGCCGGGGCAGCCTATGCCTATGCACTCCGCGTCCGACGGAGATATGCCCGCTTCCGTGCACGCCAGACGCACGGACTGCTTTATATCCTCAAGTATTTCGGAGTAGGGTCTGGGGGAATGCGTTTTGACCTTTGACCTTGCGATAATGCGGCAGTCGTCGTCGACTATGCCGCAGGCAATGTTAGTGCCGCCGATGTCTATTCCGATACGGTATGCCATTTCTGATCCTCCCTTTTCTCTCCCGACGAATTTCGTCAGATAATGTCTGTGAGAATAATTTCGCCCTTTCCGCTGACAGTATAGCTGCCTGTTCCCGCGGTGACAAAAATGCTGTCGCCCTTTCTTGCCATCATTTCCCCGTCGGAGGAGGAAACAACCGCCTCGCCGTCGAGAACCAGCAGAGAATTGAACGACCCCTCGCCCGCGTTCAGTGCCATTGTTCCGTCAAGCTCAAGCTTGTTTACATTGAAATATTCGCAGGAGCGGAGCAGCGTCCTTACG
>CAMERU010000142.1 GCA_945935925.1 uncultured Clostridia bacterium | reverse complement strand
TCTTCCGATCTATGCGTTCGCGCGCGTCGGGGCGCTTTTGTTTTATTCTGTCAAAGGCGAAAGCATAAGAAGCCGCAGCCGCAATTCTTCCCGTAAGGGTAAAAGCCGCAGCCGCAGTTCTTCCCGTAAGGGTCAAAGCTGCTGCATATACTTCCGCATTATCTCCGCCATTACCTCGTCCGAATCAAACGAATGCGGAGCATTGTCTGCCTCTACTCCGTCCTGAGCCATCCACTTTGAAATAACATTGTACATATTCCCGCCGGTAATGCCGTTCTTCTGCTGCCAGCCGCGATAGCGCCGCTCGTAATCCTCAACAGCGCGTGAGCCGTATTTTGAAACAAGCTGCGTGCGCGGGTCGGCAGATGCTATTTCTTTGCTTTCTTCTGCTGCTGCTTTTTCTTTTATTTGCTTTGCTTCGCTATGCTCTGCTGTTATTTCCTTTTCTTTTGTTTGCTTTGCTTCGCTATGCTCTGCTGTGCTTTCCTTTTCTTTGCTTTGCTTTTCTTTACTTTTCTTTGTGGGATTATTGCATACATTAACCACGGTTTCCGCAGCAATAACTCCCGTTTCTGCTGCAATAACTCCCGTTTCCGCTGCAATAACTCCCGCTTGCATATCGGGTGAAGCGACTGCCTGCTCCGTAGGTGTAATGCTTACCTGTCCGGCAGCGGCGTGCTCCTCGGGTGTAGTGCTGACCTGTCCGGCAGCAGCGTGCTCCTCGGGTGCAGGGCTGACCTGTGCAGCGGCGTGCTCCACGGGTGCAGGGTTGTCCTCGTCGGGGACGGGCTCTCTCGGGATAAGGCAGTATTCGCCGATAACGGGGCAGGAGCGCTCCTTTGCCTTGAGGAAACGCCGCTGAATGCTGCGCGAGGTGACTACCCCCGCACGGAGAAGCTCCGCCGAAAACAGCCCGCATTCGCCAAGGTAAAGAATGATCTCCTTAACCTTTTCCTTGTCAGCCCACCTGTTACCGATAGAACGCAGGATAAGCAGCGCGAGCTTGTCAAGGCTGTCGAAGCGGAAATAATATCCGTTTTTGTAAACAAGGCACAGCAGGCGCAGGTAAACCGCCTCGCCTGTCGAGCCGTATTCGTTCTGAACGTCGAAAAGCTTGTCGTCCTCGAAAATGTCAACGTCAAGCGGAAAATAATCCAATCCGTATTTTTTTGGTCTTGCCATGTTGTCCTCCCTCTGCCGCACAATGTGGCACGGCGCTTTGCGTAACACGCGCATAAAAGGCAATCGTGTCCACGGTAATAATACAATACCCCCGACTGCAAAAAACTGCAAAGTCAGCAGCGCGGCATTATTTTTCGGGTGGACTGCGCGGCATTATTTCTCGGGGTAACTGCGCGGCATAAATACAAAAAAAGAACCGCCTGCCCAGCGGGTGACAGTCCTTCCGAAAAAATTCTCATATAGCCGTAATGACCGCGGGGGTACCCCGCCCCGCCACGCGGGTGACAGTCCTTCCCATAAAGTCCCCTTTAGCCGTAATGACCGCGGGGGTACCCCGCACGCAATTTGGGGTTGAAAAAATTGTGGGGATATGGTATAATGATATGTATGATGTTTTTATAACACATGACACCGAAAGCGAGGCGGTAGGTTGGAACTCAATATAGTGCTTGCGGAGCCGCAGATACCGCAGAATACAGGCAATATAGCGCGCACCTGCGCAGTAACCGGAGCGCGGCTGCATATAATACGCCCAATGGGCTTCTCCGTGACCGATAAACAGCTGAAACGCGCAGGGCTCGATTATTGGCACTACCTCGACATAACCTATTACGACGGCTTCGGCGACTTCTTCGCGAAAACAAGCGGCAGCTACTTCTATTTCACCACTAAGGCGAAAAACAGATACACCGACGTTTCTTACCCCGATAAATGCTTCATGGTTTTCGGGCGCGAGGACGCAGGCCTGCCCGAGGAGCTGCTGTTCGCAAATAAGGAAGCCTGCGTGAGGATACCTATGATGCCGACGCTGCGGAGCCTTAACCTCTCGAACAGCGTCGCCATCGCCGCTTACGAGGCGCTCAGGCAGTGGGATTTCCCCGAGCTGCAAAACAGCGGCGAGCTCACCCGCTTCGATTGGTCACAGGCAGATTAATCAGGTCACCAAAAAAATTGCAAATCAGGAAAGGAACCCGATAAAATGAACAACGATGTAAGATTGATAACAGACAGCGGCTGCGATATCTCCCCCGAGGCAGAAAAGGAATGGGAAAAGCTGCTCACCGTCATGCCCTTCTCTGTCGTTATTAACGGCAATACCTACACCGACAGAAAGGATATTCTCCCCGATGAGTTTTACCGCGTCTTAAAGGAAAATAACGAGATCCCCAAGCATTCCCAGATAACCGCCATTCAGTTCGAGGATAAATACCGCGAGCTCTACGGGCAGGGCGTCCGCACCATTATCGTTTTCCCCATAAACGCCGCAGGCTCCCAGACCTGCTCCAACGCACAGCTCGCCGCAAACAACGTCGCAGAAGAGCTGAACGGGCTTAAGATCCACGTTATCGACAGCCGCAACTATACCCTCGGCTACGGCTACCCCGTGCTCGAGGCGTGCCGCAAGCTTGACGAGGGACAGTCCGTCGAGAGCGTCTGCTCCTACCTGCAGGATTGGGCGGAGCATATCGAGGCGTACATAATCGGCTTCGAGCTGCGCCATATGAAAAAGTCGGGGCGTATAACCGCAGCCGCTTCCTTCCTCGGCGAGCTCATGGGACTAAAGCCCCTCATCTCCCTCTACGGCGAGAAAACCGAGGTCGTTAAAAAGGTGCGCGGCGAAAAAGCGGTAATAGACGCCGCCGTCGATTACATCTCTGCCCGCATGATACCCAAAACGCCGTGGTGCGTCGTTACCACAACTCACACCGAAAGCGAAAAGGAGTTCATCGACAAGATGACCAAAAAGCTCGGCTACGGCCCCGCCCTCGTCGAAAAGTGCGGCGTCGTCGTCAGCTGCAACGCGGGTCCCGAGTTCATCGGCGTGCTCATAAGAGGTCCCAAACATACCGACTGATACTATTTAAATATAGGGGATCTTGCGCCGTTTTTCGGGGTCAACGCATTCCCGCATAAGCGCCGTATTTGTTTTCGGGGTCAACGCGGCGAATGCCCCGCCGATAACCAACCGTAACCACTGCAAGGAAAGGGGTCGGACATTGGAGTTCTTTGAATACATCTCGGACATAATGCAGAATTTCATACGCATTGTGCAGTCCATCGGCTTTTTTGACATATTGGACATTCTTCTGCTCACAATAGTGATATTCTATCTCCTCAAGCTAACCGAGGAGACCCGCGCAAAGCAGCTGCTAAAGGGCATTGTGCTGCTTATCGCGCTGTATGTCGTCGTGCAGATCTGCCAGCTCAAGGCTATGACGTTCCTGCTCGATAATTTTTTGCAGGTGGGAATACTCGCCATACTTATCGTGTTCCAGCCGGAGCTGCGGCGTATCCTCGAAAAGGTCGGGCGCACCCGCATGATGAGCGCGCTCACCCAGTCGGTGACCGAACGCGCGCCCGACGACGCCGCGCGCCTGAAATGCATAAACGTCATCGCCGACGCCTGCATGAGCCTGCATGATTCCAAAACGGGCGCGCTCATAGTTATCGAACGCGAAACAAAGCTCGGCGAGATAATCGAAAAGGATAACTGTATCGTAATAGACGCAGAGCCATCTGTGCAGCTGCTGTGCAACCTGTTCTTCAACAAGGCGCCGCTCCATGACGGCGCGGTGATAATCCGCAACAGCAGGATATACGCCGCAGGCGGCTTCGTGCAGAACACAACGCGCGACCAGAGCCTTGACCCGTCGCTCGGCTCGCGCCACAGAGCCGCTATCGGCGCTTCGGAAAACTCCGACGCGCTCGTCATAGTTGTTTCGGAGGAAACGGGAACAGTGTCCATTGCGCTCGACGGGCAGCTCACACGAAACATGAACGCGCAGTCGCTCAGAGAGGTGCTCGCGAAATATATGCCGATAGACCAGAAAAAGGTCAGGAAAAAGGACAAGCGCAAACGGCTCCCCGAACGCGACGACAGCGCCCGCAGGAGCGCCGAGAAGTAAGGAGGGCGGCAGATGAAACTACTCACGAACTTTTTCAACGATATCAAGGCAAATTACAAGTCGCTCATACTCGCATTCCTGCTCGCGGTGGTATTCTGGATCGCGGTTTCGGTGCAGGTGTTCCCCACCGTTGAGGACAGGATAAACGGCATAGGTATCGAGCTCCAGCCCACCGATTATATGTTAGAGAATAACCTTCAGATAGTAAGCGGCGGCGATACGGCGGTCAATATCCGTATCGAGGGCAAGCGCTACGATATAAGCGGGCTCGGCGCGGACGATTTCTACGCGACCGTTAACCTCACGAACGTAAGGTCTGCGGGGACTTACACCGTGCCCGTCAATGTTTCGCCCAAAACGGACAGCGAATACACCCTGCTTGACACCGACCCGCTCGCCATAACGCTCGTCGTGGACGAGATAGTCACGCGGGAGTTTACCATAAACGCTACCGCGCCCGACATAAGCCTGCCCGACGGCTACTACGCCGACGAGATAACCGCCGACCCGCCCGTGATAAGCCTCACCGCCTCGGCAAGCATTCTCGACAAGGTGACGGGCGTTGAAGCGCGCTCGACCTACCACGGCGAGATAACCGAATCCCACGAAACGGGCAGCGAGATAATAATTTACGGCGCGAACGGCTCGCGCATCGTCGCGGACGATATCGTGATGTCCGCGGAGAATGTCGCCGTGAATATACCCATATTCAAGCAGAAGGAGCTGCCGCTCGTGTTCACGCTGACAAACTACCCGCCGAACTTCGACGCGTCAAGCCTCGGCTTTGAAATTCAGCCCGCGTCGATAACCGTCGCCGCGCCCGACGATTCTATCGACTACCTCAGCGAGCTTAACATCGGAACGATAGATATTTCCGACATCAAGCTCAATCAGACCTCGATAATCCCGATAACCCTGCCCGCGGGCTACCGCAACCTCTCCGGCAACAACAACGCGCGCATCACATGGGATATAGAGGACTACGGCAAGCTTGATTTCGTCGTAAGCAACATCTCGCTTACGAATGTCCCCGACAATTTCGACGTGTCGCTCATCACAAAGGAAATGGTGATAACGGTTATCGGTCCCTCGGAAAACATCTCGGAGCTTTCCTCCTCGAATGTATTCTGCACCGTGAACCTGCTCGGCGTGCCGCTGAGAGAGGGCTCGCAGGACGTCGGCGTTGCGATAACGATAAGCGGCGCAAAGCAGAAATGCTGGGTTTCGGGCAGCTATAAGGCGACTATCTACGCCCAGCCAAAGGAAGATACGGCGGTGTGACCGCGGGGTGTTCGGAGGGAATTGCTCCCAAAGCCGCCCATATTCGCGCGGGGTGTTAGGGGGGATTTGCCCCCAAAGCCGCCCATATTCGCGCGGGGTGTTCGG
>CAMERU010000141.1 GCA_945935925.1 uncultured Clostridia bacterium | reverse complement strand
CTTTCGGACCGACGGGACCTATCTGCGATAAGTATGAGGAATATCTCAGGTTAAGAACTATGCCTGAAATTCCCGAGGAGCTGAATGGAAATTATTAAACCGTATCCTGGCACCGGATTTATGTTAAAAAGCAACAATTTATTTAACAGCCTCATTCTGTACAGGATGAGGCTGTTTTTTGTGACATTATAAATTGGAAATATTATAATCTTATCTTAGGTTCACACAGCAAAGTTTCCAATCTATACTCTGTAATTAATCGCGCCTTCAACAGGTTCCCATGTTATTTTTGCTCCGCCGTAGGTGGATTTTGGCGTTATCTGTATATTCCACCCGCAAAAAACGCAGCAAAATTGACTATAATTTGGTGAATTTCCGCACCGTTCTGTGGTAACCCTCGACGGCATTTCGGTGTACAGCCCCTGTTTATTTAGGCTGCTTTCAATTCAATGGATTGCAATTCCGACATTGCCTGTCTTATCATGGCAGAATTAACATTCTCTGGTTTCTGCTCCGGGATAAGACTGAAAAATCCGGTGAGGTTATTCCGATAGCTCTTTATCGTACATTTTGAGCAGCTTTTTATCGAACAGTTTACCGGAAATTCCTTTATATGACTTTCAATTAGCATGAAAAACACCCCTTGATTTGCTTTAGTCAAGGGGTGATGCCTGTATGTCACTGTTCAAGGAATGTTTGTCAATGCTCATGGAATGTATTTCATCATTCAAAAGCATGGGCGAAAAAAATCCTTACCGGTGGCTCAACCATACGGATTATTCAGTCCTCGTCGCCGTTATCGGGGGCGTCCCAGTTGTGCCAGACGTTCTGAACGTCGTCGTTGTCGTCGAGGGCTTCGAGGAGGAGGTTCATCTTCTTGATGTGATCCTCGTCGGTGAGCGTGGTGTATGTAGAGGGCACCTGCTCCGCCTCGGCGGAAACCACCTCGTAGCCGCGCTTGGTAAGCTCTGCGGCAACGTTTCCTACCTCCGCGGGGTCGGTAGTTATCTCAACGCATCCGTCCTCAAAGCTGAAATCGTCCGCGCCCGATTCGAGAATATCCTCCATCGCCTTGTCCTCGTCGATGTCGCCGTCCTCGTTGTTCAGAACGATAACGCCCTTGAGCGAGAACATGAAGCTAACGCAGCCCGTTGCGCCCATGTTTCCGCCGAATTTGTCAAAATAATGGCGTATCTCGCCCGCGGTGCGGTTTCTGTTGTCGGTCAGGCAGTCGACTATGACAGCAACGCCGTTGGGGCCGTAGCCCTCATATACGCAGTTTTCATAGTCGTTCTTTTCCGCGCCGCCCGCCGCTTTCTTTAGCAGTCTGTCAATGTTGTCGTTCGGGATATTGTTGGACTTTGCTTTCTGAACAAGCGTGTAAAGCCTTGAGTTGTTCGCGGGGTCGGCAGAGCCTGTTTCCTTTATGCAGACAAGTATCTCACGGCTTATCTTAGTGAATACCTTAGCCCTTGCTCCGTCCTTCTCGCCCTTCTTGCGCTTGATGGTGCTCCATTTTGAATGTCCTGACATTGGTCTTTCTCCTTTATATTGGTTTAATAAAGCTTGCTGAAGCCTTTTCCGAATACCTCTCCCGCGTTGGTGACTACCACGAACGCAGCAGGGTCAGTTTCCTTGATTATGCGCTTGACCTTAGAAAAGTCGCGCTTGTATATCGCCGTGACGATGACCTGACGATCGTCGCCGCTGTATGCGCCCTCGCCGTTAAGCAGCGTGACGCCGCGGCTCTGCTCGAGCAGCCTTTTGGATATCTCCTCGTATCTGTCCGAAAATATCATGAGCAGCCGGCTCTCCTGACTGCCGTAAACTATCATGTCGATGATCTTCGACTGCACAAATATCGCAACGATTGCATACAGAACGATGTTAAGATCGCGGTACACGACAAGTCCCGCCAGAACAACGCAGCCGTCGACCACAAGCTGTATCTGCCCGAGCTTGAAATTCGGGAAGAACCTGCTGACGATCTTCGTTACGATATCCGTGCCGCCCGACGAGCCCTCCCTGCTGTAAGCAAGCCCGAGCCCCGCACCGAGCAGCACTCCGCCGAAAATGGAAGCCAGTATGCCGTTCCCGTTTTCCGCAAGATACTGCGGGATATCCGCAAAAGCATAGTCCGTAAAAACGGTTATCGCCGCGACGGAAATAAGCGTCTTTACCATTGTTTTCTTATTAAGCAGGATAAATCCCGCAATGAGCAGCGGGATATTTATCAGCCCGATAAGCGAGCCGACCGACGCTCCCGTAACTCCCGAGATGATTATCGCGATACCCGTAGCGCCGCCCGGGGCGATGTTGTTCGGCGAAATAAAGCAGTTAACGCCGAGCGAGTACAGCGCCGCCGCGGCGATTATCACCGCGATATCAACTATCCATTTAAGAACGATTCCCTTTTTATTTTCGGTTTTCATACCTTATTGACCACCGCTTCCTTTGTGGGAAGCGCCTCGCATATTATATTGAAAAGCTCCTCGGCGCGCTCGTCCTGCCCCGAAAGGCTGAGATAGCCGAACAGCGCCTCCAGCGCTGTCGCGCGCCTGTATTCCGACGGCTTCGCGCTCTTCGGGACGGAGATACCGCCCGCGTTCCTGCCGCGCCGCAGAATGTCCGCCTCGCGCTCGGTCAGCAGCGGCTCGATAACGCTCACCGCCTCCGACTGATAGCACGCGCGCACCTGCTCCACCGCCATATCGTGCAGCCTGCCCGCGCAGGTGTTTCCGCGCAGGACAACGCGCCGCCTTACCATGACCTCATAAACCCCGTCGCCGTAAAAAGCGAGGACGTTCGGGCTGTAAGCCGCCGCTTCTTTTTCGCTCAGCGCCATTTCATCAACCTTTCAACCCTTGAGAATGTAATAAACATAGCTGTATTCCTCGCAGTGCAGCTCGAACATTTCCTCTTCCTTTGCAAGAACGGTCATGCCCGCCGCCGCGTCGCCGTCCTCCGAGCCGCCCAGCTTATCCGCCGCCTCGGAGAGCGGTCTGTAATGGTGCTCAGTCCAGTCGGACTTGGGCGCGATGTAGAAATCTTTCACGCGGAAGCCCTGCTCCTTGGCGTAAATTATCACCCTGTCAAGCGGCTCGATGATACCAAACCGTTTTTCGCAGTAGCTCAGCGTGTCGGGGCTGGGGTCAATGAGCCAGCACAGAGTTCTGTAAACCGCCGTCCCGCCCTTTGCGGTGAGCGAGCGCAGCTGCCCGAGCCGCCTGTCCACCCCGTCGAACTCGACGACGCCATTGTACCACAGCAGGTCGTAGCCGCACTCCGTTTCCGGTATCTCGAACGACTGCACGGGGCAGACCTTTATCCCTTTTGCGGCAGCCTTTTCCGCGCGGATATCGTCCGCATACGCCGCCGTTATGCCGCAGCCGAACCTGTTCTCAATGAGCAGGGGCGTGCAGCAGTCGTCGCCGACAAAGACCGCCCTTTTCGGGCTGATATCCCCGCACATTTCAAGCACGGCTTTCGCGGTCGCCTCGCTTCCCGCCGAGCCAAACTCCAGATCTTCCAGTAAACTTCCTAAGAAATTCATTTTGTCCCCCGATCTATCCCGCTCGGGTCGTATATCTGTCTGTAATATCTGCCTTATTATCGTCTTGCTGTATTATCTGACGTAGTTGAACTCAAAGTCAAATATGGACACAAGATCGTCCTCCTGTATCCCCTGCCGCTCGAGCTCGTCGATAATTCCGCTCGAACGGAGAACGCGCTGGAAATACTGAAGGCTCTCGTAGTCCTCCATGTTGACTGTGCTGAGTATCGGCGCGAGCCACTCGGCATTAACCACATAAACATCGTCTATCTTTTCAACGGTGAAGCTGTGCTTTTCGCTCTCGAGCTTCTCTATATCCTCAAGAGTGAGCGGCTGCACCTCGAAACGCTTCGCGGGGGGCAGCTTCTCAAGCTCTGCCGCAACGCAGTCCATAAGCGCGTCTGTGCCCTGCGTCGTCGCCGCGGATATCGGGAAGAACTTCAGCCCCTGCCCCGTTATATATTCGCGCAGCGCGGCTATCTGCTCCTCGCTCGCCATGTCGCATTTGTTCGCCGCGACTATCTGCGGGCTTTGGGCAAGCTCCTCGGAGAAGTTGGCAAGCTCCTTGTTTATCTTCTGAAAATCATCTATCGGATCTCTGCCCTCTATCCCCGAAACATCAAGAACATGGACGATAAGGCGGCAGCGCTCAACGTGGCGCAAAAACGCGTGACCGAGCCCAACGCCCTCGCTTGCCCCCTCGATAAGCCCGGGGATATCCGCCATGACGAACGACTTCTCGCCGCGCTTTACAACGCCGAGAACGGGGGTCAGCGTGGTGAAGTGGTAGTTGGCGATCTTCGGCTTCGCGGCGCTGACAACGCTTATCAGCGTGGATTTCCCGACGTTCGGAAATCCGACAAGACCTACGTCCGCGAGCAGCTTCAGCTCAAGAACGACGTCGAACTGCTCGCCCGGGAAACCGGGCTTCGCGAAGCGCGGTATCTGCCGAGTCGGGGTCGCGAAGTGGACATTGCCCTTTCCGCCCTTTCCGCCGCGCGCGACAACAACGGGCTCATCGTCGGAGATATCCGCCATTATCCTGCCGGTGTGCGCGTCCTTGACGATGGTGCCGCGCGGAACGCGTATCACCGTCGGCTCCATCGACTTGCCCGAGCAGCGCTTTGCACCGCCCGGCTCGCCGTCGGGGGCGATGTATTTCTTCTTATAACGGAAATCTATCAGCGTGGAGAGGTTATCGTCCGCGACAAAGACGATATCGGAGCCCTTTCCGCCGTCGCCGCCGTCGGGCCCGCCCGCGTTTACATATTTTTCCCTGTGGAAGGAAACAGCTCCGTTGCCTCCGTTTCCCGCCTTGATGGAGATCTCGACCTTGTCTACAAACATTGCGTTCCCCGCCTTTCATAATATTATTTGTCCCTTTTCGGGCGGGATTATTCATCTTCCCGAAAAGAGAAATAAGGCGGACTGTCAACAATCCGCCTTATGATGTTACCTCAGTCGGTGCAAGCTGCGCCGTGCCTAACGGTTAATCAGTCAGCGTATACGCTAACCTGCTTTCTGTCTCTGCCGAGGCGCTCGAACTTAACGGTGCCGTCTACCAGAGCGAAAAGGGTGTCATCGGAGCCCTTGGCAACGTTGTTGCCTGCGTGGATATGGGTGCCTCTCTGTCTTACGAGAATGTTGCCCGCGAGGACATACTGACCGTCAGCGCGCTTTACGCCAAGTCTTTTGGACTCGGAGTCGCGGCCGTTCTTGGTCGAACCCATTCCCTTTTTATGAGCGAAATACTGTAAACTGATTTTAATCATTTTCTTTTCCTCCCGACTTGATTTCGATTTTAACCTTTTTGTAATCCTGCGCTATCATTTCAATGTGCGTATAAAACGACTCCAGAAGCTGTACTGCGGGCTTGTTGTTTTCAAGAAGCCGAAGCGTGATTTGGTTTTCGAGAACCTCAACGTCAGCCTTTGCCTTAAAAAAAAATCTCGCTTCTTCTCTAGATCCTTTATTTTCA
>CAMERU010000140.1 GCA_945935925.1 uncultured Clostridia bacterium | reverse complement strand
AACCTAAAAAGAACCGCTTCCGGAACAGTTCGGGAGCGGTTTTTGCGGTTTCTCGGAAGGCGGTGATGTATGGCTCTTCTGTGGTAAAAAGTGTGTAGGCTTCTTGTGAAAACGCACAAAGCTTCAAATGATGGATTATGTATTTATACAAAAATAAGCGTTTTTGAACGTTTTTGGCTGAATGTTATTGACAGGAAGCAAAATATATGCTAATATAACATCAGAAACAATCACGAACGTTCAGAAACGTTCTTTAAGTTTATACGGAGGGTGATAAAATGCTTACGGAAGAACGATACTCAATAATAGTGGAGCAGGTGAAGCAAAATAAAAGCGTAACTCTCACGGAACTCTGCGAGCTGCTCGGCGCGTCGGAATCTACCGTGCGCCGCGACCTTACCTCGCTTGACGAAAGGGGACTTATAAAAAAGGTCCACGGCGGCGCGATATCCACCGATGACCATTCGTTTAATCTTGTGGAGCACGACGTAGAATCGAAATCAAAGATGTTCACAGAGGAAAAATCGGCGATAGCGAGATATGCCGCTTCGCTGGTTGAGGACGGAGATTTCGTCTTTATCGATGCGGGAACTACCACCAAAAAAATGATAGATTTTCTGCCCGATAAGAACGTTACCTTTGTAACGAACGCATTTCTCCACGCAAAAAAGCTGGCGCAGAGAGGCTTTAAGGTGTATATCCCCGCCGGGGAGATAAAGCTGACTACCGAGGCTATTGTTGGCGCGGAATGCGTGAACAGCCTCAAGGTCTACAACTTCACCAAAAGCTTTATCGGCGCAAACGCCGTTTCCTTATCGGCAGGTATTTCAACCCCCGACAGAAACGAGGCAAGCGTAAAATCGGCTGTGGTACAGAACAGTCAAAAAGTGCATGTTCTTGCAGATCACTCCAAATTCGATCAGATCGCGTCAGTAACATTTGCGCAGCTTGGACAGGCAAAAATAATCACCGACAAACTCAAAGACAAGAAATATCTGGCAAAGGCAAATATCAAGGAGGTAATGTAAAATGGTTTATACGGTTACATTTAACCCGGCTATCGACTACGTTGTACATACCGGTGAAATGAAGCTCGGCGCTACAAATCGTTCGGAGCGCGAGGAAATGTATTTCGGCGGCAAGGGGATCAACGTTTCTATCGTGCTGCGCGAGCTTGGGATAAACTCAAAGGTTCTCGGCTTTACGGCAGGCTTCACGGGAGAGGCTATCGAAAAGGGACTTGCAGACGCGGGAATAGATACGGATTTTGTAAGGCTCGACAGAGGTAATTCCCGAATAAACGTAAAGATCAAGGCTTCCGAGGAAACGGAGCTCAACGGGCAGGGTCCCGACATTGACGATAAGGCTTTATCGGCGCTTTTTGAAAAGCTGGACAGCCTTTCCGACGGCGACACGCTTGTCCTTGCGGGAAGTATTCCGTCCTCGCTTCCGTCGGATATTTACGAGCGAATACTTGAGCGTCTTTCGGACAAGAATATCAGAGCGGTGGTAGACGCGACAAAGGACCTGCTGCTTAATGTTCTGAAATACAAGCCGTTCCTCGTAAAGCCCAATAACCACGAGCTTGGCGAGATGTTCGGCGTAACGCTTAAAACCGACGAGGAAATAGAAAAATATGCCCGGAAATTGCAGGATATGGGCGCGGTCAATGTGCTTATCTCCATGGCTGGCGACGGCGCAATGCTTATTGACGAGTACGGCAAAATGCACCGCTGCGGCGTATGCAAGGGCGTGGTGAAAAACTCCGTCGGTGCGGGCGACTCAATGGTTGCAGGCTTTACCGCGGGGGTTATAAACGGCGATTACGAATACGCTCTGAAGCTCGGTACTGCCGCAGGAGGAGCGACCGCGTTTTCGGACGGCCTTGCAACAAAGGAAGAAATAACAGAGCTTGTGAAAACGCTCTGAATATAAATTCAAAGAAGGAACACTTATACCCATACTTGCGGGATACATCGGCAAGAGTATCGCAGACAGACCGGGACTTCTGGTCGGTATGGCGGGCGGCGCAATGGCGGTTTCGGGCGCGACCTTCGCGGCTCCCGGCGGCGATGTTCCCTCGGGCTTCCTCGGCGCTCTGCTTGCGGGCTTTATCGGCGGTTTCCTCATGCTTGCTCCGGAGAAGCTTTGCGACAAGATGCCCAAGGCGCTTAATGGTATCAAGCCTGTTCTGATCTACCCACTCAGCGGTCTTGCTATGGTTGCAATAATGATGTGCGCGGTAAACCCGATAATGGGACTTCTCAATGAGGGACTGGCAAGCCTCCTCACCAATATGGGCGACACCAGCAAGATACTTCTCGGCTGCATTCTCGGCGCAATGATGTCTATTGATATGGGCGGTCCGTTCAATAAGGCGGCATACGTTTTCGGTACGGCGGCGATCGCTTCGGGCAACTTCGATATTATGGCGGCAGTTATGGTGGGCGGTATGGTTTCTCCGATCGCTATTGCACTTGCAACAACATTTTTCAGGAACAAATTCACAGAGGAAGAGCGCAAGAACGGTCCCGTAAACTACATCATGGGTTTAAGCTTCATCACCGAGGGCGCTATCCCTTACGCTGCGGCTGACCCCGGCAGAGTTATTCCCGCGTGCATGATCGGCGCAGGAACAGCGGGCGCGCTTTCAATGGCGTTCGGCTGCACGCTTCAGGCTCCTCACGGCGGTATCTTCGTGTTCCCCGTTGTGGGCAATCACGTTATGTATGTTCTGGCGCTTGTTATCGGTTCGGTGGTAGGAATGCCGCTCGGACTGTTCAAGAAAAAGGTTACAAAGTAAGGCTGTCACCAACGACGTAACATATAATATCTGAAAAGGAGAATCATCATGGTATCTGAGGTTGTAACAGTAGTAAACGCAGAGGGTATGCATATGCGTCCCGCAGGACTTATCGCAAAGGCTGCCAGGGAGCCCCCGACAGCGAGGTCATCATGAAGGCAAACGGCAAGGATATCAAGGCAAAGGCTGTTATGCAGATAATGGCGGCGGGTATCAAGAAGGGCACCGAGGTTGAGCTTGTTGTTACCGTCGGAGACGAGCAGGCTGTGCTTGACGAGTTTGTAAAGATGTTCGAGGACGGCTTCGGCGAATAACATCATACTAACCTGACGGGGCGGCGGCAGGTCCGCTGCCCCGATTTTTACGGGAGGTGTCTTTATGACAACACTTAAGGGCAAGGGAGTTTACGGCGCGATAGCGCTGGGACGTATCTCTGTTTTTACGAGAAAAGAGGCGCCCGTCAAGAGAACTCACATTGACGATATCGAAGCCGAAAAGGCAAGGCTTGAGCCCGCAAAGGAAAAGGCGACGGAACAGCTTCGGGAGATATACAACAAGGCGCTCAAGGAGGTCGGCGAGGCAAACGCGCAGATATTTGAGATCCACATGATGATAGAGGACGAGGACTACAACGACTCCATATCAAGCATTATTGAAACTCAGTCTGTCAATGCGGAATACGCTGTCGCGGTTACGGCGGATAATTTCGCGGCGATGTTTGCCGCCCATGGTGAACTTTTTCAGCGTAGGCACAAACGACCTCACGCAGTACACCCTTGCCTGCGACAGGCAGAACGCTGCTATCGAGCAGTTCGTTGACACTCATCACGAGGCTATACTCCGACTTATAGAAATGTCGGCGAAGAACGCTCACGCAAACGGCGCGTGGATAGGTATCTGCGGCGAGCTTGCGGCGGATACAAGCCTTACGGAAACATTCCTGCGAATGGGCATTGACGAGCTTTCCGCTTCGCCTTCTTTTGTATTAAAGGTCAGGGACGCGGTAAGACGCTGCGACCTTTCGAAATAAAAACAATAAGCTGACGGGATAACTGTCGGCTTAACTGCAAGGAACGACAATATGGACAAGAAATATCTTTCACTTCTCGCAAAGGAGTTCCCCACAATAGACAGCGCGGTGAGCGAAATAGTTAATCTGTCGGCGATACGCAGTCTGCCAAAGGGAACGGAATACTTTTTCAGCGATATCCACGGCGAATATGAAGCCTTTCTGCATATGCTGAAAAGCGCTTCGGGCATGATAAAAAACAAGATAGACATAACGCTCGCAAAGACGGTTTCCGGAGCGGATCGCGAGGCGCTTGCATATCTTATCTACTACCCCGACAAGCAGCTGAAAAAGCTGCAAAATAAGGGAGAGCTGTGCGACGAATGGCGCAGGCTGACTATTTATCGCCTGATACTTGTCTGCGAGGCAGTTTCGGCGAAATACACCCGTTCACGGGTGCGCAAGCGCATACCGAAGGATATGGTGTATATCCTCGACGAGCTGCTGAATGTCACCGACGACGTGGTAAAGGAATACTACTACGACGAGATAATCTCGACCATACTTGACACCGGCATAGCAGACCGCTTTATAAAGTCCCTCTGCGAGCTGATACAGTCGCTTGCCATCGACAAGCTGCATATAATCGGCGATATCTACGACAGAGGACCCCGTGCCGATATAATCATGGACGAGCTGATGAAAATGCACGATGTGGATATACAGTGGGGAAACCATGATATTTCGTGGATGGGCGCGGCGTCGGGCAATTGGGCGCTTATCGCCAATGTTATCCGAATTTCCATGCGTTACAACAATTTCGACGTGCTGGAGGACGGCTACGGGCTTAATCTGAGGGCGCTCGCGGTGTTTGCGGGGGAAACCTACAAGGACGACGACTGCGAGCTTTTCATGCCGCAGACGCTGGACGACAATATATACGACCCTGTCGATACAAAATTAGTCGCGAAAATGCACAAGGCGATAACCGTCATTCAGCTCAAGCTTGAGGGTCAGCTTATCGAGCGGCACCCCGAATGGAATATGCATGAGCGCGATATATTCCGAATGGTGGATTTCGACAACGGCAGGGTGACGCTTGACGGAAAAAATATCCGCTGCTCGACGCGAACTTCCCGACTGTTTTCCGCGACTGTCCGCTGTCGCTCACGGACGAGGAAAACGAGCTTATGACGGTGCTTGCAAACTCCTTTATGCACAGCGAACGGCTCAATTCACATATCCGTTTTCTGTACTCAAAAGGTTCAATGTACAAGACGATAAACGGAAATCTGCTGTTTCACGGCTGCATACCGCTTGACGGGGACGGAAAGCTTCAAAGCGTTAATATCGCGGGCAGGCAGTATTCCGGCAAGGCGCTGCTCGACAAGCTGGACGAGATAGCAAACAAGGCGTATTTCCTGCCCGCGGGCGCGGAAAGGGATTATGCTGCGGATTATATGTGGTATCTGTGGTGCGGGGCTTGCTCGCCGCTTTACGGCAAGGATAAAATGACGTTCTTTGAGCGCTATTTCCTTGACGACAAGGAACTGCAAAAGGAGAATTACAACGCATATTATCACTATTCCGAGCGGGCGGAAGTCTGCGGCGGGATACTTGAAATGTTCGGGCTTGACCCCGGACACGGACACATCATCAACGGTCATGTGCCGGTGAAGATAAAAAACGGCGAACACCCCGTAAAGGCAGACGGCAGGCTGTT
>CAMERU010000139.1 GCA_945935925.1 uncultured Clostridia bacterium | reverse complement strand
ATGATGTCGCCTGTGTAGACCCCAACAAAGCCTGCGCCGTTGCTTACGCGGACATCGCTTACGGTAATGCTGAAGCCCTCGGGCTTTCCGAGCTTTGTCGGGTCGTCGGAGAGGGAGTACTGCGTCTTTGCAACGCATACGGGAACCTTGTCAAGACCGAGCGCCTCGATCTCCTTGAGCGCCTTTTCCGCTTTCGGGGTGAATACTGCGCCGTCCGCGCGGTATATCTCCTTTGCGATGATGTTGACCTTTTCCTTAACGGAAAGCTCGGTGTCATACAGCGGCTTGAAATCGCTCTTTACGTTGTCAATGGTGTCAACGACTGCGTTCGCAAGCTCAATTGCGCCCTCGCCGCCCTTCATGAATACGTCGGAGAACGCAACGCGGACATTTCTCTCCTCGCAGTATTCGCGCACAACGGCTATCTCCGCGTCGGTGTCGGTGCCGAAATGATTTATCGCAACGACAACGGGTACGCCGAACTTCTTCATATTCTCAATATGAACGCCGAGGTTCACAATGCCCTTTTTCAGCGCGTCAACGTTCTCTGCCGTAAGCTCCGCCTTGGGCACGCCGCCGTTGTATTTCAACGCGCGGATAGTCGCGACGAGCACCGCACAGTCGGGCTTGAGCCCCGCATAGCGGCACTTGATGTCGAAGAACTTCTCCGCGCCGAGGTCGGAGCCGAAGCCTGCCTCGGTTATGGTGTAATCCGCAAGCTTCAGCGCAAGCTTTGTCGCTCTGACGGAGTTGCAGCCGTGCGCGATATTCGCGAAAGGACCGCCGTGGATTATCGCGGGGTTATTCTCGAGCGTCTGGACAAGGTTCGGGTTTATCGCGTCCTTGAGCAGGGCGGTCATTGCTCCGACTGCCTTGAGGTCAGCTGCGTAAACGGGCTTGTTGTCGTAAGTGTATGCAACGAGTATCTTTCCGAGCCTGTTCTTGAGGTCGGTGAGGTCGGCAGCAAGGCAGAGTATCGCCATTATCTCGCTCGCAACGGTTATCTGGAAATGATCCTCGCGCGGAACGCCGTTCACCTTTCCGCCCATGCCGACAACGCAGTTTCTGAGCGCGCGGTCGTTCATGTCAAGGCAGCGCTTGAACAGAATGCGGCGGACGTCAATGTTGAGCGCGTTGCCCTGCTGGATATGGTTGTCGAGCATTGCGCACAGAAGGTTGTTCGCGGCGGTGATGGCGTGCATATCGCCTGTGAAGTGAAGGTTGATGTCCTCCATGGGGACAACCTGAGCGTATCCGCCGCCTGCGGCGCCGCCCTTGACGCCGAAAACAGGACCGAGCGACGGCTCGCGCAGCGCAAGGCAGGCTTTCTTTCCGAGCTTGTTCATGCCCTCGCAAAGACCTACCGAGGTAGTGGTCTTGCCCTCGCCCGCGGGCGTGGGGTTGATTGCTGTTACAAGGATAAGCTTCCCGTTGGGATTATCCTTTACCCTGTTGAAAAGCTTCTGTGAAAGCTTCGCCTTGTAATGTCCGTAAGGCTCGGTTTCGTCCGCGCTTACTCCGAGCTTCGCGGCGATGTCGCCGATCTCGAGCATTTTTGCCTGCTGTGCTATTTCAATATCTGTCAGCATTATTTTTTCCTCCTGTTGTTTTGCACGATATAATTACCCTTTCGGGATATCAGATAAGCTTTAACTGGTCGATGTCGATGTCCGACGCTGTGCCGCCCGACGGTACGGACTTTATGCGATACTGCTCGGGGTCTTTTATATCGGCAGTATCCGCGGGATATACCGACAGCAGCTGCGCGCCCTTTGTAAGGCGCATTACCTGCACGCCCTGCGTATCGCGGGTCGACTTTGCGAGAACAAGCGCCGTATTGAACAGCAGCACCCTGCCTGCGTCCGATTTGAGCAGGAAATCCGCCTCGCCGTCCACAACGAACATTCCCACCGTTTCCGACAGGTCGGAATACGCATTCGCGAGCTTCTTGCGCTTCGTTTTCGTTTCGTAGGAGCTGAGCGGTATCTTCGCACATTTTCCGTTGCGGAAGAATATCACGAGCGTTTCACGGAATTTCTCGGTTACCGCCATGAATATCGGCAGCTCGCCGTCCTCCATGCCGAGCTTCGCGGGGATATAGTCGCCCATAACGCTCGCCTTTGTTTCTGCAAAATCTGCGCAGCGCGATTTGTAGCACTGGAATTTGTTCGTAAAGAACAGCAGCTCCGACGCGCCCGATACCTCGGCGGAATAAACGATCTCGTCGTTTTCCTTGAGCTTCTGCTCGCCGCTCATGCGGAGCGATTTCGGGGTTATCTTCTTGAAATAGCCCTCGCGAGTGAAGAAAATGTTGACTGGCGAGCTGTCGACTTCTTCCTCCTCGGGCTCGGCTGACTCCGTAACATCATAAAGGAACATTGTCCTGCGCGGCTGCGAATACTTCCCGATTATCTCCTCGAGCTCGGAAATGATTATGCTGTCTATCTTCCTGCCGTCCGCAAGGATATCCTCCATCTCCTTTATTTCCTTTGCAAGATCGTCGGTCTCCTGCGTTCTTTTGAGGATATATTCGCGGTTGATATGGCGCAGCTTTATTTCCGCGACATATTCCGCCTGCTGCTCGTCGATACCGAAGCCTATCATGAGGTTGGGAACGACTTCCGCTTCCTCCTCGGTCTCCCTGATTATCTTTATCGCGTAATCAATGTCAAGCAGTATCTTCTTCAGACCGAGCAGCAGATGCAGCTTTTCCTTCTTCTTTTGCAGGTCGAAATACACGCGGCGCTTTACGCACTGCCGCCTGAACGCCGTCCATTCGCCGATTATCTCATAAACGCCCATTACCTTCGGCGTGCCCGCGATGAGCACGTTGAAGTTGCAGTTGAAGTTGTCCTGAAGCGGGGTCAGCCTGAACAGCTTCTGCATCACTGCGTCCGCGTCGTAGCCCTTTTTAAGGTCAAACGCCAGCCGCAGACCCGACAGGTCGGTTTCGTCGCGGACATCGGATATTTCCTTTATCTTCCCGTCCTTGACAAGCTCGACTACCTTGTCTATTATCGCCTCGACGGTGGTCGTCGGGGGTATCTGAGTGACCTCGATACAGCGCGCGTCCTTATCGAAGCTGTACACCGAGCGCACCTTGACTGCGCCGACGCCCGTGCGGTATATCCTGTCCATTTCCTTCTCGTCATAGATGATATAACCGCCGCCGGGGAAATCGGGGCCTTTGAGGGTGGAAAGCGCGTTGTGCTCGGGGTTCTTCATCAGCGCTATCGTTGTTTCGCATACCTCCGCGAGATTGAACGAGCAGATATTGCTCGCCATTGATACCGCAAGTCCGAAGTTGGAATTTACCAATACGGCGGGAAATCTCACCGGAAACAGCGACGGCTCGAGCATGGTGTTGTCGTAGTTCGGCACCATGTCCACCGCGTCCTTGTCGATCTCCGCGAAAAGCTCGCCGCTTATGCTCTCCAGCTTTGCTTCGGTGTATCGCGACGCGGCGTATGCCATGTCGCGGGAATATGCCTTTCCGAAGTTGCCCTTGCTGTCTACATAAGGGTGCAGCAGCGCTTCGTTGCCCCTCGCAAGGCGAACCATCGTTTCATAAATTGCCGCGTCGCCGTGCGGATTAAGCCGCATGGTCTGACCGACGATGTTCGCGGATTTTGTCCTCGCCCCAGTGAGCAGCCCCATCTTGTACATGGTGTAGAGCAGCTTCCTGTGCGACGGCTTGAAGCCGTCTATCTCGGGCAGCGCGCGCGACACGATAACGCTCATCGCATAGGGCATATAGTTCTCCTCAAGGGTAGAAACTATGTCCGTTTCGACGACTTTACCCGAGCCCTCTATATAAGCCTCGCCGCTCTTTTTTTCGACGGGCTTTTTCGTTGTTTTTTTCTTCAAATCACTTAACTCCGTTTACATAATATCGGCGGCTTCAAGATAGCGGCTGCCGTTTTCGCTGATGAATTTCTTTCGTCCCTCAAGGTCGTTTCCGAGCAGGACGTCGAACATGAGCCGCGTCTGCTCCGCGTCGGTCGGGGTGACCTTTATAAGGCGGCGCGTTTCGGGGTTCATTGTCGTGAGCGACATCATATCGGGGTCGTTCTCGCCAAGACCTTTCGAGCGCTGTATGGTGTATTTCTTGTCGCCGATCATGCCGAGTATCTTCGACTTTTCCGCCTCGGTATATGCGAAATAGGTCTTATCCTTCGTGTTTATTTCATACAACGGCGACTCCGCGATGAACACATAGCCCTTTTCGATGAGCGTCGGGCACAATTCCTGTATCATCGTGAGGATAAGCGTGCGTATCTGGAAGCCGTCAACGTCCGCATCGGTGCATATTACCACCTTGTTCCAGCGGAGATTATCAAGATTGAAGGAGCTGATATTCTTGTTAGCCTTTGTCTTTATCTCAACGCCGCAGCCAAGCACCTTTATAAGATTGGTGATTATCTCGCTCTTGAATATCTTATCGTGGCTGGCTTTGAGGCAGTTCAGTATCTTACCTCTTACGGGAATTACCGCCTGAAACTCCGCGTCGCGCGCGAGCTTTACCGAGCCGAGCGCCGAATCGCCCTCCACTATATATACCTCGCGGCGGGAAACGTCCTTGCTGCGGCAGTCGACAAACTTGTCAATGCGGTTGGTAAGGTCGATCTTCGCGGTGAGGTTGGATATCGACGCGGTGCGAACCTTTTCGGCGTTCTCGCGGGAGCGCTTGTTTATGATAACGCGCTCGGCTATTCTGACAGCCTCATCGGGGTTTTCAAGGAAATACACCTCAAGCTGATGCTTCAGCCAGTCGGTCATTGCCTCCTTGATGAAAACGTTGGTGACCGCCTTTTTTGTCTGATTGGCATAGCTTGCCTGCGTTGAAAAGTTGGAGCTGATGAACACAAGGCAGTCGGCAACGTCGTCCCATTTGATGGACTTTTCGCCCTTGTTGTATTTATTGTTATTCTTGAGGTAAGCGTCTATCTGTGACAGGAACGCCTTTCGCATTGCGTCCTCGGGGCTGCCGCCGTGCTCCAGCCAGCTTGAGTTGTGATAGTGCTCTACAAAATGCAGCTCCTTGCTGAACGTGAACGCAACATTCAGCTTGACCTTGTACTCGTCCTTGTCGGCACGGTCGCGGCCCTGACGCTGCGTGCTCCAGAACTGCGGCGTGGTGAGCGACTTGTCGCCGACTACCTCGCGGAGATAGTCGTTTATACCCTCGGGGTAAAGGAACAGCTTCTCGTCGACCGTTCCGTCCTCGCTCTCGACCCTGCGGACGAACTCGATCCCGCCGTTTACGACCGCCTGCCTGCGGAGCATATCGTCGAGGTATTCCGTGCCGATGTCGATATCGGTGAATACGTCCAGATCGGGCTTCCAGTGTATTTTGGTGCCTGTCGAGCCGTCGCCCTTGGATTTCCTGAACCCGCGTTCGTCGGGGGTCACATTGAAGCCCTTTTCAAAGCGGAGCGTATAGCGCCATGTTCCGTTGCAGCTCTCTACGTCCATATATTCCGAGGCGAACTGCGTTGCGCACAGTCCCAGACCGTTAAGTCCGAGCGCATAGGAGTAGTTCTCACCGCTGTTGTTGTC
>CAMERU010000138.1 GCA_945935925.1 uncultured Clostridia bacterium | reverse complement strand
GTGCCGTCGGGAGTATCAAGGTGTCCACCGACGTTATCATCAGAATCGCGGAAACAGCTGCCTGCGAGATAGAGGGCGTTGTATCCGACGGGAGCAGGCTCGCCGTGACCGGCGCGAAGTCGAAGTTCCTCGGCGCGGTAAGAGCGCGGCTTACAGGCGATACCGTGTCGATAGGGATAGAGATAGTCGTCCTTGAAGGTTATAACGCGGTGAATGTCGCGGAGAGAGTTCAGCGCAGCGTTAAATCCGCAATTCAGGGCATGACCGGCTTCACCGTCACCAAAGTGGACGTTGACGTCGTGGGGATAAAATTCATGAACGGAAATGCCCCCGCAGAGGAAAAAACAGAGGAATAACAGAGGTAAATAATGGAAAAGTTAAGCAGACCCGAAGTGCGCGAGGGCGCATTTCTGATACTTTATCAGATGATGTTCGGAACCACTCCCGAGGAGATCGACGAGCTGAACGCCGAGGCGTTCGACATGGCGAAGAACGAGGAAACGGACGAGATAGTAAAGGGCGTTACGGAGCATGACGAGGAGCTTCTCGGGCTTATCGCCAAGTTTTCGAAAACGCGCTCCGTCGCGCGCATTGCCAAGGTCAACCTTGTGATACTTAAAATTGCGATATACGAGATGAAATACTGCGACAGAGTGCCCGACGCGGCGGCGATAAACGAGGCGGTCGAGCTTGCGAAGAAGTATTCTCTCAAGGCGGACAGCGGCTTTATCAACGGAATACTTAACTCCTGCAAGGAAGAGCTTCATGGAAACAAGCAGTAACGCTCCGCGCGTGCCGGTCGTTACCGTGTCGCAGGTCAACCGCGTGGCGGAAATGCTGATAAACGGCGACAAGCGGCTCGCGAACGTTGCGGTGCGCGGCGAGATATCGAATTTCAAGAACCACTATATGTCGGGGCACCTTTACTTCACGCTGAAGGACGGCGCGTCGCAGCTAAGCTGCATGATGTGGGCGGACAAGGCGGCGGAGCTGGGGTTTGACCCCGAAAACGGAGATAAGGTGGTATGCCGCGGCGCGGTCAGGGTGTACGCAAAGAACGGCGTGTATCAGCTGTACTGCTCCGAAATGAAGCGCGACGGCGAGGGCGAGCAGGCGGCTGCCATTGAGGAACTGAAAAAGCGGCTTTATGACGAGGGAATATTCTCGCGGAAAAGGCAGCTCCCCGCGATGCCGCGCAGGATCGCGGTGATAACCGCTCCCGACAGCGCGGCGGTAAGGGACATTATAACGGTTATAGGGCGGCGGTACCCGATCGCCACGCTCGTGGTGATACCCGCGCTCGTTCAGGGCGAGGGCGCTCCGCAGTCTGTTGCACGAAGCCTTGAAAGGGCGCAGCGTGTCGGCGCGGACGTTATCATATTCGGACGCGGCGGCGGCTCGTCGGAGGATCTCGGCGCGTTCAACACCGAGCTCGTTGCCCGCGCGGTGTTCGCGAGCAGCGTACCCACGATAAGCGCTGTCGGACACGAAACCGATACCACCATAGCGGACATGGCTGCGGATATGCGCGCGCCTACCCCCTCGGCGGCGGCGGAGCTTGCCGTGCCGGAGATAGGCTCGATTTACAGCGCGGTGGACGGCATGGGCAGGCGCGCCCGTGCGGCTGTGATGAAAAAGCTTTCTTCGGAGGAGAGAATGCTTTCGGCGCGGGCGGAGCTTATCCGCGCGCTTTCGCCGCAGAGCAGGATAAACGCTATGGCGCAGCGGCTGGACAGCGTTTGTGCCATGATAAAGCGGCAGGTTCACGGACGGCTTGACGCGTCGGAGCGGCAGGTCCTCGCAAATGCGGACATGATCTCCGCGCTCAATCCGCTCGGCGTGCTTTCGAGGGGATATTCCGTCGCGAAAGCGGGCGGGCGCGTTGTTTCCGACGCGGCGCAGCTTTCGGTCGGGGACAGGATAGAGCTTACATTCGGAAAGGGCGGCGCTGCCGCAGAGATAACGGAAATAAAAAAGGACTGACGATAAATGGATTTTGAACAGGCAATGAAACGGCTCACAGAAATATCCGAGCAGATGAACGGCGCGGAGCTCCCGCTTGAGGAGTCGATGAAGCTTTACACCGAGGCGGTGGGACTTGTGAAATTCTGCAAGGAATACATCGCGGGCGCAAAGCTCACGGTGGAAAAGCTGGAGGCGGAGTAATATGTCGGACATGGTCAGAGAAAGGCTTGCGGAGTACGCGCAGATGACGGAGCGCGCGCTTGAGGAATATCTCCCCGATACCCCCTGCCTGCAAAACAACGTCATAAAAGCCGCGCGGCACAGCCTTACCGCAGGCGGAAAGCGCATACGCCCCGCGCTTGTCATGGAGTTCTGCCGAGTCTGCGGCGGGGATCCCGAGAGCGCTCTCCCCGTGGCGGCGGCGATAGAAATGCTGCACACCTTTTCGCTCATACACGATGACCTGCCCTGCATGGACAACGACGATATGCGCCGCGGAAAGCCCAGCTGCCACAAGGCGTTCGGAGAAGCGAACGCGCTGCTCGCGGGGGACGCTCTTGCGATACTCCCCGCGCAGATAATCGCCGAGGCGGGCTTAAAGGGAACGATAACGCGTGACGCGGCGCTTAAAATCATCTCGCTGCTCGGCGGGCGCGCGGGTATTTTCGGCATGATCGGCGGTCAGGTCATTGACACCGAAAACGAGGGAAAACGGCTCGAAACCAATGTGCTGCTCGAAATGTACCGCATGAAAACGGGCGCGCTGCTTGACTTCTGCTGCCGCGCGGGCTGCATTGCGGCGGGCGCGGGCGCGGATAAGCAGCTCTCCGCGGGGAGCTACGGTCAGCGGCTCGGGCTGGCGTTCCAGATAATCGACGATATACTTGACGTCACAGCGGACGAGAAGCTGCTCGGGAAGCCCGTCGGGAGCGACGCGGCGAGCAGGAAGTTCACATATGTCACCGAGGTCGGCATCGACCGCGCGCGGGAGGAAGCGGAAAGGCTGACCGCGCAGGCGGAGGAGTGCCTTGACGCTTTCGGGGACACCGAATTTCTGCGCGGGCTGACGGAACTGCTGCTCAGGCGGAAATTCTGATAAGAGCGGAGGTTGTTTGACTTTGATAGAAAAAATACTTATGGCAAATCCTATCCTGACCGTCGGCATAATCTCATGGCTTGCGGCGCAGATACTCAAGACGATACACTATTCCGTCAAATACAAGACCTTTAACCCCGAGCGCATAACAGGCGCAGGCGGTATGCCCTCGTCGCACTCCTCGCTCGTTGTTTCGGTGGCAATTTACACGCTTAAATACCAGGGGTTTCAAAGCCCCGCATTCGCTATTTCGATGATAGTTGCGGGAGTTGTCATATACGACGCGATGAGCGTCCGCTACAACGCGGGGCTGCACGCAAAGGAACTGAACAGGCTCCGCAGGGTCATAGACGATATAGACGACGAGCTTTCGCAGCTGAGCGGTGAAGATGACGTTGACATCGACATCGACGAGATAACGGATCGGAAGGACTTCAAGGAATTTCTCGGACATACTCCCATAGAAGTGCTTGCGGGCTCGCTTCTCGGAATACTCATCGCGATGGTATTCCCGCTGCCCGCGTGATATCGGAGGATAAATGCAGCAGAACACCTTTCTTAACGACAATATCAGCCACGACATAATTTCGAGAATGACGCTCCCGCAGCTTAAAGCGCTGTGCAGGGAGCTACGCGGCTGTATCCTGCGCACCGTTTTGCGCAGCGGCGGTCACCTCGCATCAAACCTCGGCACCGTCGAGCTTACCGTTGCGCTGCACTATGTCTACGACGTCGGCAGGGACGACAGGATATTGTGGGACGTCGGGCATCAGGCGTATGCGCACAAGCTGCTCACGGGGCGTTATTCGCGGTTCGGAACACTCCGCAGCAAGGGCGGTGTGTCGGGCTTCTGCCGCAGGAGCGAGTCGCCCGCCGACGCCTTTATTTCGGGACACAGCAGCACGTCCGTTTCCGCCGCCTATGGGATAGCCGAGGCAATGCGGCTTAAAGGCAGCGGCGGTTCTGTCGCGGCGGTGACAGGCGACGGCGCGCTTACGGGCGGCATGGCTTACGAGGGGTTAAATAACGCGGGAAAGACCGCCGCGAACCTCACCCTTGTCCTGAACGACAACGCAATGTCGATAAGCAAAAGCACGGGCGCGCTCGCGCGGTATCTCGCACAGATACGCTCCACAAGGCGGTATTATGTGGCGAAGGAACGTTTCCGAAGCGTGCTTTCCTCTGTTCCGCTTGTGGGCAGACAGCTGGAGAGGGCGGTGCGCTCCGCGAAGAATATAATAAAGGACGCGATGTACGACTCGAGCAACCTTTTTGAAAACCTCGGGTTCACCTATATCGGACCGGTCAACGGGCACAATTTAGAGGACCTTATCGAGGCGCTTTCCGTTGCAAAGCTAATGAAAAAGCCCTGTGTTGTCCATGTGTTCACGCAGAAAGGCAGGGGCTATCCTCCCGCCGAGGAAAACCCCGGAGAATACCATGCGGTCGCGAGGAGCGGCTCTGACCCCGAAAAAACCGCTGCTGCGGGAGCAGGCGCAGCCGCTATCAGCAACACGGACGGCGAGAGCTTTTCGGAGGTGTTCGGGCGGGAGCTTGCGCGGCTCGGCTGCTCGGACGGGCGTATCTGCGCGATAACCGCCGCGATGAAGTACGCAACGGGGCTGAATTATTTCAGGAACGCCTGTGCGCCGCGCTTTTTCGACACGGGAATAGCCGAGCAGCACTCGGTAACGTTCGCCGCAGGGCTTGCGACAGAGGGAATGCTACCCGTTTTCGCGGTGTATTCCACCTTTTTACAGCGCGGCTTTGATCAGATATTGCATGACTGCGCGATCGAAAACACGCATATCGTGCTCGCGATAGACCGCGCGGGCTTTGTCGGGGAGGACGGCGAAACGCATCAGGGCATTTTCGACGTGCCTATGCTGCGCCTTATCCCCAACACAACGATATTTTCGCCGGCAGGTGCAGAGGAACTGCGCGCCTGCCTTAAGCGTGCGATATACGACACGGCGGGTATCGCCTGCGTGCGTTATCCCAAGGGTCGGGAAATGCCCGCGGGAGAGCCTGCGGCGCGGGCTGCGCTGCTCCCCGCGAGGGACTTCTTCTATTCGGGTAAGCGCTCCGCAACGCTCGCGGTGACCTACGGGCGCATTTCGGCGGGGCTTGCGCAGGCGGCGGAAAAAGCGGGCGCGGATATGCTGCGGCTCGTGAGGATACATCCGCTGCCCGAGAATGTTCTCGGCATTGCCATGGGCTACGAGCGGGTCGTTTTCTTTGAGGAGGGCTCGCTTAACGGCGGCGTCGGCGAGGGGCTTTCGGCTGCGCTTGCGCGGGCGGGGTACCGCGGCAGGGTAGAGTGCTTCGGCGTTGCGGGGGAATTTGTCCCCGCGGCAACGGTCGCCGAGCAGCTTGAAATGTACCGCCTTGACGCGGAAAATATGCTTAAAATTCTAAGGAACTGACTATGCGCCTTGACATCTATCTCACGGAAAACGGAATATGCAAAAGCAGGACAGCCGCGCAGTCGCTTATCAAAAGCGGCGGCGTTATCCTCGGCGGAAAGGTCTGCGAAAAGCCCTCGGCGGAGGTCGGCGGCGAGCGGGTCGAGGTCGTCGGGGAGCAGCTG
>CAMERU010000137.1 GCA_945935925.1 uncultured Clostridia bacterium | reverse complement strand
ACCCGTAGGGAGAGGGGAAAACTACGTTTTCCGCCTCTCCCGAAGGGTTTCCCCCACTTCAAGTGTGACAACACAAAAAACAAAAAATTTCAATTAAACAACAAACAACACAACAATTACAAAGCAATTCTCCAAAAGAAATTTTGAACAACCTTTTAGAAAAAGGTTCAAGGCAGCGCCTGAGAAGCAATGGGGTCAGAGGGGCAGCGCCCCCGCAGAATTTTGCAATAAAAAATTTAAAACCCCCTTGAAATTTTTCGGAAAGTATGATAAAATGATGTTGTCAAGTTAAAGCGGATAGGGTTATTGTGCCTAAGAATGTAAACGATTACCCTTTATGCGGAGCGGCTTGAAATCATGCGCTGACTTACAACGCCGACTGTTCGCCGCGCGGGGACGCCTTGCGCGGGGCGGCTTGTAATTGTAAAAATGTATTGCGGAGGTATTCAACCAATGAAGTATGCAGACGGACTCTGGCTCAATAAGCCCGGCTACGGCGTGAATTACGCCACACAGATCTATGAAGTGACCGCTGACGAAAAATCCGTCAACGTCCTTGCTACAAACCAGTGGATCGGAAACCGCGGAATGACCCTCGGCGGCCCCGTCCTTGAGATCACATTCACTTCCACCCTCGAAAACACGATAAAGGTAACTGTCGACCATTTTAAGGGCAGGGTTACAAAGGCTCCCTCGTTCGAGCTTTACGAGGACAAGGATTTCAAGCCCGTTATCACTGAAAATGACGGCGCGTTTGAGCTTGTTTCGGGTAAGACAAAGGTAGTTGTCCCCAAGAGCGGCGCGTGGGACATAAAGTATTACTACGACGGCAGACTGCTCACAAAGCAGGGCTGGCGCACCACCTCCTATATCCTTGAAGAGCAGTGGAAAACAAACGAGCGCATGGCTGACGACGTGATGAAGCCGTTCTTCGCGCACGAGGACACCGCAGAGAGCGGCGTAATGCGCGAGATGATGAACATAAGCGTCGGCGAGAGCATTTACGGCTTCGGCGAGAAGTTCTCCACCTTCGTAAAGAACGGTCAGACCGTCGATGTATGGAACAACGACGGCGGCACCTCCTCCGAGCAGAGCTACAAGTCCATTCCGTTCTATGTATCCTCCAACAGCTACGGTCTGTTCGTAAATCACCCCGAAAAGGTGAATTTCGAGGTTGCGAGCGAAACCGTATCCAAGGTAGCTTTCTCGGTTCAGGGCGAGCATCTTGAATACTTCGTTATCGGCGGCGCGAACATCGCGGACGTGCTCTCAACATACACCGACCTCACCGGCAAGCCCGCGCTTACTCCCGCGTACACATTCGGTCTGTGGCTCACCACCTCCTTTACCACCAACTACGACGAGGAAACGGTAACAAGCTTTATCGACGGCATGGCACAGCGCGATATCCCGCTTGAGGTGTTCCATTTCGACTGCTTCTGGATGAAGGAGTTCAACTGGTGCGACTTCACATGGGACAAGAGAATGTTCCCCGACCCCAAGGCAATGCTTTCCCGCCTCAAGGCAAAGGGGCTTGAGATATGCGTATGGATAAACTCCTACATTGCACAGCGCTCCACTATGTTCGACGAGGGCGTTAAGGGCGGCTATTTCCTCAAGACGACCGACGGCTCGGTATGGCAGGGCGATATGTGGCAGCCCGGCATGGCTATCGTCGACTTCACCAACCCCGCCGCGCGCGAGTGGTACAAGGGCAAGCTGCGCGCTCTCTGCGACATGGGCGTTAATGCGTTCAAGACCGACTTCGGCGAGCGTATCCCCACAAAAGGCGTCGTATATTACGACGGAAGTGACCCCTACAAGATGCATAACTATTACACCTACCTCTATAACAAGTGCGTTTACGAGGTGCTTGAGGAATACTACGGCAAGGACAAGGCGTGCCTGTTCGCGCGTTCCGCGACTGTCGGCGGGCAGAAGTTCCCCGTACACTGGGGCGGCGACTGCTTCTCCAACTACGAGTCCATGTGGGAAACGCTGCGCGGCGGTCTGTCGCTGTGCATGAGCGGCTTCGGCTACTTCAGCCACGACATCTCCGGCTTCGAGGCGCAGGGTACTCCCGACCTGTACAAGCGCTGGTGCGCGTTCGGTCTGATGTCCTCTCATTCAAGACTGCACGGCAACAGCTCCTACCGTGTTCCGTGGAACTTTGACGAGGAGAGCTGCGATGTCCTCCGCCACTGGACAAAGCTCAAGGGTAAGCTGATGCCTTACCTCTGGACGCAGGCTCACAACACCCACGAAACGGGTATCCCGATGATGCGCGCAATGGTGGTTGATTACACCGACGACCCCGCCTGCCGCAACCTTGACAGACAGTATATGCTCGGCGATACTCTGCTTGTTGCCCCCGTATTCAATGAAGAGGGCACGGCGCAGTATTACGTTCCCGAGGGCAAGTGGACGGACATTCAGACGGGCGAGGTGTTCGACGGCGGAAAGTGGTACACCACCAAGCACGACTACTTCTCCATGCCCGTGCTCGCAAAGCCGAACAGCATTATCGTATATGGCGACTTTAAGCGCGCTTTCGAGTACGACTACGCGGATAACGCAGACGTTGTTATCTATCAGCTCGAGGACGGCAAGACTGCCGAAACCGTTGTCTATGACACCGAGTCGAACAAGGTACTTACGATAAAGGCGACCAGAAGCGGAGATGTTATCAAGGTTACAGCCGAGGGCTCCGCAAAGAACTTCAAGGTAAGAAGCGCAGAGGGTCTTACCGTGGAGATGTAATTCCTGTAAACGTAAAAAAAGGCATAACGAAGCGCCGCGCAGTACATTCCGCGCGGCGCTTTTCATTATTTGCGGTTAAATAATGCGGCAAAACAAATGCGGGGGAAATTCAACTTCCCCCGCGGCATTTTTTTACCCTGCGAAAAATCGGACAGCACGATCACTTCAGCCCGAGCAGCTCCTCGATAGATGTATCAAAGAATTTCGCAATATAGCATAGCTCGATATCGGTTATAAAGCGCTGACCCGATTCCATTCTCTGTACAGCATTCTTATCTACCGTAAGACCTATCTCGGCGAGTGATTCGGATACCTGTCTTTGTGATAGTCTGCGTGCCTTGCGCAGCTGCTGCATTTTAATTCCGGCTATATTATTTCTGCCGTTTTCTGTGCGGTTGTTGAACATGGTTTGCCTCCTGTGTTTGCTGAAGTGCCTTCGGAAAGTGCCTGTCTTTCCGAAAAATAAAAACCGTAGGAAAAATCTCCTACGGCAGTATTATAACATATGCAATCTAAAAAAGCAAGGGGTTTTGTAGGTATTGGGAAAATTTCATTCCGGATGTATGGATCGGTCACTTGATAAACACAAATTCCTCCAGCTCGAGCAGCTGCCTGCCCTTCATGTTATCGGCATACCACCCCTCGTAGCCTGCTTCCGCGCGGAAAAATACGGCATGGCGGCCTGTGAGCAGCTTTGTCTTTGCGCAAAGTATTGCGTCGCCGCTTCCGAATTCGGCGCAGCCTATCTCCTCTCCGTCGGGAGAATCGGCGAGGATATGAAGCTTTCCCTTTGCGCCGAGCCCGCGTATCTTTATGCGCAGACCCAATGTCTTTGAGGCGTAGTCCTCCCCGAAGTCAAAATACTTCCACCCCATAACGCAGCCGTCGGTTATCGAGGTTATCGGGCGCTCGAAAATATTGCGCTCGGTGATGAAGCAGCCGCCTGTCAGCACGCAGGCTGTGTCCGCGGGCGTGGGCAGGTACGGGTCGAGCGCGTCCTCAAAACCGAGAGAGGTCATTTCTACCTGAGGGATAGTGCCGTCGGGGAGTATCTCTATCCTTTCAACGCAGCCGCGGCGGGACATTATCGTGTTGTTGGTCATGCGGTGGTAGAAGATGTACCACTGCCCGTTGATATTGCATACGGAGCCGTGGTTGTTGCCGCCGGGGTAATCGACGCCGTTGTCGACTATCGTCCCGCGGTAGACAAACGGTCCGGTGGGGGAGTCGGAGGTTGCGTAGTCAAGCCTGCTGCCGAGCTGCGGCGAGTATATGAGGTAATAGGTGCCGTTTATTTTCCTCGGGGAGCACGCCTCGAAAAAGCGGTGCGGCTCCTCCGTGGGGATAATATCAAGCTTGTACGATCCGTCGACTACCTCGTACATATTCGGCTTGAGTTCTGCCATGTAGCTGCCCTGAAAGCCGCAGTAGACATACACCCGCCCATCGTCGTCGACAAGCACGCCTGGGTCGATAAATATGCCGTCGTCGTAGTGGTTCGGGATATCGTACTTGTATTTTGAGAGCAGCTTAAAGGGTCCCTCGGGGCGGTCGCTTACGCCGACGCAGCCCTTTGCGCCGACGATATACGCGTAAAGGTAGTATTTCCCGTCCTTTTCCACCACATCTGGTGCGTAAAGGAGGTTGTCAGTCCAGTCGACATCGGCGGGAGTTTCTCCGTCGACGGTGCGGAAGCAGTCGCCGTGACATACCCACTTGTTAAGGTCGGAGAGCGGCGCGCTCCAAACCTTGAGCTTGCAGTCGCAGAAATCAATGCTGCCCGCGCGGTCGTGCGAACCGTAGACGTACACCCTGTCGCCGAAAACGCGGGGTTCGCCGTCGGGGACGTATTCCCATGCAGGAAGATACGGATTTGCCATAAAGGTCACCTCTCAAATTATTGTTTGTAACTTGATTATACCATGCGGGCGCAAACTTTTCAATAGCAGAAAGTGCAAATATTACGCGCGGCTGCACAAAATGATATTTCAGTATCGGTGATACCAAAAAAACATTGCCGCGCTACTTGAAATTTCATTGATGATGTGGTATAATTATTTTGGATTAAGGCATTATCGTGCCTTTGTGACAATTAAAATGTTATAATATTCATTTTAAGGAGGATACTACCTATGGCAGATATACAGAAATTATACGACCTGTGGCTTGAAAAGGCGGTTGCCGACCCCGACCTCAAGGCGGAGCTCGAAAGCGTTGCGAACGACGAGGAAGCGAAGAACGACCGCTTCTACCGCGATCTTGAATTTGGCACGGGCGGTCTGCGCGGCGTTATCGGCGCGGGCACGAACAGGCTGAATGTCTACACCGTTAAAAAGGCTACGCAGGGTCTTGCGGATTACATTCTTACCGGCGGCGTTGAAAAGAGCGTTGCTATCGCTTATGACAGCAGAATAAAGTCCGATTATTTCGCGAAGAGCGCCGCTGAGGTGCTTGCCGCGAACGGCATAAAGGTACATATTTATAAGGAGCTTATGCCTACCCCCATGCTTTCATGGGCGGTAAGAGCGCTCGGCTGCGGCGCGGGCATAGTTGTTACCGCGTCCCATAACCCCGCTAAGTACAACGGCTACAAGGTTTACGGCTCCGACGGCTGCCAGCTTACTCTTGAGGCTGCAAACGCTGTTCTTGAGAAGATAAACAGCCTTGACATCTTTAACGATGTTAAGTCGGTTGATTTCGACAAGGCGGTCGCTGACGGCACGGTAAGCTACATTGAGGACAGCGTTATCGACGCGTACATAGCAAAGGTGCGCGAGCAGGGTCTGCACACCGACCTCGTTGCTTCCAGCGGATTAAAGGTAGTTTACACGCCCCTCAACGGCACGGGTAACAAGCCCGTCCGCCGCATACTGAGAGAGATCGGCGTAAAGGACGTTG
>CAMERU010000136.1 GCA_945935925.1 uncultured Clostridia bacterium | reverse complement strand
GGGGGTGTGGGGGAGACCCGTAGGGAGAGGGAAAAACCCCGTTTTTCCCTTTCCCAAAGGGTTTCCCCCACTTCCCGTGTGAAAACACAACACAAAAAATTAACAATTAAACAAGAAACTAACCTATCAACAACGATATGAACCAAAGAATTTAGTTCAACCTTTTGCCAAAAGGTCGCAAGGCAGCGCCTTAAAGCTCCTTCCGCCCGACAGAGCGGGACTGTCACTTTTGCGATAAAAGACCGTCACAATGAGGAGAGGGTTTTGTTGGCTTCGTCAAGCTCCGCCTGAACCGCCGCGCGGATCTGCTCCTTGGTCTGTGTCCAGGAAGCGCCGCTGTTGTAGCCTTCCTTCATGGGGTTGTTGATGTATCCGGCAACCTTTTCGTTAACGGCATTGTACATCTCGATAACAGGGTGCTCGTTTGTCATGTCGCGGACGAGCTCAAGCATATCCCACTGCTCCTGAGTCCAGCCGTACTCCTCAAACGCCTGACGCTTGCCTATCTCCTTGGCAGCCTCGCTGTCGCGGCTTGCCATAGCGCAGTTGAGGTAAGCACCGACGCCCTCGGGGTTCTTTGCGCCCTTGCAGAGAGCGAAGCCCTCAACTATCGCGGGGAGATAATATTCGTCAGCCTCTGGACACCTTGGCAGCGGAACGAACATAACGTCCTCCATTGCGCCGAAGTCCTGAATTATGTTGTTGTAAGGATAGAGCGCATATGTACCGACGGGGTAGAACAGGGTCTTGCCGGAAGCGATGTTGGAGGGAATTACCTGCCACGAATACTCGGACTTGGGGAACGGGAAGTCGTTCTTCTTCATCTCAAGCATGAAATCCTGTGCCTTTTCAAGGTTGGGGTTGTCAAGGTTGTGAACGATCTTGCCATCGCTCATGCCTATGTAGGGGTAACCGGTAGTAAGGGATATCGCGCCCTCAAACCACCAGCCGTCGGTCGCGAACTTCTCCTGATCGCGGTCGCAGAACTTGTCCATCATATCCCAGAAAGTGTCCCATGTCCAGTTGCCCTCCTTGAGCAGCTCAACGGGGTCTTCAAGGCTGTTGTCGGCAATGGTGTTCTTGTTGTAGAACATTACGCACTGCGAGTCGGTATTTACCGCGCCGACATAGTGTCTGCCGTTAAAGGAGAACTGATCGTTGACCGCCGACATAGGCGCCCAGAGCTCGGAGTCAAACTCAACGTAGTCGTCCAGCGGATCGAACATTCCGCTCAGAACGCCTTTCGGGAAGATGTCCATGTCAGCCGCGCTGAACATATCGGGAGAATCGTCCGAGGAAATAAGCGTCGCAAGCTTGGTGAAGCGCTCGTCCCATGTGCAGGAAACAAGCTCGATATTCCCGCCGTACTGCGTCTGAAACATCTCCAGCGCAACGGATACGGGCTGTCCCTCTGCGGGGTTAAGATCCCATGAGGACAGGAACTTTACTGTCGGGTTGTCAAGCTTTTCCGCGCCGATGTCGATCGTTGCGACCTTTTCGGCGTCCTCCTCGTTCATGGTGGCCTTTGTTGTCGCCGCCGTTGTTGCGGGCGGAGCGTCCGTGCCCGCCGCAGAAGATCCTCCCGCGGGAAGCTCGCTGTCGCACGCCGTTACAGCCGTTATGCTCGCAAGAGCAAGCGCCGCCGCAATGATTTTCCTAAAGTTTGTCATATTGATATACCGTCCTTTCCGTAAAAGTAGGTGTTTAGCTTTGTAACTTAATAATACACCCACAGTCGCTCGGAAAATATCATGTTTTTGCTATTCTTATCAGATTTTTATTGAAATGTTTGCGGGAATGTGGTATAATGAGAAAAAGGCGGGGTGCCCCGCCGGCAATACGGCTGAATGAACCGTATTAGCGCAGGCTGTCACACGCGGGAGAGGTGCTCGACAAATCGGAATTGCGGGGTGCCCCCGCGGGCAATTCGGCTGATTGAGCAATTCCTGCGAACGTTTTCACACGAAGGCAAGGTGCCCGACAAATTGTAATTTGGCGGGGTGCCCACGCGGGCAATACGGCTGAATGAGCCGCATTGGCGCAGGCTGTCACACGCGGGAGAGGTGCTCGATAAATCGGAATTTGTGAGGTGGTACTATGAATAAAATTAAGCTGACTGCACTTCCTTGTATATGTGCAGATGTTTTTTATGGCACTGAAATAATCAGACCGGGAGGAGAAGCATTGAATTTTGCTGCTCATGCCTCGCACTTTAAGGATATAGATGTTACGCTTCTTGGTGTTGTTGGAAAAGATAAATATGCAGAAGCGATAATGGATTCAATATCAAAGCTTGATATTGATAAAAACCATATACGCATTGATGAAAGGTATCAGACTGCAAATAATATGACTTACCTTACAGAATCGGGCGATAGGTATTATAAAGATGATTCATGGAACGGAAAAATTCTCGATAACATCGTACTGAATGATAATGAAATCAAAATCTTATCAAGGTCCGATGTAGTCTTTGTCCATTTCTGGGCTTCGTGTTTTTCGCAAGTAGTTGAACTGAAGGAAACTCTTGGCTTTAAGCTTGCGGTAGATTTTGATGTATATAGAGATTTTGCAGATATGGAACGATTTGCTCCGTATGTTGATTTCTTTATGATAAGCGGCTCGGAAGAACTCCTGCCGAAGTTCAGGGAATTATCTAACACATACAGTTGCCTGTTCAACGTATCACTTGCAGAACGTGGGAGCGTCACATACTTTAATGGAAAGGAATTCAGAGTGCAGGCTGTGGAAGTAGATACCATAATTGACACGACCGGATGCGGCGACAGCTATCATGCCGGATTTGTCTGCTCATATATGCTTGAAAATGACATTGAAAAGGCTATGAATGTCGGTTCCAAAATTGCAGCAGAAAACTTAAAACATTACGGCGGGTTCTGAACAATCAGAAACACAACTTCCCATTTATCGGGCACCTTACCTTCGTGTGAAAACGCACGCAGCAACGGCGCTTTCAGCCGAATTGCCCGCGGGGGTACCCCGCAAATTCCCATTTATCGGGCACCTTGCCTTCGTGTGAAAACGCACGCAGCGACGGCGCTTTCAGCCGAATTGACCGCGGGGGTACCCCGCCCGGATTGCCCGCGGGGGCACCCCGCCCGCCGGAAAGGATATTATTATGGACATAAATCAGGCGCTGTCACGCGCTGCATTTCTTAACCGCGAATACATGAACGCGCACCTGCCGTATGAGCGCGAAATGGAGTTTTATCAGGCGATAAAGGTCGGAAATAAGGAAGAGGCGCTGCGGCTGTTCATGCCGCTTAACGCCGAGGGGCTCGGAAAACTGAGCGAGGACAGCCTGCGCAATCTGCGGTATCACCTTATTATAACCATAGCGTTCATCACCCGCTACTGCATCGAGGGCGGCATGGAAATGGAAACCGCGTACAACCTGAGCGACGTGTATATCCGCAGGATAGACGTCTGCCGCAGCGAAAAGGAAATAAACGAGATCCACCGCGAACTCGTCGAGGACTACGCCGAGCGAATGCACTCGCTTGCGAAAAAGTGCCTGTTCTCCAAGCCGATAATAAAAAGCCTCGACTACATCTACAATAACCTGCACTCCAAAATTACGCTCGGCGATATCGCGGAGGAATGCGGGCTCAGCGCGCCGTATCTTTCCAAGCTTTTCCACAGTGAGGTCGGCGTGACCGTAACGCAGTATATCCTCCAAAAACGTATTGAAGCGGCGGAAAATCTCCTTAAATTCTCGGATTATTCCTGCCTCGAAATATCCAACTACCTCTGCTTCAGCTCCGAGAGCCATTTTATTCAGGTGTTCAAAAAATACACAAAAATAACCCCGAAGGAATACCGCGAAAAGTTTTTCCGCACACGTTGGGGCAGTAAAGCATAACTTTGATTAAAATTCTGACATAAAAATTATATTTATGATACCTAACCTTCCTTTTTTTCGGTATTATTAAATCAACACAAGGGTTTAAGTAATAACCCAAAATATTATCGGAAAGGACGATATATCATGAAAATCAGAAATCTTTTCACAGGCATTATAACAGCCGTTTCCGCAGCGGCTCTCCTCGCAGTCGGCGCTTCCGCTTACGAGCTCAACACCGACCTCGGCACATTCTGGAGCGCAAGCATAACCGTTCCCGCGACCGAATTTGCTGAGCTTACCGCAGACAGCGTTGTCACCGTAACATTCACCACCGACGACTCCCTCGCCGATGTTGACGGTCACAGCTACTGGGTCATCAAGCCCATGATAAACGACGCGGGCTGGCCCCTCATCAGCGGTATCACCCAGCTCACCCCCTCCGAGGACGGCAGCTCTTATACGGTTGAGCCCGGCGATACTTCCGTAAGCTTCACTATACCCGCAGACGTTGTTGAGCACGTTCAGGTTGCAGGCATTGCATTCATGGGTCACGGCGTAACCCTCGGCGAGATCACCGTTTCCAACGACGCCGCTCCCGCCGGTGATACCGAGGCAGGCGCTGCCGATACTACCGGTGCTGCCGACACTACCGACACTGCCACCGCGCCCGACAAAACCAACCCCGACACAGGCGTTGAGGGCGTTGCCGCAGCCGCTGCCGCCGCTCTGCTCGGCGCTTCCGTAATGGTTATCGGAAGAAAGAGAAAGTAACTCCCTATAATTCGATTTTAACTATCCTCTGAATAAACCGGGACCCGTCCGAGCATATCGAGCGGGTCCTCCCTTTTTTGCTGTGCGGACCGAACACCGATTCGCCTTAAAGATTATCCTTGAAAAACTGCTCCAGAGCGGCGGCGGCAGCCTCCTCGTCAGCGCCCTCGACGGTGACCGTCACCGTGTCGCCGCACTTTACGCCAAGCCCCATAAGCGCCATCAGCTTTCCCGCATTGATTGCTTTTCCGCCTTTCTCAACGGTTATTACGCTCGAAAATTCCTTTGCCTTTTTTGCGAGAAGCCCCGCAGGTCTTGCGTGTATGCCGACCTCGTCGGTTATGGTGTATATGAATGATCTCATATTCGGTATTGCTTTCCTTTCATTTTCCATTTATTCAGAAACGCGGTAGTAAGCCGCAGCGCTGCCGTGGCGCCGCCTGCCGCTTTTTATGTGAAGCTCGGTTATCCTGCCGGGGTCGTTTATCAGAACCGGCACGCCGCCGTTGATAAGCGCTCCCGCGCGCGGCAGCCGACAGAACGGCTCCCCCGCCGAAAGCCTTGCGCCAAGCTCGGCGGAAAGCGTCCCGCCGCGGAACACAACCGACAGAGTTATTCCGTCGCCCGTGCGCAGCGATATCCCGTCCCTGTCGGAAATCTCCGAAACAACGCCGTCGGCGGGGGAATACAGTATTATCTCCCGCTCCGCGCGTAATATTCCCGACGACGGTATCACCGCGTAGCCGTCGCCCGCGCCGCGCTTTGAATACACACCGTCGCCAAGCTCGCCGATGGGTATCACCTTTCCGTCCGCAGCGGCTGCGAGTATCCGCACGCCAAGCATATCGTCAAAATTCCTGAACAAGCCCTCACCTCCGCTTTGCAATAGCTGTTCCCCAAAAACGCCAAAAATAAACGTCTGTTTACTGTTTTTTTGTGAATTAATATCATTGCATAAACAAATAAAATAGAATATAATAATGAAGGCAACACCGCATAATTATTTTCGTTCGATTGCGCAGTCAGATTTTTCGTCAG
>CAMERU010000135.1 GCA_945935925.1 uncultured Clostridia bacterium | reverse complement strand
TGGGATTTTCCTACTGCGCGGCGGCGCTGTATTTCACGCTGCGCGGCGTGAACGTGTTCCTTGACCGCATGGTCATAAATACTGTTCCCGAGTATCTTATCGAGTGCCTGAGCGTTATCGGCGGCGCGGTGTTCTTCATGCTTTTCGCAAAGCTGATGTCCGGCAACGAGCACAGGAACACAAGGACCGCGCTCTGCGCATGGGGCGTTCCCACCGTTGTGATAACGCTAGGTTCGGCGCTCGCGACGATAATTTCGGGCTTTATTGCCCCTGCGGAAGTGTCCGAAAGAATAACCTCAAGCAGATACGCTGCCGAGATGTACTATCAGGTAAACGGCGGCAGAAACGCATATATGATGGTCTACACTCCGTGGGTCAATGTCGCGATGGCATTATTCATTGCCGCGGCGCTTATTATGCTTTTCCTGCGAAAAAAGGAGGAGGCTGACGCAGAAAACGCCCCTGCGGAGCTTTCCGACGAGAATGCGCCGTCGGAGGAAATTCCCGCCGACGAAGCTGATACTGCCCAACCCACCTCGGACGACGTTTCCGATAATGAAGCCGCAGATGACGCTGACGGCGGGGAAGCGCCCGTTGAGGAAACCGAAGGCGGGGAAGAATGATTTTTTTGCCCTTTGAATATTTATTTTTAAAAGGGGCTTTTATTATTTTATTTTTTATGGTATAATTGGTTAGGAGTATGTGAAACGGTCGCGGAAACGGCTGCTTTTGCTGCGCTCCTGACCTTTTTTGCTATTTATTTCCCGTATGGAGGGATATTGTGAAAATAAGATCGGCTTTGCTCCTGCTGCTGACGACGCTTATGTGCGGCTGCTCTATGACCGTTTCGGTCGAGAACCTGCTCACGCCGCCGAAGCTCACCGAGGAGCAGTCGGAGATATACCGCGCGCTGATAAACAGCGTCGGCTCCGATGTTAAACTGAAATATCCGAAAAGCGGCGACTACCGCTCGGCGTTCGTGCTTTACGACATTGACGACGAGCCGGGCGACGAGGCGCTCGTTTTCTATGAAAATCAGTCCGTTCAGTCGGGCGAAAGTTCGCTGCGGCTAAAGCTGCTCGACAAGTCGGACGGCGAATGGACGGCGGTGTATGACCTTGCCTGCGTCGGCAGCGAGGTCGAGAGCATAAGCTTCGCAAAGCTCGGCACAACGACAACCGTTGACATCATCGTCCGCTATACCATGCTTAACCAGACCGAAAAATCGTTCAGCGTGCTGAACTACATAGGCGGTATCCCCGTGGAGCTCTACGCCTCGTCCTATTCCTGCCTTGAGGTCATTGACCTCAACTCCGACGGGCAGGACGAGCTTGTGTCCGTCGTGACGGATAAGGTGAACCAGATGTCGACCGCGATGATGTTCACGAACGGCAGCGACGGCTTCAGCAAGCTGTCCGAGATACCGCTCGGCGGAGCGGCGGCGGATTATGTCAGCGTCACCAAGGGAATGCTCGGCGAGGGAAACACCGCGCTGTTCCTTGATTATTCAAAGGGAGCGGGGCAGTACGGCACGGACGTGCTTTACTGCTACGGCAACAGGCTGATAAGCCCCGACAGCATTGGCTCCGTTTCGGGAAGCAGCATTATTTCCCGCTTCACCAACGATTATATGGCGGAGATAAGCTGCTCCGACATTGACGGCGACGGCTTCATTGAAATACCCTCTACAACGCCGCTGCCCGGCTATGAAACGCTGACCCGTCCCGAGCAGCTCTGCGCTGTGCAGTGGTACACGGTCACGGACAACAACTTCACGCTCGAGTATTACAGCTATTACAGCAGTAAATACAGGTTCGCGCTGCTTTTCCCGAACAGATGGCGCGGCGTCGTTTCCGCGGTGGTAAATTCCGCCGACAATGAGATAATATTTATCTCCTACGATTCGGAGGGAGCGGGGCTTGAGGTGAACCCCACAACGGAGCTTATGCGCATACGCGCGGTCGACAAGGACGATAAGGACGGGCTTGCGGCGGCGAAGCATATGCGGGTCATAGGCGAGAGCGAGGAAACGGTTTACTGCTGCCTTGAAACAAACGGATATAAGACAGGCAAGCTCGCGCTGACCGAAAGCGAGCTTATGAACAGCTTTATTATTCTCTGAAAAAATCTGCAAATCAGCTTTGGAAGGATATGAACAATGAAAAGGATACTTGTCTGCGAAGATGAAGAGGCTATCCGCGATTTTGTGGTGATAAACCTGAGGCGCGCGGGGTACGACGTGGTGGACGTTGCCTGCGGCGAGGACGCGGTGGAGGTTTTTAACAAGCAGCACGGCGAGTTCGACGTTGCGCTGCTGGATATTATGATGCCGGGAATGGACGGCTTTGCGCTGTGCCGCTGGATACGCGAGCAGAGCAGCGAGATAGGCATAATAATGCTCTCCGCGAAATCGCAGGAGATGGACAAGGTGAACTGTCTTATGATCGGCGCGGACGATTACGTTACAAAGCCGTTCTCCCCGTCGGAGCTTGTGGCGCGCGTGGACGCTATTTACCGCCGCGTGAACATCAACCATTCGCACAGGGAGGAAGCTAAAACGATCGTTTCCGGTCCGTTCTCGCTTGATTACCAGAGCAGGACGGTACGCAAGGACGGCGCGCTTATTGACCTTACACAGGTAGAATACCACATAATGGAATATCTTCTCAAGAACCGCAACACCGCGCTCGACCGCAAGACGATACTGCACCATATCTGGGGCGAGGCGTATTATGGAGAGGACAAGGTAGTCGACGTGAACATACGCCGCCTGCGCATGAAGATAGAGGACGACCCGTCAAACCCCAAGTACATACTGACCATTTGGGGCTTCGGTTATAAGTGGAATGGCTGAAATAACGGTTAAAAAGGGCGCGGGGCGGATAAAGCTCGGCGGCGCGAAGCGCTCCATTGCGGGCAGATGGATGGTGAACACGCTGAGCGTCGTCGCTATCCTGCTGATAATAGTCAACCTCAGCATATATTATTTCACGCGGCAGTATTACTACGGCTCGGCGGAAAGCTATGTCATTTCGGAAGCTAACGCCACGTCGACGATACTTGCGCGGCTTTATGAGGACCTTGCGGTAAACTACTCCTCGGAGGTAAGAGAGGTCATCGAGAACTTTGAGAAGAAGGATCAGATGGAGATAATGTCCATCAACAAAAACGGCGAGGTAACGCTTTCGTCGAGCGGATTTTCCCCCGACAAGAGCTACAATATGCCCGACTACGAGGCAGCGCTCGAGAGCGACGAGGGTATCGGCGTGTTCATGGGGCGCGACGGCGGCGAGAATATCCTTGCCGTGACGATACTTATTTCCCGACCGAGCAGCAGTTACAGCGCGCTGCGCTTTGTCACATCGCTCAGCCTTGTGGATAATCAGCTTGCGGGGATAATGTTCGCGTCGCTGATAATAAGCGCTTTTGTGGTGCTTATTGTTATTTTTATGGGACTTTATTTCGTAAAGTCGATATGTCAGCCGCTGGTTCAGATAAGCGCGACGGCGAAAAAGCTCGCCAAGGGTGATTTCTCCGAGCGGATAAAGATAAAGAATAACGACGAGATAGGCGACCTCTCTCGCGCGTTCAACGATATGGCGGACGAGCTGGAGAACTCCGAGCAGATAAAGAACGACTTCATTTCCTCCGTGTCGCACGAGCTGCGGACGCCGCTGACCGCGATAAAGGGCTGGAGCGAAACGCTTGCGGGCGGGTATGACCCCGAAACGTTCGGCAAGGGAATGAAGGTCATCACGGGCGAAACGCAGCGCCTTGAGCGCATGGTGGAGGAACTGCTTGATTTCTCGAGGATACAGAGCGGGCATTTCTCGCTCCAGATGAGCACGCTGGACGTTATTGCGGAGCTTGAGGACGCGCTGCTGATATATATTGACAAGGCGAAGAAAGAAAACATCACGATAAATTACAACGAGCCGGAATTTCTGTGCGCGGTTTACGGCGACAAAAACCGTCTGCGGCAGGTTTTCATAAACATAATAGATAACGCTATCAAGTACACCGACGCGGGAGGAAGCATAGATATAACCGCCGAAAAGCAGGAGAGCACAATGACGATAACCGTGGCGGACACGGGCTGCGGCATTGCTCCCGCCGATCTTCCCAAGGTCAAGGCGAAATTCTACAAGGCAAACAGCACGCGGCACGGTTCGGGAATAGGGCTGGCTGTCGCGGACGAAATTATCGCCATGCACGGCGGAACGCTGGAGCTTGAGAGCGAGCTTAATGTGGGAACAACTGTGACGATAACGCTGCCGCTGGCGGCAAAACGTGAAAGGAGCGACTCCGATGAGTAAGGATAAAATAAAGGATACGGGGAAAAAGACCAAAATAGGCGGTCAGGCGCTTATCGAGGGCATAATGATGCGCGGCGTTTCAAACGCGGCGATGGCTGTCCGCATGAAGGACGGCAGTATCGACGTTGAGGAATGGGAACTGAAGGAGCGGAAATGGTACGAAAAGACGCCGTTTATCCGCGGGAGCATTAATTTCGTGACGCAGCTTATGGACGGCTACAAGTGCATGATGAAGTCCGCGGAAAAGAGCGGAATGCTGGACGACGACGGCAGCGAGGAGCCTTCGAAATTTGAGAAATGGCTTGACGACAAATTCGGCGACAAGCTCACCAATGCGATCATGGCGGTCGCGATGGTGATAGGCGTTGCGCTGGCGGTGGTGCTGTTCCTTTTCGTGCCGTCCTACCTGTTCTCGCTTATAGAAATGGCGGCGGGTGACGTTGATATCTCGATGTGGAAATCCACGTTCGAGGGCGTTATGAAGCTTATTCTGTTTGTCGCATATATGGCGGTGGTCGCACAGATGAAGGACATCAAGCGCACCTATGAGTACCACGGCGCCGAGCATAAGACCATAGCCTGCTATGAAGCGGGGAAGCCGCTCACGGTGGAGAACGTCCGCCCTATGTGCAGGTTCCACCCGCGCTGCGGAACAAGCTTCATAATAATAACGCTGCTCGTCAGCATACTTTTCTATTCGATAGTCCCGATAGAGCCGGGACAGTGGTTCTCAATAGAAAACAACGCGCTCGCGGTCATGCTCCGCGTTGTGATAAAGCTTGCGTTCCTGCCGCTTGTCGTCGGGATAGCGTACGAGCTGATAAGGCTCGCGGGAAAATATACCAATGTTTTTACAAGGGTACTGTCCGCGCCGGGGCTGTGGATGCAGCGGCTGACCACTCGCGAGCCGGATGATTCCCAGATCGAGGTGGCGATAGCGGCGATGAAGCCCTGCCTGCCCAAAGAGGGAGAGAACGACAATTGGTGATACGCGAGCTGCTGTCCGAGGTTATTTGCGCGCTTGCGGGCAGCGGGACGGAAAATGCGCGCTTTGAAGCGGAATGTATGTTCCGAAAGGCGGGAATACCGCGCATTAAGGTGATAACCGAGCCTGCGGAGGAAATTTCCGCCGAAACCGAGAAGTCGGTGCGGGATATGCTTTCGCGCAGGCTGAGCGGCGAGCCGCTGCAATATATCCTCGGCGAATGGGAGTTCTTCGGGCTGCCGTTCGAGGTGGGCGAGGGCGTTCTCATACCGCGTCAGGACACGGAAACGATAGTAGAGCTCATACGCGAATATGTCGGGGGAAACGGAGCGGAATGCACCGCCGCCGACCTTTGCGCGGGGAGCGGCTGTATCGGAATTTCGCTCGCGAAGCTCTGCGGGTGCAGGGTGAAAAGCTACGAGCT
>CAMERU010000134.1 GCA_945935925.1 uncultured Clostridia bacterium | reverse complement strand
AGAAACGGGTCGGGCGGTTCTTTCCATAGCTCCGTTTCCTTGCTCTGAAGCTCCCAATAGAGCGTGTCGGGATTTTTGGCGAGTATCAGCTTCTGCTCCTGCTGGTCACGCCCCGATATTTCAAGCGTGGCGGTGTTTGAGGTGCGTTTGTCCTTGTAGAGAATAAACGCACCGTCCGCTCCGCCGAATAGCCCGTTTGTCCCCGAAATCGACTCAAAATTATCGTCCGATTTCTGCTTTCGTGTATGATGAACGAGCAGCAGACATATTCCGTGGCAGTCTGCAAATTCTTTCAGCTTTGACATAACCTGATAATCGTTCCCGTAGCTGTAATCGGGAGTGGCTTCACGGACTTTTTGCAGAGTGTCTATTATGATAAGCCGTAAATTCGGGTGTTCCTGATGAAATGCGTTGAGCTGTTGTTCAAGCACGCCGTTTATGCTGTCAACCTTTGTTGCAAACATAAGATTATCGTTCTTATCGCTGCCGAACATTCGGTACAACCGCCTTTGCAGCCTTGCATAATCATCTTCAAGGGCAAGATACAGCACCTCTCCTTTATTAACAGGATAGCCCCAAAGCTCTGTTCCTGTGCTGACGTGATAGGCTAGTTGTGCCATAAGAAAACTCTTTCCGACCTTTGGAGCGCCTACAAACAGGTAAACGCCGGGGTAGAGCAGACCGTCGATAATCGGCGGCTTGCTCTCATACACGGTGTCGTAAAGCTCGCTTAAAGACATAACGTGAATATAATACGGGTCGGTCATTTTCCGAAGAAAATCACGATAACTGTACCTTTCGGTATTGCAATCCTCGGAATTTTCTGTTATACTATTAGTGCAATCCATTTGCGAAGGCTGCTCCGTACCTATTGCAGTAGGTACAGTTGGGGCAGTCTTTTCATTTTCAGCCATTGTCGTCACCGCCGTTCTTCATAAGCTCGTCCAGCTTGGCAGAGAGCTTCTCCTGCTTATTCGGGTAAAGGTGCGCATACACCTGCATTGTGGTTTCAACCCGCTCGTGACCTAAACGCTCGGCAATTTCAAGAGGCGGTATTCCCAGCTCATACAGCAGCGCACAGTGGCTGTGCCGAATGTCGTGCAATCGAATCCGCTTAACGCCGCTTTTCTCACAGCCACGCTTCATTTCGTGATGCAAAAAGTGCTTTGTGAAAGGGAATATCCTGTCCTTATCCGTAATGTCGTAAAGGCTATCGCAATACTCCTTTAACAAGTCGCATAAGAAATCGGGAATTGAAACGGTGCGGTTGCTTTTAGGCGTTTTGGGCGGGGTAATAACATCTCTGTCGCCAAGACGCTGATAGGATTTGTTTACGGTCAGGGTTTTCGCCGTGAAATCGAAGTCGGCGGTGGTAAGCGCCATAAGCTCGCCTATTCTAAGCCCCGTCCAGAACAGGGTGTTGTATGCCACATAGGACATAGGCTTATCGGCAATACATTCAACGAACCTTGTAAACTCGTCCTTTGTCCAGAAGCTCATCTCGTCAGCTTTGTTCTTGCCGATTGCTCCTGCTTTGGAACAAGGGTTTGACCTCAAATCGTAATATTTCACGGCATAATTGAAGATAGCGTTGAGCTGATTGTAAACGGTTTTCATATAGGTCTGCGAATACCCGCTTGACAGCAGCTCATTCTCCCAAGCGATAATGTTTGCGGGGGTTATCTCGGTGACTTTCTTCAAGCCAAAATACGGCATTATCTTCAGGTCGATTATGTAGTGCTTTGTCCGCAGCGTGTTCTCACGCAGACGAGGGGCAATGCTCTTGAAATACATATCCGTGAAATCCGCAAAGGTGATGTTCAAATCGGCTTTCTGCTCGGACAGGAATGTCCTCAGCCATTCTTCCGCATCGTGCTTTGTTTCAAAACCTCGCTTCATCGTTTCTCTCCGCTTGCCCTGCCAATCGGTATAGCGAAAGCGTATGTACCATTTGCCCGTCTTGGGGTCTTTTTTCGCTCTCATTATTCGGCACCTCCTTCCGCTGCGGTCGAGAAGCCGTAAAGGCACTTCTTGAGATAAGCACGAGGCAGCTTGCCGGCTATCGTCAGGTAGCCTTGCTTTTTCAGCTCTGTGTTCATCTCACGAATGAGCTTATAAGCGTGACCGTTCGATACGCCCATTACCTGCGCCAATTCTGACGCCGTGATGTAGATACTCTGATTGTCCATAGTAAAACCTCCTTAAAATTGATAACAGGATATTTAATATTTATCGCTGTAAGTATATATTATCACAATATTATATCGTTGTCAATAGTTTTTTCTATAATTTTTAAAAAATACTTGAATTTTTTATAGTGTTGTGCTATAATTACCTTAAAGAAATTTTATCAGAGGTATTGTATTATGTCAGAAATAAAGTTTGGTGAGCGTATTCGCACCGTCCGCAAGAACGCAGGGTGCAGTCAGAAGGAGTTCTGTTCGCTGCTTGATATACCGCAGTCCACGCTGTCGGCATACGAAACGGACAGAATGCAGCCTACCGTTGCTACCCTTATAAATATTGCTACACGGTTCAACGTGTCTATGGATTGGCTTTGCGGCATTGAGAAGAACGTTCCGAGCTTCGGGACAATGGGCGAGGCTCTCTCTGCAGTTTACGATTTGGCGGAGATTGAGGGGCTGAAGATAGACTTTACCGTAAACGACCGTCTGCCCGATGATACCGAAACCGATACCGAAAAGTGGTTTGCGCAGATGACAGTTTACGGCAACGACAGTGCTAACCCCAATAATGCCGATTTCTGCAACGGAATACGGCAGATTTCCGACAACATCAGCGATTTGGAGTCCTATTCCATTTCCACAGAAACCTACCAAGCTGAAAAGGAAAGAATGAGGGGGTATTACAGCAGCCCCATATCCAAAAAGGATTTTCCCGAACTCACCCGTGAGGAACGTCAGGTAAAGCATATCGAGTGGGTTAAACAGCATTTGGACGAAAAGTGAATATAAAGAAAAGAGCCGCTGCAATCGCAACGGCTCTTAACCTTATATAATGCTATTAAATTGTTTCAAATCGGCTCGATATAGAAAAATTGAGGTCAAAGTGCGGTCAAAATCTATTCCAAAGCCTAATAAATGGCTTTGTTATGCGGTTTGTTGAGGACTTTGGTTTACTCCCACTCAATAGTAGCCGGCGGCTTAGAAGTGATATCATACACGATTCTGTTGATATTCTTGACCTCGTTTACAATGCGAACAGAAACCTTTTCAAGCACATCATAAGGAATGCGAGAGAAGTCTGCAGTCATGAAATCGCTTGTAGAAACGCCGCGGAGGGCGAGGGTGTAGTCATACGTTCTTCCGTCGCCCATAACGCCTACGGAGCGCATATTTGTCAGCACCGCAAAATATTGGTTGATGCTGCGGTCAAGACCCGCTTTAGCAATCTCCTCGCGGAAGATAGCGTCAGCGTCCTGAAGCGTCGCGACCTTTTCGGGGGTGATATCGCCGATAATGCGGATAGCAAGCCCCGGGCCGGGGAACGGCTGGCGCCATACAAGCTTTTCGTCCAGCCCGAGCGTCGTGCCGAGCGCGCGCACCTCGTCCTTGAACAGCAGACGCAGCGGCTCAATTATCTCCTTGAAATCAACATAGTCGGGAAGCCCGCCGACGTTGTGGTGGCTCTTTATGACCGCCGCGTCGCCAAGCCCAGATTCGATAACGTCGGGGTAGATCGTGCCCTGAACGAGATAGTCCACCTTGCCGATCTTCTTAGCCTCGTCCTCGAAAACGCGGATAAACTCCTCGCCGATAATCTTGCGCTTCTGCTCCGGCTCGGTAACTCCCGCGAGCTTGCCGAGGAAGCGCTCGCCTGCGTTCACGCGGACAAAATTAACTCCGCTGTCTGCGAATGCAGCCTCTACCTCGTCGCCCTCGTTCTTTCTCATCAGACCGTGGTCAACAAAAATGCAGGTAAGCTGGCTGCCTATCGCCTTTGCGAGCAGCTTGCAGGCAACTGAGCTGTCAACTCCGCCGGAAAGCGCTAGCAGCGCCTTGCCGTCGCCGACCTTTTCGCGTATCTCGCGGATAGCCGTTTCAGCGTAGCTCTCCATCGTCCAGTCGCCCGAGCAGCCGCATACCTCGTACAGGAAGTTGCCGAGCATATCAAAGCCGCGCTCCGTGTGGTTCACCTCGGGGTGGAACTGAACTCCGTAAAATCCCTTCGCGGCGTTCACTATGCCCGCGTAGGGGCACTTTGCGGTGTGAGCGATGACCTTGAAGCCCTCGGGGAGGGTCTTGATGTAGTCATTGTGGCTCATCCATGTTATTGTGGTGTCATCTATTCCCTTAAACAGCTTGGAGCCTGTTTCGACATATGTTTCAGTCCTGCCGAACTCGGACAGCGAGCTGTCCTGCGCCGTGCATATCTCTCCGCCGAGGGAGTAAGCCATGAACTGAGCGCCGTAGCATATACCGAGTATGGGAACGCCGATCTCAAAAATCTCCTTTGGCATTCTGGGAGAGTCCTCGAGATAAACGCTGTTGGGACCGCCGGTGAATATTATCCCTTTCGGGTTCATTGCCTTTATTTCCTCTACGGGAGTTTTGTAAGACTTTACCTCGCAGTAGATCTTATGTTCGCGGACGCGTCGCGCAATCAGCTGGTTGTACTGACCACCGAAGTCCAGAACGAGAACAAGCTCATGAGCCATGTTTGTCATACCTCTCTTTTTTCGCTATCACATTGATGACCGCTGCATCAATTATACCCTTTTATTATATCATGTATTATGCTTTTTTTCAAGGGGATTTTGTTAAAATTATTTGATTTGAAAAAACAGGGGACAGCACCCTTTGTCGAGGAAGCTGTCCCAAAATTTACAGATTATTGTCCAGCCATTCCGCGCGCGTGCGGAGGAAACGGCGCACATACTGCACCTGCTCGTTGTAGGTGGAAATGCTCTCCATGCGCTGCGGCTGATACCCGTTCGCGACCTTCAGCGTATCCCACACGCGGAAATTCATTTCTGCAGAGGGGGCGATCTTTTCCTGTGTGCTGTCGATAGCGGTGTTCGCCGCTTCAAGGACAGTGTCCTTTATTTCGTCCCAGCGCGCCCTTGCCTTTGCGCGGAAGCTTTCGTCGGTGAGCAGGTAGTTGAACCATGTCAAGCCGATGTAGGAGTTGCTGTTGGAGTTGCCCGCTGTCGCCCAGTCGTCATATTCGGGGTCGTCGAGGTACATATTCCCGAAAGCGAGGTCAAAGTCCCATACGGGACCCATTTTCAGCTTGCTGCCCCTGTCCTTGTACATGAAGCAGCTTCTGTGGAAGCAGGAGTCAAGGTTATAGGTCAGCTCGTGCAGCAGGAACCAGTCAATGAAAGAATTGACGTCGATATATGTTTCGTAGCCGTCAAGAGTTGTCACCGCTTTGTCGGCGGCGCATATGTATTTATAAATGTATTCATAATTTTCCTGCGTCAGCTTCTCGTCCTTAGGCGCTTTTATGAGAATGTCCTGTGCGCAGCCCGACGGGAGATCGAAGCAGTTTGTCCCCTTGAGATCGACCTCGGGCTCCGCGCCGCCTATTTCAAGAAGATAGCCGGTGTTCGGAGTATCCTCGCGGTAGTCGAGGACCATTCTTGACGACTTTGCCTCTATCTGTTCACCTAGGGTATAAACGCCCTGATAAACGCCGTTAAGATAAAGGTTCACGGGAACGCCGCGCGGAGTAAATTGAAAGCTGCCCAGCGCCTCTGCCATTGC
>CAMERU010000133.1 GCA_945935925.1 uncultured Clostridia bacterium | reverse complement strand
ATGCTATAATTAAAATAACCAACGGCAGCAGCCGTTCCTATGACGAGGCTGCGGAGGTCACCCGCGAGATAATGACAGGCGCGACAACTCCCGCGCAGACCGCCGCTTACCTGACCGCGCTCCACATCAAGGGCGAAACGGTCGACGAGATAACCGCGAGCGCGTATGTAATGCGCGACTGCGCCGAGAGGGTCAATTACAGCGGCGTTACGGAGATAGTCGGCACGGGCGGCGACGGCGCGCAGTCGATAAATGTTTCCACTATTTCGGGAATAGTCTGCGCGGCGGGCGGCGTTAAGATCGCAAAGCACGGCAACCGCGCCGCGTCCTCGAAATGCGGCACGGCGGACTGCCTTGAGGCGCTCGGGATAAACATTTCCGTAAGCCCCAAGGGCTGCGTAAGACTGCTCGACGAGGTGGGAATGTGCTTCATGTTCGCGCAGAGATATCACAGCGCGATGAAATACGTCGGTCCCGTCAGAAGGGAAATAGGTATTCCGACTGTTTTCAATATCCTCGGACCGCTCACCAACCCCGCCCATGCGGAGGTGCAGCTCCTCGGTGTTTACAATGAGGAGCTTGCCGAAACTATGGCGCGCGTTCTTTCAAAGCTTGGCGTTAAGCGCGGAATGGCGGTGTATGGTCAGGACGGACTTGACGAAATTTCCGTCGGCGCTCCGACCTCCGTTGTAGAGTTTGAAAACGGTGAGTTTAAGAAATACACCATAACTCCCGAGCAGTTCGGAATGGAGCGCTTCGATAAATCCGAGCTCAAGGGCGGCGACCCTGCCGTAAACGCAAGGCTTGCGCGCGATATCCTCGGCGGAGCAAAGGGCGCGGGCAGAAATGCCGTGCTGCTCAACGCGGGCGCGGCGCTTCATCTTAGCCTTGGTATTTCCATGGAGGAGGGAATAAAGCGAGCGGCGGAGCTTATCGACAGCGGCGCGGCGCTGAATACCCTTGAAAAATACATAAAGGTGTCCAACGAGGTGGATAAATGATCCTTGACGAAATAGCAGAAAAGACAAAGCAGCGCATTAAGGAGCAGGAAGCCGAGGTCACGCTTTCGGAAATAAGGGCGGCGGCGGAGCGTATGGACAGCAATACGGGCTTTCCGTTCAAAAGGGCGCTTTCGGGCGGTGAATTAAGCTTCATCTGCGAGGCGAAAAAGGCGTCCCCGTCAAAGGGTGTTATCGCGGAGGATTTCCCCTATCTTGACATAGCGAAGGATTATGAAGCGGCGGGCGCGGCGGCGATATCCTGCCTCACCGAGCCGTATTGGTTCAAGGGCAGCAATAATTACCTCCGCGAAATTTCCGCGGCGGTAAATATCCCTGTGCTCCGCAAGGATTTCACGGTAAGCGAGTACATGATATATGAGGCGAAAACGCTCGGCGCGGCGGCGGTGCTGCTTATCTGTGCGATACTCTCGCCCGCGCAGCTTGAGGAATACCTTGAAATAGCGCATTCACTCGGGCTTTCGGCGCTTGTAGAGGCGCACGACGAGGACGAGGTAAAAACAGCGCTGGAGAGCGGCGCGGATATCATCGGCGTAAATAACCGCGACCTTCGGACATTCACCGTCGATATCAACAATTCCTCGCGGCTGAGAAAGCTTGTTCCCCCCGATAAAATATTCGTTTCGGAGAGCGGCATAAAGACCCCCGAGGACATCGAAAACCTGCGGCGCGGCGGCGTTAACGCCGTGCTTATCGGTGAAACCCTGATGCGCGAGCAGGATAAGAAAGCGGCGCTTGACAGACTCAGAGGTCATGCGCTGTGAGTGACTTAAAAATCAAGCTCTGCGGAATGTTCCGCGAATGCGATATCGACTATGTGAACGAGGCGCTGCCCGATTATGTCGGGTTTATAGTAATGTTCCCGAAAAGCCACCGGAACATTGACCTCGAAACAGCAAAGCGGCTGAAAGCGCGGCTCGACCCGAGGATAAAGTCCGTTGCGGTGTCGGTGAACGCGCCCGCCGGGGAGTTCGCGCGGTTTGCGGGCGAGGGCGCGGCGGATATACTTCAGCTTCACGGCAGCGAGGACGCGGATTACATAGCGCGGCTGCGCAGTCTGACGGACGTTCCGCTTATCAAGGCGGTAAGGGTAACGTCGCGGGAGGATATCATAAGCGCGCAGTCGCTTGATGTCGATTATCTGCTGCTTGACGCAGGAACAGGCTCCGGACAGATGTTCGACCATGCACTCGTCGACCCGTCGGAAATTCGGCTCCCATTTTTCCTCGCGGGAGGACTTACCCCCGAAAACATAGCCGGCGCTGCGGAAAAAATACGCCCTTACGGGGTGGATCTGAGCAGCGGAATAGAAACCGACAGGCTGAAAGACAGAAACAAGATCCTCGCGGCGGTAAAAGCCGTGAGAGGATAAAAAACAAATGAAAGGGCGCGGCAAATTGGAATTTATCATACCTAAGAAAAAACAAAAGCGTCGCCCGGCGTTGGTGATCGCGATAGTTATCGCGGCGGTCATTGTCGCGGTTTTTGCGGTTGCAACTGTCGTTGTATCCGTTAACATGGACAAGAAATTCGGGCGCGCCGACTACTACCCCGAGGCGTCGAGCGTGGAATATTTGTATTCACATTACGAAAACGAATACCCCCGCGAGAACGTAACGTTCACCTCCTGCGGGAACACGCTCCGGGCGTACATTTACGGCGCGGACAACGATAAAGGGCTGCTTGTTTTCGCCCACGGGATAAGCAGCGGACACGAACGATACCTTAATACGCTGACGTGGTTCGTGGACAACGGCTGGCGGGTGTTCGCATATGACGCTACCGGCAGCGGACACAGCGAGGGCGCAGGGACAAAGGGACTGCCGCAGTCGGCGCTCGACCTTGACGCGGCGCTGGACTACATAGAAGCCGACCCCGAGCTTTCCGCGCTCCCGAGGTTTCTTATGGGGCACAGCTGGGGCGGCTACGCAGTTACGGCTGTGCTGAATTTCGGGCATGATGTGAAAGGCGTTGCGAGTATTTCGGGCTACGCAGTGCCTGTCGAGATGATATACGAGTTTGCGAAGGGCGTTGTCGGCGACGCAAGACCGCTGCTCTATCCGTCGATCTGGCTGTATAACAAGCTTCTGTTCGGAGAATATGCGGGATTATCCGCAGTTGACGGCATCAACAGCACCGATACCCCGATACTTATTATACACGGCACCGAGGACGAAACCATCGGCTACACCGAATCCGCGATAATCAACAAGCGCGGCGAAATAACCAACCCGAATGTACAGTACATCACGCTCGAGGGCTGCACCCACAGGGGAATGTTCGACACCGCCGAGGGCGGCGCGGTAAAGCAGGAGATAAATGAACAACTTGCGGCTATCGCAAAGGAAACGGGCGTAAAGCATTATTACGACCTGCTCCCCGACCCGAGCGACGAGGTAAAGGCTGTTTTCTCCGCCGCTGACCTCGACGCGGCAAACGAGCCGAATGCCGAGTTCCTGTCGCAGATAGAGGATTATTTCGACGGGATAATCGGGCAGAGCGGCGAAGCGGCATAAAATCCGACGAAACGGCGGTAACCTCCGCCTTAATAACATATGAAAGGAAAATCGAAATGTCAAAAGGCAGATACGGTGATTTCGGCGGGCAGTATATCCCCGAAACGCTCATGAACGAAATACACAAGCTGGAGGAAGCATACGAGCATTACTCCCACGACAAGGATTTTATTGAGGAGCTTGACAGGCTCAACCGCGAATACGCGGGCAGACCCTCGCTTCTCTATTATGCGGACAAAATGACAAAGGATCTTGGCGGCGCGAAGATATACTTCAAGCGCGAGGATCTCAACCACACCGGCTCGCACAAGATAAACAACGTGCTCGGGCAGTGCCTGCTCGCGAAGAAAATGGGCAAGACCCGTATCATAGCGGAAACGGGCGCGGGTCAGCACGGTGTTGCGGCGGCGACCGCGGCGGCGCTTATGGGGCTTGAGTGCGAGATATTCATGGGAAAAGAGGACACGATAAGGCAGGCGCTGAACGTCTACCGCATGGAGCTCCTCGGCGCTAAGGTCCACCCCGTAACGACCGGAACAATGACCCTCAAGGACGCGGTAAACGAAGCAATGCGCGACTGGACGACCCGCGTTGACGACACGCTGTACGTCCTCGGCTCGGTAATGGGTCCGCATCCGTTCCCGATGATAGTGCGCGATTTCCAGAGCGTCATCTCCAAGGAGGCGCGGGAGCAGATACTCGAAAAGGAGGGCAGACTGCCCACGGCGGTAATGGCTTGCGTAGGCGGCGGCTCAAACGCTATGGGTATGTTCTACAACTTCATAAACGACAAGGACGTAAGGCTTATCGGCTGCGAAGCGGCGGGGCGCGGCGTTGACACGGGCGAAACGGCGGCGACCATCGCAACGGGAACGCTCGGCGTTTTCCACGGAATGAAGTCGCTGTTCTGTCAGAACGAATACGGGCAGATAGCGCCGGTATATTCGATCTCCGCAGGGCTTGACTACCCCGGCATAGGTCCCGAGCACGCTTATCTCCATGAGATAGGAAGGGCGGAGTATGTCCCCGTTACCGACGACGAGGCGGTAAACGCGTTCGAGTACATCGCGCGCACCGAGGGAATAATCTGCGCGATAGAAAGCGCGCACGCCGTCGCTCATCTCATGAAGATAGCGCCGACGATGAAGAAAGACGATATAATCATCTGCTGCCTGAGCGGCCGCGGAGATAAGGACGTTGCGGCTATCGCAAGATACAGAGGAGTGGATCTGCATGAATAAGATAAAGAATGCATTCGAGAACAAAAAGGCGTTTATCGGGTTCCTTACGGCGGGCAACCCGACGTTCGACGCAAGCTTTGAAAATATAATGGCAATGGTAAAGGCGGGCGCCGACCTTATAGAAATTGGCATACCGTTCAGCGACCCGATAGCCGAGGGACCCGTTATTCAGGAAGCGAACATACGCGCGCTGTCAAACGGCATGACGACCGACCGCGCATTCGAGCTGGCGGAAAAGGTGCGCAGGGAAACGGATATCCCGCTCTGCTTCATGACCTATCTTAACCCCGTATTCAAGTACGGCTACGACAGTTTTTTCGCGCGCTGCAAGGAGATCGGCGTCGACGGTCTGATATGCCCCGATCTTCCTTTTGAGGAGAAAGCGGAGGCTGCCGTTGTTGCGAAAAAATACGATATTTCCGTGATCTCGCTCATTGCGCCGACAAGCGAGGAGCGCATAAAGTCAATCGCCGCCGACGCGGACGGGTTCATTTACATTGTATCGTCAATGGGTGTAACGGGCGTCCGCAGCGAGATAAAGACAGACCTTGAGTCTATCATGAAAACCGTCAAGCAATACGCGCACGTCCCCGCCGCTATCGGCTTCGGGATAAGCAGACCCGAGCAGGCGAAAAAGATGTCCGAGCTCTCCGACGGAGTTATCGTCGGCAGCGCGATAGTGAAGCTTGTCGCGCAATACGGCGAAAACGCCGCCCCGCACATCTATGAATATGTAAGCTCCTTAGTTTCCGCAATAAGGTGACAGTCTTTTATCGCAAAAGTGACAGTCCCGCTCTGTCGGGCGGAAGGAGCTTTAAGGCGCTGCCTTGAACCTTTTAATAAAGGGAGAAATTCTTTTCTTGGTCGCAGTTGCTTGAAATTGATATGTTTATCGTTGTTTAATTGAAATTTTTAGTTTTTGTGTTGTCACACGGGAAGTGGGGGAAACCCTTTGGGAAAGGGAAAAACGAAGT
>CAMERU010000132.1 GCA_945935925.1 uncultured Clostridia bacterium | reverse complement strand
GCGGGGTTAACGGGCGCGGGGTTAACGGGCGCGGGGTTAACGGGCGCGGGGTTAACGGGCGCGGGGTTAACGGGCACGGAAAGCGCTATTTTTTTACCGCACGCGCTGCAGAATTTACAGCCGTCGGGCAAAGCAGTGCCGCAATTCGGGCAAAACATGGTCATTCCTCCTAAAAACTTGTAAGGCGGGTATCGGGCAGCCAATGAAGAACCGCTCCCTTTCCACGGGGCAGTCCCGCAACCGACGCGGCAATGATGAAAACGCGCTGCCGGTGTTCCGTTGTTCCAACCAAAACCATAAACGGGCATTTGCTGTCGGTCGATGTCAAAAAGCGTACCCTCCGATACCGCAATCATCATTTATTATACAAAGTTTTCTGCCAAATGTCAATATATATGACAATTTTTTATCAAAATGCCCAATATCCGAAAAATACTTGCAAATTTTTCTATAAGGTTGTATAATGATTTTATAAATCAACTTATCTACAAGGAGGAAAAATGGAACTTCGGAGAGAATACCTCAATGCCTTCACGGACATTCTGCGGGACATGGACGTTTCCGTGCTGAACATATACGGAGAAACGGGCATGGGCAAGACCCACCTTATCAAGCAAATGACAAGCGACCCCGTTATCGGCAGCCACATCATCGGCGGACTGCTGGATATCAGCCGCTTCGAGGGAATGTCGGACAGGGCGGTCACGGAAAATCTGTATGCGATATGCGACATTCTGACCTCCTGCAGCCGCTTCAGGCCGCTTAAATTCTGCGTTGCGGACGCTATCGACAGCAAGCGCGCGAGCAGGAAATCCTATGCGGAGCGAATGGCGGCGGCAAAGGAAAACAAGCCCGCCCCCGCCTACGCCGACGCCGTAGCCGACATCAAGGAGCTGACGTCGATATTCTTCGACCTCTCCTCCCTGAACGACGTGATGACGATATGGAACATCACCAAAAAATACTACAACAAATTCAAGCCCCGCACACCCGCCGAAAGGAGCCTGTACAAGCAGCTCGAGGGGCTGGACGAGCGGGACCTGCGCGATATGCTCCCGCAGACGCTCGCCGACGACATCAACTCGTTCAACGTCGACGAGGACAAGCGCATCGTGATTTTCGTGGACAATTTCAACCGCCTGAGCGACTTCCGCCTGAAAGGCAGCTGGCTCAACACGCTGATCGACAAGGCGCGCGAGGTGCTGTGGGTATTCGTTTCGCGCGAGAAAATGAACATTGACCACCCGCGCGTGAGATACAAGCTTGTCGGCGGTATCCCCGAAACGGAGATGAACGATTTCTTCCTCAAAAACGGCATTGACAACGAGCCGCACCGCAGACGAATGATTGCAATGTGCAACGGCTCGCCCTTCTTCGCGAAAAAGATACTCGATATCACAAAAAGCGGCGGGGTCATGTCGGAGGCGGAGTGGGAATCCATCGAGCGCAGGGGTATCAACGGCATTGCCACGACATTCATCAACCATATCGACGCCGACAAGCGCGAGCTGCTCTATATCCTGTCCAACGCCGAGGACTTCGACGCCGCGACCTTTGAGCAGCTTTTCCCCGAGCGGATATTCAGCCTTAACAAGCCGTGGTTCGAAACGTCGGTTTTCGAGCGCGTCGGGGACAATGCCTACGCCGTCCAGAGCAGCACGCGCGACATTATCCGCGCTCACCTGCGCGAAACCGACCCCGCGATAAACCGCGAATGCCGCAGGAAGCTTTTCGGCGCGGAATTTGCCCTGCTGAAAAAATACAGCGAGGGCGCGCCGATACCCGACGGCGTTTCCCTGCCGCGCCACCTGTCGGATATGTGCATTTACGCCGCGGAGCTCGGCGACGAGCGGTTCTACGGCGCGCTGGTGCAGCTCAAGCCGCTCTTCATAAGATATGACGAGATAAACCTTTATTATGATTCAATGGAGATGATAGCCGAACGCTGCGGCGGCTCGGCGCTGGGAATAAAGGCGCTGTTCGAAATGGCGGTGCTCGACCTGCTGCGCGGCTGTTACAGAAAGGCGGAAAAGCTCGCCGCAAAGGGCTGCGCGCTATCCCGCGAGTCGGGCGACGACATGACCGCAATGAAGTTCCTCACGATAAGCATGGAGGTTGCCGAAACCTCCCCCGCCGACACCGAAAACGCCGCGCGGCAGATGAGCTCTCTTGCGGAGGAATACCTCGGTATCCTTGAAAACCTTAGTTCTTCCCTGTCCTACAAGCAGTATATAACCAACAGGATGACCGCGCACATTTACGCCGCAAAAGCATACACCGTCAGCGAAAACCACGCAAAGGCGAACGAGTACCTTGACTACATATTCGACGTATGCAGCGACGAGCGGAAGATGTCCTCGCTTTCGCTTTACCGGATTTGCGCCCGCGCATACGAGGTCAAGGGCAATATGCACGGCACGGGCAGACCCGACGAGGAAACAAACCTCATTCTCCGCAGGTCTGTCGAGATGTACGACATCGCCGAGGCGCAGCAGCGCGCATGGGACACGAATTTCCAGATGAACTGCGCGAAAGCGCACAAGCGCCTTGCGGAAAACAGCCTGAAGCTGGGCGACTACGATACGGGGATATACCATTGCAGCAACGCGCTGTCGCGGTACGAGGTGATAAAGCGCAACGACCCCGACAACATCTACCTCTATTGCAGCATATGCTTCACGCTGACCGACTGCGCGCATTATCTCATAGACAACTATGAGGAGCTTGCGGAGGAATATCTTGACAAGGCGATAAAGACCGCAGACGACGCGCTCGGGCTGTTTTACGCGGGCGACAGCGACGTCCCCGCAGGCAACCGCCACCTCTGCAACACTAGATGTATCGCCAATCGCAACAAGGGTCAGATACGGGTAAAGCGCGGCGAGCCGGAACAGGCGGAGGAGTTTTACCGCAGGGCGCTGTCAGCCGCCGAGGATTCGATAAAGACCGCCCCGACCCACCCCTACGGCTATTACGAATACGCCATGACCTGCGACAAGCTCGCCGAGCTGTACAGAAGCACGGGCAGGCTTGAGGACGCTGGAGCTGTCGCGGCGAACGGCAGAGAAAGCGTGCTGAAATCGCGCAGGTACACCGAAAACCCGAACTCCTTCGCCGACCTGTTCGCGCGGCTCAGCGTTTGATTTTATTACCGAAATACCAACGCCCCCGGAAAAAACGGGGGCGCAGTTTATTCAAATCACACAATATCAGCCCGCAAGCCCTTTCGCCTCGGTGAGGGTAATGCCGTTCTTTCCGAGGGGTATCGCGTGGTCAAGCCCGACAAAGCTGCCGTTTTCCTGCCACAGCACCTCTTTCACGAACGCGTACTTTTCCTCGTCCCACGTCTTGAAATCGTCCAGCACCAGCCCGCCGGTGTCGCCCGAATTTGCGTTGTAGCACCAGAACGTGTGGTTGAGCTTGTTTTCCTTGATAAGCTTTCGCATATAGGTCATCCATGACAGATTGGGCTCCTTCATGAACCCGCCCCACTCGCCTATAAGAAGCGGCGCGGTGTTGCTCTCGTGGATATAGAACCAGTTGTCGCGCCAGCAGTCGTCCATCAGGCTGTCGAAGGTGTAGCCGCACTCGAACCACGGCTGCGCGTACACCGCGGGGCCGTAATCGTGCGGCGAATAGACAAGCTTGTTTTGGTACTTTCCGAGATCTATCGGGTAGTCCTTAACGCCGCGCAGATTGCCGCCCCACCAGTTGAAATAATAGTCGTCCTCGTCGGTGGAATGAAAATCGGAATTTGTCCTTATATCCGTCGGGTAAATTTCGGTGCCCTCCACCATTATCAGCACGTTCGGATTTTTCGCGAGGATACGCGCGGCGGCTGTTTCGGCGGCATATTTCCAGTTGTTCGCGGCGGTGGAATCGTTCCATATTGCCGCGCCGCTGCCCTCGAACGGCTTGCCGTGGGGCTCGTTCTTGAGGTCGTAGGCGATTATCGTATCGTTGTCCTTATACCGCTCCGCCATCCATTCCAGCGCGGAATAATACTCCTCGGCAGTCACCGCGGAAGTGTACCACAAATTGACCACATGACCCGAAGCGTTGGTTTCCGCGCTGTGTATGTCGGGCATTACCTTCATGCCGTTTTCCTCGGCAAGCTTCAGGAAATAGTCGAATATTTCAAGGCTGTTCATGGAGTTCAGCTCGGTGTTTTCGGCGTTGTTGTAGTTCGCCTTGGGGTACTCCCCCGCCGCCCACAGGTTGATAAGCTCCGCGGATATCGACACGCGGATAAGGTTGAAGCCGTGGTCTGCTATCGCCTTTACGGAGGACTTCAGCTCGCTGTTCCAAAGCCCGTCGAACGTGTTGGTGCCGGTGTTGTAGCCGAACCAGTTCACGCCCGTAAGCCATACGCGCTTTCCGTCCTTGTCGACTATTTTGTTACCGTCGGTGTACAGCCAGTCGTCGCCCTGAACCGCCTTGTCGGTGCGCTCCAGCAGCGCGCTCACGTCGACTGCGGCAGCGCCGCCGTTGTTGTTATTGTTGTTATTGTTGTTATTGTTGTTATTCTGCGCGTTTTGGTTTACATTGCCCTCTTTCACGGTGCAGGGCGCTCCGTTGAGGCGGGCGCTTTTCACCTTAAACGGCGCTGTCGTTCCGAGGTTACACCCGACGACGACGCAGCCGCCGACGTTGATGTCGCCGTTGTATTCCGCATTAGTTATCGTGAGGGTATTGCCGCTGACGGTATAGGTGCCGTTCCAGCCGTCGCAGGAGCTCAGCCCGTCCGCTTCCATGACAAGCTTCCAGCCGCTGATCGCTGCGCCCGAGTTGTTGGTTATCCCGAACTGTATCCCATACATGGTAACGCCGCTGTTCTCCCACGAATTGTCGATCGAATATTCAAGCAGGAAGCCCTCTGCGGTGTCAAGCACGGGGAGCGTGTCGGTGTTGTTTTCGGTGTCAACGGGCGTGTTATTCTCCGTATTATCTGTCGTATCAACGGACGTATTATCCCCCGCATTATTATCGGAGATAACGGGCAGATTTACACCCGTGTTATTTGATGTATCAACGGAAGAATTATCCCCCGAATTATTCGCATTGTCAACGGGCGAACTTTCCCCCGAATTATTTGCGGTGTCAACGGGCGAATTGTCCCCCGAATTATCCGCGGTGCCAACGGAAGAATTATCCCCCGAATTATTTGTCGTGTCAGCGGGCGAATTATCCCCCGAATTATCCGCAGTGCCAACGGAAGAATTATCCCCCGCAGGCGCGCTTTCCTCCGCCGAAACGGACGAGGTAACATTGTCGGCGTTCGGCGCGGGGCGGTTGACGTTCGTGATGATAAGCGCGGCGGCAAGTCCTATGATGACCGTTCCCGCCGCCGAAAACGCGGCTATTATGCGCTTGTCGGGCTTTTTCTTCTCGGTGACAGCCGGCTCGTCGGCTTGGTTAACGGATCGCTCGGGCTGCTTGTTTTCGGTTTCCATGTAGGGCAGTTCCCCTTTCGGTTTGAAAATTCCGCCAAAAATTACAAATGCGGTCTGTATTGATTGTACCACGCACGGGCGGCTGTTGTCAAGCGCCACGCAAGGGTCATTCCCGCCAAAAAAACATTTGCTTTTTTATGAATAATATGATATACTGAACGTAACACACCGAACAGACGGAAACAAGGAGGAAAACGGATATGTACAACTTTACGCTTCATATTCCCACCACGATACATTTCGGCAGGGGCGCTATCTCACACCTCGCCGAGCTTAAAAACTACGGCAGCAGCGCGCTGCTCGTTTACGGCGGGGGGTCGATAAAGAAAAACGGCATTTACGATACCGTGAT
>CAMERU010000131.1 GCA_945935925.1 uncultured Clostridia bacterium | reverse complement strand
CAGCTTGTCGAAAAACTAAGCTTCGCCCGCGCAGCGGGCATTTTAAATCCGTTTTTTGCCACGGGTCTCCCGGGGCAAAAAACACTTCTATCCGCGCAAGTGTGCGGTATGGCGGCTATGCCGCCATACCGTGCGCGTGGCGCGGATGCTCTCTGTCGGAAAAGTCTTTAGACTTTTTCGACAGACTATCCCCGCCCTTTCGGACGGGGAATTTACATTAAAATACAGCAAATTATACGGGGTGAACCTTGTTGGTCTTATCCGCGTGAACAGCGTCGATGCCGAGCTGTCTGTCGCGGCGCTTCTCGAAGAACTTGGGGGCAACCTTCGGGAACATAGCGTAGGTCAGAACGTCCTCAACGGAAGCGTCCTCAACGTACTGCTTTACCTCCTCCTTCATCGTGTCGAACTCGGGCTTGAGGTTGTCTGCGGGACGGCAGGTGATAGGCTCGTCGCCGCCGAGTATCTTCTTCTGGAACTCGGGGTCGATAGTCACGGGAGTCTTGCCGTATTCGCCCTTAACAAGACCCTTGAACTCGTTTGTGACAGTCTTGTAGCGCTCGCCGGTGATAACATTGAACACAGCCTGTGTGCCGACGATCTGCGACGTGGGTGTAACGAGAGGCGGGAAGCCGCTGTCCTTGCGAACCTTGGGTACTTCCTTGAGTACCTCCTCGAGCTGATCCGCCTTGCCTGCCTGCTTGAGCTGAGAGAGCAGGTTGGACAGCATTCCGCCCGGTACCTGATAAATAAGCGCATTTGTGTTGGTGGCAAGCATGGACGGGTCGAGCAGACCGCTGTCGATATACTTCTTGCGCAGCTTCATGAAATAATCTCTAACCTCGTTGAGCTTTACAAGGTCAAGACCGGTGTCGTATTCCGTGCCCTGGAAGGTTGCTACAATGGACTCTGTGGGAGCGTGAGATGTACCCAGAGCGAGCGGGGACATTGCCGTATCAACGGCGTCAACGCCTGCTTCAACAGCCTTGATAATGCACATGGAAGCAAGACCGGAGGTATAGTGAGTGTGGAGCTGAACGGGGATCTTTACCGCGCTCTTGATGTCCTTGACGAGTGTTTCAGCCTCGTAGGGAGTGAGCAGCGCCGCCATATCCTTTATGCAGATGGAGTCCGCGCCCGCGCTCTCGATCTGCTTGGCGTAGTTCATGTAATATTCATGTGTGAAAACGTCGCCGAGGGTATAGGAAATAGCTACCTGAGCGTGACCGTTCTCCTTTTTTGCAGCCTTTATTGCTGTTTCAAGGTTGCGGATATCGTTCAGGGCGTCGAATATACGGATTATGTCGATACCGTTAGCGATGGACTTCTGTACGAAGTATTCAACGAGGTCGTCCGCATAGTGGCGGTAGCCTAGCATATTCTGACCTCTGAACAGCATCTGGAGCTTTGTATTGGGCATTTCCTTTCTCAGGATACGGAGCCTCTCCCACGGGTCCTCGTCGAGGAAGCGTATGCAGGAGTCGAACGTTGCGCCGCCCCAGCATTCTGCGGAATAAAATCCGATCTTATCCATTGTGGAAAGGATAGGACGCATATCGTCCATAGTCATTCTTGTGGCGAGCAGCGACTGATGCGCGTCACGAAGAACGGTTTCGGTTATCTTCAGTTTTGCCATCTTCGGTTCTCCTTATCAAGCGATAATTACAACAGTAGCGCCGGTATCAACGGAATCGCCCTTGTTTACGCATACAGCGGCAACAACGCCATCTCTGTCGCAGGGAATGGGGTTTTCCATCTTCATGGACTCAACGATAACTAAGGGAGTGCCGTTGGTAACCTTGTCGCCGACCTTGACCTTAACGTCGATAACGGTGCCGGGCATGGGGGCAGTTATAGGAGTACCGTCCGCCTTGGGGGCAGCAGCCTTGGGAGCCGCTTTGGGGGCAGCCTTGGGTGCTGCGGGGGCAGCAGCGGGAGCGGAAGCGCCGTCCGCCTCGTCAACAGTTACATCATAAGCAGTGCCGTTTACGGTTATTGTATATCTTTTCATTTTAAGTACCTCTCTGTCGTTTTAATGGATCTCTTATCAGAACGCGAAATTTGCGTGCTTTCTTGCGGGGGAAGCAACTCTCTTGCCTGCGCAGAGTTCAACTGCGGAGGACAGTACGTCGGCGGTGTCGCCGGCAGCGATAACGCCGTCGATCATGCCGAGAGCGGCTGCGTCGAACGGAGAGGTGGATATCTCTTCGCCCATGAATACCTTGCAGGCCTCGGGGGACATGGGAGCTATTGCAGCGTTTTCCCATGCATAGGTAAGGTCTGCGCTGTCGAATGCGGCATAAGCTGCGCCGAACGCGCTGCCGGTGATGACGTTGACCTTGGCGGTCGTTGCGGTAGCGTAAACCTGTGCAAGCTTTGCGCAGTCGCGAACGGAGCCCGCAAGCTCAGCGGCGGAGGAGCCTTCAAAGCCCTGTGTATTGATAAGCGTCACAACGGGTATGGAGAACACGTCTGCGAACTGAACAAAACGCGCGATCTTCGCACAATCTGCAGCGGTGAGCTTTGCAGCCTTGTCTGTCGCAACGAAAGCGACGGTAGCCCAGTTAACGCTTGCGAGAGCGGTATATGCAGCCGTACCGAACTCTGCGCCGAGCTCAACAACACTGTTGTTGTCTGCGAGAGCCTTTACGAGGTCTGCGCCCTTCATTCCCGCATTAACAGCGGACTCGTTCACGGTGAAATCGTCGTTGCCCGCAAGGGAGATATTGTTCGCGGGAAGAACGGCAACCAGCTTCTTTGCCTTTGCGACAGCCTCGGCGTCGTCCTTGGCAATAATACCGCATACGCCGGACTTTGCGGCATTTGCCGCCGTTCCTGCGCCCTCGAGCTTTCCGTCGGGGGTATTAAAGGGAGCGGTCAGGAAGAGCTCCGCCTTTTCAGTCATAACGGTGATGTCCGCCATGGAAGCAAGCATTGCCGCGCAGCCCGCGCACACGCCGCATACCACTGCGATCTGCGGAACTACGCCCGAGATCTCCGCGGAAGCCTTCATGATATCTCCGTAAGCGGAAAGCACCGCCATACCCTCGTTGATATCGCCGCCCTTTGAATCATAAATGCCCACAACGGGAGCGCCGACCTTTGCCGCCAGCTTGTAGATCTTTGCGATCTTGAGCGCCGCGCTTGTGTTTACCGCGCCGCCCTTAACGCTGACGTCCTGAGCGAACGCATAAGCCGTTGCGCCCATAACGGTGCCGTAGCCCGCGACAACGGAGCTCTGTTCTCCGTCGGCAGACAGAAACTTATCCAGCTCCCTGAAGCTGTCCTCATCGAAGAGAGCAGTCAGTCTTTTTCTTGCTTCGCTGTCTGAAACAGTCTGTTCCATCTCAGCCAGAGTCTTTGTTAATGCCATTTTGTCTCCTCCATAAATGCTATATAAGGCAAACTACGCCTTTTGAGCATGGCTCACCCGAAAATTTATCCACAATAATTATACTACATCGTGATAAAAATAACAAGCGTATTTTCACATTTTTTGATTTTTTTATTTTATGCTGTAAAACCGGTGCAAAAGCAGATTTTTTTTGAGCATTTTAACCAATTTTCGCAGATGTCAGCCGCAGCTTTTATCGCCGAAAAATTCCGCGATATCGGAAATCACACAGTTTTCTCCCTTAATAAAACCGAGTTTTTTAAGGAGCTCCGTCTGTTCGGGCAGTTCAAAGCGCGCCGAGGTTATCCCGTGAAGATCGGCAAGGTTGAGTATCGCGCGGATAAGCCCGTCCGCGAAGAAATCGGGGCAGTCCAGCTCGTCGATAACGAAATCTCCGCCCTCTATCCCGCCCGCGCAGCGCCCGAGTATTTCCTCCCCGTCCGCCGCGACAAACTCTATCTTTTCGGTATTTTCCTTATTATGTAATATTTCTATCACTTTCTGCCGCCCTTTCCGCCGCGCTGAGGCGCGCTCTTGCCGACCGCTGTGCGCAGGCTTCGCAGCTCGTCCTTGGTGAGCTCGCGCCATTCGCCCGGCTTCAGCATACCGAGCCGCAGCCCGCCGATCGCGGTGCGGCGCAGCCTGCCCACATTTAGCCCGACCGCCGTGCACATACGGCGTATCTGCCTGTTCAGCCCCTGCTTGATGACAAAGCGAAGAACGGTGCGCTCCGGCTCCTCGGTGAGTATCTCCACCTGACAGGGCATCGTCCATGTCCCGTCGTCCAGCTCCACGCCCGACATGAGCCTTGTCAGCTGTTCCTCCGACACCCGCCCGTCAATGGTCACGCGGTAGGTCTTGCTGACATGGCGGGAGGGGTGCATAATGTCGTTGGCGAAAGCCCCGTCGTTTGTAAAGAGCAGCAGCCCCTCGGAATTTCTGTCCAGCCTCCCGACGGGGTACACTCTCTCGTCCACTCCGTCGAGCAGCTCTGCGGCGATACGCCTGCCCTTTTCGTCCGCCATAGTAGTAACGTAGCCGCGCGGCTTGTTGAGCATGATGTAGCGCTTTTCGGCGGGAGCGGCGGATATCTCGTCGTCCCCTATCCTGATTATATCGGCGCGCGGGTCGGCCTTGTCCCCGAGGGAGCATTTCCTGCCGTTTACGGTGACAACGCCCGACGCGATATACTCCTCCGCCTTTCTGCGGGAGCAGTAACCGCTGTCCGCGATAATTTTCTGTATCCTGACTTCTTCCATTTTACCTCCGTTGAATGCCATTTATCAAATATATATCCCGAGAAATGACAGCAGCCTTTGCAGCGGGTCAAGCTCGGCGTCCGCCGCGTCAACGTCCTTTTCCGCGAGCAGCGGCACTGTTTTTACTACCTTTCCGTCAAGCAGGAACTCGATACAACCGAGCCGCTGTCCCTTTTTAACGCTACCATATACCATTCGCGGCAGAAGCACCCTGCGCGTCAGTAGAACGCGCTGTTCGGGCTCCAGCGCAAGCGACGCGCTCTGCGCGTAAACACCGACGCGCTCGCCCGTTCCCGCGACGGCAACCGTTGAGGAGCAGCCCGTTTCCATGGGATAGCTTTTCACCCGCGTGAAGCCGTAGTCCAGCATTTTTGTATGGTCGTTCCAGTCGTCGCCCGCGTTCAGCGTAACCGCGATGAGCATTGCGCCACCGCGCTCCGCAGCGGAAACAAGGCAGCGGCGCGCATTGTCGGTAAAGCCCGTTTTAACGCCGCAGGCGCCCTCGTAGCGGCTGAGCATTTTGTTCGAATTGTAAAGAGTGCGGCTATACGGCGGGTTCCCGAACTCGACTTCCTTCGACTTGCAGGACACTGCCTCCCGAAACACCTCGTTCTTCATCGCATACGCGGTGAGCGCCGCGAGGTCGGCGGCGGTGGTGTAATGCCCGTCCGCGTCAAGACCCGACGGGGTGACGAAATGCGTGTCCGACAGCCCGAGCTCCTCCGCCTTTTGGTTCATCTTTTCCACGAACGCGCCGATGCTCCCCGAAACGGAAACAGCCGCCGCATTCGCCGCGTCGTTCCCCGAGGGCAGGAGTATCCCGTAAAGCAGGTCGCGCCGCGAAACGCGGTCGCCCTCCCTGAGCCCCATGGACGTGCCCTCAACCATTATTGCGCAGCTGTCAACGATGAACTCGCGGTCGAGGTCGCCCGCTTCAATGGTAAGGAGCGCGGTCATTATCTTGGTGGTGCTCGCCATTGCGCGCCGCTCGTGCGCGTTCTTTTCGTAAAGCACGGTGCCCGTTTCCGCCTCGATAAGCACTGCGCTGACCGCCGAAACCGACGGGACTTCCGCCCGCGCCTTTACCGAAAAAACAGGCAGCAGCGCGGCGCACAGCAAAATTGATATGATCCTTTTCATACATTCATCTCCGTAAGAAATCTTTTTCTTACGTTATAATGTGCCATTCAAGGGAAAATATTCAAATTTGTCCGCCGCTTCCGTTAAGGCAACACCGCATAATTATTTTCGTTCGATTGCGCAGTCAGATTTTAAGTTTGGTACAACA